>WHTY01000007.1 GCA_009377475.1 Actinophytocola sp.
GCGTCACGTCTGCCTGCCTTCTCTCCGCAGTGTCTCCGCGACCGGGCACCGGTCCGAAGATCCACTGTGGACTTGCGTTGTGAAGTACCTGCGATCTTGCAACCGACACTAACGAATGTGACGGCCTCGTCATGCCCGTTTCGCGCCGCGTTCGCTCAGAGCGTCACCGATCGGTGGAAGACTTATGCCTTCGTGTCCGACTCGGCGGCCTCGTCAGCGGCCTCATCGGCGACATCCACGGCCTCGCCCTCGACCGTGTCCGGCTGCTCGTCGGCACCGTCAGCGCCGAAGAACTCGCTGAGGTCGACCTCGTTGCCGCTTTCGTCGGTGACGGTGGCCTTGCGCACGATCGACGCGAGCGCCTTGCCCCTGCGGACGTCGGCGAAGATCGCGCCGAGCTGGCCGGACTGCTGCGCCCGCTGCACGTACTCGTCGGGGCTGACACCGAACCGCTGCGCCTGGTAGATGATGCGCTCGGTCAGCTCGGAGTCGTCCACCTGGACGTTCTGGTCCTCGGCGATGGCGTCAAGCAGGAGCTGGGTGCGCACCGACTTCTCCGCCTCGGTGCGGGTCTCGGAGTTGAACTCGTCGAGGGTCTTGCCCTCGGCCTCAAGCGAGCGGGCCAGCGCGTCCTCGTCGTGGTCGAGCTCGTGCAGCGCGTCGTGCTTGCGGTTGTCGACCTCGGCCTGCACGACGGCCTCGGGCAGCGGGATCTCGATGGACTCGAGCAGCGCGTCGAGCACCTTGTCCCTGGCCTGCACGCCCTGCTGCATCCGCTTGACGCGGGTCAGCCGCTCGCGCAGGTCGTCGCGCAGCTCATCGATGGTGTCGAACTCGCTGGCCAGCTGCGCGAACTCGTCGTCAGCCTCCGGCAGCTCGCGCTGCTTGATGGACTGCACGGTGACGTTGACGTCGGCGTCAGCGCCCACGTACTTGCCGGCGAGCAGCTTCGTGGTGAACGTCTTGGTCTCGCCCTCTGACGCGCCGATCAGGGCCTCGTCGATGCCGTCGACGAGCTGGCCGGAGCCGATCTCGTAGGACAGCCCGCTCGTGCTGGCGTCCTCGATCTCATCGCCGTCGACCGTGGCCGAGAGGTCGATGGAGACGAAGTCGCCGTTCTCGGCGGGGCGGTCGACGCCGGTGAGGGTGCCGAACCGGGCACGCAGCTCGTCGAGTTGCTCGCCCACCTCGTCGTCGGACAGCTCGATGTCATCGACGCTGACCGACATGTCCTCGACGTCGGGGACGTCGATCTCCGGGCGGACGTCGACCTCGGCGGTGAACTCGAGCACGTCCTTGTCCTCGAGCTTGGTCACCTCGAAGTCGGGCTGACCCAGCGTGCGGACCTCACCGGACTGCACGGCTTCCATGTACTTCGCGGGGATAGCCTCGTTGACGACCTCGTCGAGCACCGGGGCACGACCGATCCGGCTCTCCAGGACGCGAGCAGGCACCTTGCCAGGACGAAAACCCGGAATGCGGACCTGCTGAGCGATCTTCTTGTAAGCGCGGTCGAAGTTGGGTTTCAGCTCGTCGAACGGCACCTCGACATTGATCTTCACGCGCGTCGGGCTCAGCTGCTCGACGGTGCTCTTCAACGTATGCTCCTCAAGCTTGAAAACGAAAAGTGGCTGCCCCACGAAAAGTTGTGGGCGAAACCTGAGTCTAGGACAGTGCGAGCCCAGCTACCGGGCGGGGTTGACTGACACGGTATGCGCGCCATCGGTGTGATGACTCACGTCTCGTTGTTGCGCTCCGCGACGAACTCACCCACCCGAGCGACCGCAGCCGCCGTCGGGACCGCGATGAACGCCCCGAACACTCCGAGCAGCGCGCCGCCCAGCGTGATCGCGATGATCACGACGAATGCCGGCAGGCGGACCATCCGCCCCGCGATCAACGGCTCCAAAACGTTGCCCTCAAGGGCCTGCACACCGACGACGATCGCGGCCGCAGCCAGCGCGATGCCCAAACCGCCGTCCGCGAACGCCACCAGCACCGCGACCATGCCCGACACCAGGGCACCCACGTACGGGAAGAAGCCGCCGAAGAAGACCAGCAACGCGAGTGGCACCGCCACCGGCACGCCGAGTATGACGAGACCGATGCCGATCAGCACGGCGTCAAACACGGCGATGACGAACAACGACCGGAAGTACGCGCCGATGGTGTGCCAGACCCGGGTGGCGATGGTGGTGGCGGCGTCCCTGCGTGCGGACGGCACCAGCCGCAGCACGCCCCCGGCGAGCCAGCCGCCCTGGTAGAGAAAGAAGAACAGCGCCACGAGCAGCAGCACGATGCTTGCGGTGGCGACGGCGATGTTTCGGGTGATGCCCAACGCGTTGCCGAGCCCGTCGCCCTGGGTGAAGCGTTGCAGCAGTCGCTCGCCCATCGCTTGCAGGCTGGTGTCCGACGGGAGGATGGGGAGGCCGTTGACCAGCGATCGCAGCTCGGCGAACGAGCGGGTGACCGAGTCGACCAGTGAGGGCAACTCGGCCACGAACAGCGGCACGGCCACCGCGATCAGTCCGCCGATGACGGCGAGCGCGCCGATCTCCGCGATCACCGCCGCCAGCCAGCGTGGCACCTTACGTGCGTGCAGCCACGCGACGGCGGGGGTGAGCGCTGCGGCGGGAAACATCGCGAGCAACAGCGGCACGGTGAGCACGGCGACCGACGACAGGGCGTAGTAGGCGCCAGCGGCGACCACCACGATGCCGATCACGGCCCAGGCCGTCTGACCTGCGCGCAGCACTCCGTCCCGGTCAAACATGAACATCTCGTTTGCCAGGCATCGACGCCATGCGATCAGTGTGCCAGCTACCCGCGGGGGTCAGCGGCTCCGCAGATCACGTCGCGGTGATGGGGAGGATGCCGGGTGGCTGGGATCACCGGGAACCGGTGCGAGAAAGCGCTAGCCGTACCCGCTAAGCTGTCGGAGCGCCGGTTGGCAACAGCCGGGTGCGCGGGCGTAGCTCAATGGTAGAGCCCCAGTCTTCCAAACTGGTGGTGCGGGTTCGATTCCCGTCGCCCGCTCTGTACGTACACGGGGTGTGGCGCAGCTTGGTAGCGCATCCGCTTTGGGAGCGGAGGGTCGCAGGTTCAAATCCTGTCACCCCGACAGTTTTTTGTGACGCGCTTGGCGATGTTGATCACCTCTACTCGTGTTGTTGCGCGAATATGCCCGGTTCGTCCGGTTTTGCGAGCAACAGCGCGAGTAGACGTGATCAACTTGCTGCGCGAGGCCAGACGGCGTCCGCACCGTTCCGCCTGCCACGCCGCACCTACCACGCGGGTGGTTGATCAACTCAGCGAGGCAACGCCCCATGCGGCGGACGACTACGGCCGACGCCCGACAGCCTTGGCCCGATACACCAGCAGCGACTCCGGCACGCCCTTCACGCGTTTGCGCGCCCGCTTGGACAACGCGACGCTGGTGATCTCCCCCGCCGCATCGAGGACGTCGCTGCTGACCAGCACCTGACCGCCCTTGGCGAGATCGGTGACGCGGGCTGCGACGTTGACCGCGTGCCCGAACAGGTCGTCCTTGGTGACGACGACGGTGCCGTGGTGCACTCCAGCACGCAGCGGCAGCGCATCGGGCCGGGCGTCGACCAGCTCAACAGCGGCGCGAACGGCGTACCCAGGATCGTCGAACACCAGCATCAGGCCGTCGCCAAGGCGCTTGACCACTCGGCCGCCCCAGCGCCGCACGATCGGGCCAACCACCCGATAGTGCTCAGCGAGCAGGGTCAGCGCGGCGTCGTCGCCGTGCCGGGCGGTGTAGCTGGTGAAGCCCTCCAGATCGGTGAACACCACGGTGACCGTGGACGGCACCTCGTCGGCCTTCGGCGAGCGCGTCAGCGATGACAGCGCCTGCACGGTCGTCAACCCCAGGCGGGTGACGACGGACGGCCTCCTCTCGGCGGCGCGCTCCAGGAACCGCCGCATGACCTCGGCAGGAGGCACGCGTGAGAGCGGGCGCGCGGCGGGATCCTCCAGCCAGCGTTGGTCGATAAGGCCGACTTCGAGCGCGGCGTCGCGGAACTGCGGGTCGTTGTCCAGCAGGTCGGCAAGGCGTTCGGAAACCACGCCGTTGAGCGAGGCGAGCGCGGCTGGCGGCCGTGTCCTCGCTGTCCTCGCGAGTCGTGATCGCACCGACCTTGGCATGGGTTTACGGTACCGCCACGAACTGCGCCGGAAGACATCCGAACTGAGTGATCACTGCCACGCCGCGATCTCGCGACATTCGGACACCACACGCCAGAGGGAACGACCCGCGCGGCGGTAACGTTGTCCGTATACGCCGAGCAGAGCCGCCGACAGTAGGAGCCGCGCCATGACCGAAGTCGCCATCCTTCTCGCGTTGTTGATCGTCGGCGTGATCGGCGGGCTCGTGCTCGTCAGCCAGCAGCGGGAACGACGGCGACGCGAGTTGGAAGACGCCAAAGCCGAGGCGCGGCGCTGGGTGGAACGCCTCGGCGGGCAGGTGCTCAACCTGACCGGCATCGACGTCGCGTCGCAGCAGGCCATCGCGGACGCGTCGGAGCGCTACAACGCGGCGGGCTCGCAACTGGAACAGGCGCAGACCACGCAGCAGGCGAAGCTGGTCACCGCCACTGCGCTTGAAGGGCTGTACTACGTCCGGGCGGCGCGCCTCGCGATGGACATGGACCCTGGGCCGTCGCTGCCAGACGACGCCGAGCGCGCCCGCGCGGGCAAGGTGACCGCGGACCGTGAGGTCGAGGTGGAGGGCCACCAGTACGTGGCATCACCGCGGGCCGGGCAGGCGACGCCGCACTACTACCCGGGCGGCCGCGTCGCGGGCAGGCCGGTGCCGGAGGGCTGGTACAGCGAGCCGTGGTGGAAACCAGCGCTGGTCACCGGCGCGTGGACGATGGCATCGGTGTTCATGTTCAGCGCGATGTTCTCCGGCATGGCGGGCATCCCGAGCGCCGAGGCGTGGCAGGACGGCTACAACGCGGCCGAAGAGGACGCGATGGAGTCCGGTGACATGGGCGGCGACGCCGGTGGCGACATGGGCGGTGGCGATGCTGGTGGTGACTTCGGCGGGGGCTTCTTCGACGGCGGCGGGTTCGGCGGGGACTTCGGCGGCGGCTTCTGACCCGCCGAGCCGCTACCGCGCGGCGCTGAGCTTGGCGAGCCGTTCCGGGCGCGGCCACCGGACGTCGTATGCCCAGCCCAGCTTCTCGAACAGCCAGATCACCCGCGCGGAGATGTCGAGCTGCCCGCGCCGGGCACCGTGGCGGGCCGACGTCGGGTCGGCGTGGTGCAGGTTGTGCCACGACTCGCCCATGGACAGGATGGCCAGCGGCCAGAAGTTCGCGGACCGGTCGCGCGAGGCGAACGGGCGCTCGCCAAGCATGTGACAGATCGAGTTCACCGACCAGGTCACGTGGTGCACGGCGGCCACCCGCACCAGACCCGCCCAGAAGAACGCCGTCACCGCGCCCCACCACGACCACGTCACCAGTCCGCCGATCAGCGCGGGCAGCAGCATCGTGACGAGGGTCAGCGGCCCGAACAGCTTGTGCACGACCCGCATGTCGCGGTCGGCGAGCAGGTCGGGGGCGAAGCGGCGCTGGTTGGTCAGCGTGCGGCGGAAGATCCACCCGATGTGGGCGTGCCAGAACCCGCGCATGATCGCCACCGGGCTGGTGCCGAACAGCCACGGCGAGTGCGGGTCGCCCTCGCGGTCGGAGAACGCGTGGTGCCTGCGGTGATCGGCCACCCAGTGCAGGATCGGACCCTGCACCGCCATGCTCCCCGCCACCGCGAGCGCCACCCGCAACGCGCGCTTCGCCTTGAACGAGCCGTGCGTGAAGTAGCGGTGGAAACCGACCGTGACACCGAGGATCGACAGCGTGTAGAAGAACACGGCGAGGCTGAGGTCGACCCAGCTCACCCCCCATCCCCACAGCATGGGCACCGCGATCAGCACGGCGAGGAACGGCACGATCGCGAACGCGTACACCGAGATGTGCGCGGGCAACGGACGTTGCTCGCCGTCGATCGGCTTGGGTCCCCGTCGGGTGGACGTACCGGTGGATTCGGGCTTGGCAACATCACTGGCTACGTCAACGGTCACCGGGGCGGTCCCTCTCCTTCGTGCTGCTCCGAGCATGGCTGTCGTCGTGCCGACCCGGCGCGGAACCCCGAGTCGCCCCCTCGGCGCCGTACGCTACACGCGAATCGGGAACACTCCGACGTGGCGCACACCACGTTTTCGTGTCCACTACGGGACAACCAGGTGTCAGGATTGGCAACCGGGGCACCAGTAGAGATTGCGCGCGACCAGATCCGCGCGGGAGATCTCGGCGCCGCAGACGTGACACGGCTCGCCCGCGCGGCGGTAGACGTAGACCTCGCCCCCGTGCCGGTCGTTGCGGGGCGCCCTGCCGGTGGCTTCCGGCAGGTGTTCGGGCCGGACGGTGTCGATGCTGCCGCTGCGCACGCCCTCGTGCATCAGCGTGACCAGGTCGTCCCAGATCGCCTGCCACTGCGCCTCGGTGAGCACCTTGCCCGGTGTCATCGGCGGGATGCCGTGGCGGAACAGCACCTCGGCGCGGTAGACGTTGCCGACTCCTGCCAGCACCGTCTGGTCCATCAGCAGCGCGGCGATGGACGTCTTGGACGCCACGATATGTCGCCACGCGTGGTCCGGGTCGGCGTCGGCGCGCAACGGGTCGGGGCCGAGGCGGGTCGTGATGGCGGCGACCTCGTCCTCGGTGAGCAGTTCGCAGCGGGTCGGGCCGCGCAGGTCGGTGGCGTGGGTGGGGCCGACGATGCGCAGCCGCACCTGCCCCACCGGCGGCTCCGGCGGCTCCGGCTGCTCGGTGAACGCGCCGTAGAGGCCGAGGTGGACGTGCACGACGCCGTGCTCGCCGTGGTGGTGGAACAGATGCTTGCCGTGGGCGTCGGCGTGGGTCACCACGGTGCCGTCCAGCAGCGCCGCCGACGCGGCGAACCGGCCCTGCGGGCTGGACACGGCCACCTTGTGCCCGCCGTAGCGCTCGGTGTGCAGCCGGGCGAGCCGGTGCAGCGTGTGTCCCTCCGGCATCTGACCTCAGTTCGGCAGCGGCGGCGGGGTTCCGGTGCGCTCGTAGTCGGTGAGCTGGGCGACGCGGCGGGCGTGGCGCTCGTCGTCGTCGACCGGCGTGGTGAGGAAGGCGTCGACGATCTCGGTCGCCTCCTCGGTGGTGTGCATCCGCGCGCCGACGCCGATGAGCTGGGCGTGGTTGTGCTGGCGGGTCAGCCGCGCCGTCTCGACGCTCCAGGCGAGGCCCGCGCGGGCGCCCGCGACCTTGTTCGCGGCGATCTGCTCGCCGTTGCCGGACCCCCCGATGACGATGCCGAGGCTGCCCCCGTCCGCGACGACCCTGCGCGCCGTCTCGATGCAGAACGGCGGGTAGTCGTCGGCGGCGTCATAGTCGTGCGGGCCGACGTCGGTGACGTCGTGGCCCTGCTCGGTCAGGTGCTTGACGAGGTGGTTCTTCAGCTCGAACCCGGCGTGGTCGGCTCCCAGATAAACGCGCACGCTGGGAAGTCTGCCATTGGGCTTACGGCGGCGCGCGACGGCTCCGGGGTCGTGTGCGGTGGCTTACGCTGCGCACCGTGACGGACGGACGGTGGATCGACCTCGGCGACGGCGTGTACGCCCGGCGCTACGCCGAGCTGGACCAGACGCTCGGGCTGGTCGTCGGCGCCGAGCGATGTCTCGTGATCGACACCGGGCGCGACGAGGTGCACGGCGCGGAGTTCGCCGCCGCCATCCGCACGGTGACGTCGCTGCCATGGGACGTCGTCATCACGCACGCGCACTGGGACCACTTCTTCGGCACCGCCGCGTTCCTGCCGTGCCGGGTGTGGGCGCACCCGCGCTGCCGCGGGGCGATCCTCGCCGACGCCGAGGCGCAGCGCGCCGAGTGGACGCGGTATTACCGCGAGCAGGGCAAGCCGGACCTCGCGGCAGACCTCGCCGCCGCGCGGGTCGTACTCCCGACGGAGGACGTCCCCGACCGGGTGGACGTCGACCTCGGTGGCCGCCGGGTGGTGTTGCTACATCCCGGCCGGGGCCACACCGCTGGCGACGTCGTGGCGCACGTGTCGGACGCGGGTGTCGTCTTCGCCGGTGACCTGGTCGAACAGGGCGCGCCGCCGTCGGTCGGGGACGACGCCTACGCGGCCGAGTGGCCACGCGCGCTGGACGTCGTCCTCGCGTTGGACCCGGACGTCGTCGTGCCCGGGCACGGTGAACCCGTGGACGCCGCGTTCGTCACTCGTCAGCGGGACGACCTCGCCCGGGCGTACGGCTAACGCCGGTGGACGCTCACGGCGTACCCGCCGTCGTCGTACGGATCGCCGTCCCACGTGGCGAAGCGCTCCCGCAGGCTGAGCCCGGCATCGGCGCACCAGGCGTCGTAGTCGGCCAGCGTCACCGTGGGCTCATCCACCGGCAGGTGCGCCGCGTCCAGGCCGAACCCGGCCACCAGCAGCCCGCCGGGACGCAGCGCGGCGGCCAGCGTGGCGACCACGGTCGCTTCCGTGCCCGCCGCGACCAGCGGAATCACGTTCCCCGGGCACACCACGAGGTCGAACGTCTCGTCGAGCACGTGCTCAGCGAGGTCCAGCGTGGCGAGGTCCGCCTTGATCCACCGGATCTCCGGCGCAGCACGACGCGCCTCGGCCAGCATCGACTCGTCGACGTCGACGCCGACGCACTCGTAGCCGTTGCGGTGCAGCCACTGCGCGACCCGGCCGGTGCCGCACCCGGCGTCCAGCACCCGCGCGCCAGGCGGGACCAGCGAGGCGCACAGGCGCGCCTCCCCGTGCACCTCGGCGCCCTCGGCCTCCAGCTTGGCGAACCGGGAGGCGTAGTCCGCACCGCGCGGCGCGGACGTCATGTCCGTCCAGCGGGTCATGAGCGGCTCACCGCTGGATCGACTTGACCTCGAGGAACTCCTCGATGCCGTAGGCGCCGAACTCGCGGCCGTTGCCGGACTGCTTGTAGCCGCCGAACGGCGCGAGCGGGTTGAACGACCCGCCGTTGATGTCGACCTGGCCGGTGCGCAGCCGCTTCGCGACCTCGAGCGCGCGCTCGTCCGAGTCGGAGAACACCGCGCCCGCCAGGCCGTACAGCGAGTTGTTCGCGATCCGCACCGCGTCGTCGGTGTCCTCGTAGGGCATCACCGACAGCACCGGACCGAAGATCTCCTCCTGCGAGAGCGCCATGTCCTCGGTGACCCCGGCGAACACCGTAGGGCGCACGTAAAAGCCCTCGTCCAGGTCGTCCGGCTTCTCGGGGCCGCCGTAGGCCAGCGTCGCGCCCGCCTCGGCACCTGCGCGGATGAACCCGACTACGCGGTCGCGCTGCTGTTCGTTGACCATCGGGCCGAGCCGGGTCGACTGGTCGGTCGGGTCGGCGGGCACGTACTTGGCCGCCGCCGCGACCGCCAGCTCAACCGCCTCGTCGTGCCGCGAGGCAGGCACCAGCATTCGAGTCCAGGCGTTGCAGCTCTGGCCGCCGTTGATGAACGCGTTGGCGACACCGAGCTTGACCGCCTTGGCCAGCCCGGCCTCGTCGACGTCGTCCAGGATGACGTTGGCCGACTTGCCGCCCAGCTCCAGTGCGACCCGCTTGATCGTCTCGGACGCCGCCGCCGAGACCGCACGGCCCGCGCGAGTGGAGCCGGTGAACGACACCATGTCGACGTCCGGGTGCTCGGCGATCGCCGCCCCGACGACGGGCCCGGTGCCGTGCACGATGTTGACCACGCCGTTGGGTACGCCCGCGTCGGCCAGGATCTCCGCGAGGATGGCGGTCTGGAGCGGCGCGACCTCACTCGGCTTGAGCACCACGGTGCAACCGGTCGCCAGCGCGGGCGCGAGCTTGGCCATGATCTGGTGCAGCGGGTAGTTCCACGGCGTGATCGCGCCGACAACGCCGATCGGCTCCCGCACAACCAGCGAGTTGCCGATCTCCTCGGTGAACTGGAACCCGCCGGACGCGATCAGGTCGGCCACGCCCGCTGACGTCGCCGCGGGCAGCGTCGCCTGCACCTTCGTGGCGAACGTGATCGGCACGCCGACCTCGGCGCTGATCTGCCGCGCGATCTCGTCACGACGTGCGGTGATGCCCTCGGAGATCCGGCGCACCACGGCGGCGCGATCCTCCGTCGGGGTGTCCGCCCAGGCGGGGAACGCCGCGCGGGCCGCCGCGACGGCCGCGTCGACGTCAGCCGGGGTTCCCGCCGGAACCGTCCCGATGACCTGCTCGGTCGCCGGGTTCAGCACCTCGATGACGTCGTTCTCGTCGCCGTAGCTGGTCGTGCCGTTGATCAGGTGTCCGGTACGAGTGGTCGCGGGCGCGGCCATGGGGGTCTCCTTGTCCTCGATGCGGGTCGTCTTCAACCATGGCACACGAATCGCACCGTAGGGCGGCTCGCCCCGCGCCTTGGGCGAGCAGCACAGCGACGTCGGTGCGACTCGCGCAACGCTTCGGGACGGCGGCGGGACGGACCGGGCCGGGCGCGGGCCGAAGGTGCCCTTGGGTACCGCATATGTACCCAAGGGCACCTTCGGCCCGCAACGCACGGCACGCAACGTCCGGTGCAACTCGCGCGCAACAAGGTGAGACTCGCGGCGATTAAGGTGAGACTCGCGGGGGTCAGTCGAATTTCAGCTCGCCGGTGCGGGTCCGCTTCAGCTCGAAGAAGTCCTCGTAGCCCGCGAGGAGCACGGCGCCGTCGAACACCTTCAGCGCGTCATCGCCGCGCGGCACCGAGCCGAGCACCGGCCCGAAGAACGCCACGCCGTCGACGTGGATGGTCGGGGTACCGACGTCCTGCCCGACCGGGTCCATGCCCCGGTGGTGGCTCTCCGACAACGCCTCGTCGTACTCGGTCGACGTCGCCGCATCCCCCAGCTCCGGCGCGCCGATCTCGGACAACGCCTCCTCGATGACCACCGCGTCGTCCTGCATGCCCTTGTTGTGCTTGCGCGTGCCGAACGCCAGGTAGAAGTCCCGCAGGCCCTGCTGCCCGAGCTTCTGCTCGACGGCGATGGCGACCCGCACCGGCCCCAGGGCGCGGTCCAGCAGCTCGCGGTAGTGGTCGGACAGGTCCTCGCGCTCCTTGTTGAGCAGCGTCAGGCTCATCACGCCGAACGTGAGATCGATGTCGCGCAACTGCTCGACCTCGAGCATCCACCGGGACGTGATCCACGCGAACGGGCACAACGGATCGACGTAGATCTCCACCTTCGTCGGCGCCACGGCATACTCCCCTTCCATCGGTGTCAACCGAATCGACTTCACTATTCGTGCCCAACCACGACAGTGGCGAGCTTGTTCCCCGTGTTGGCGCGAGAACGCCACACTTCATGATTTGATGCGTGCAGTGACTCGCACCAGAACCCGACTCAGCTGAGGTAGTAGTGGCCGCCCCTAACCTGACGCAGGAGCAAGCGATCCGCCGCGCGGAGCTGCTCGACGTGACTTCCTACGACATCGAACTCGACCTCACCGACGGGACGGGCGCCCCCGGCGAGACGTCGTTCGACTCGAAGACGACGGTCAGGTTCACCGCGGCCGAGTCCGGCGCGGCCACGTTCGTCGACATCGTCGGCTCGGGGGTCCATTCGGCCACCCTCAACGGCACCGCGCTCGACGTCTCGGACTACGTCGAGGACAACGGCATCGGGCTGGCCGACCTGGCGAAGGACAACGAGCTCACGGTGCACGCCGAGTGCCGGTACATGAACACCGGCGAGGGCCTGCACCGGTTCGTCGACCCGGTCGACGGCGAGGTGTACTTCTACAGCCAGTTCGAGACCGCAGACGCCAAGCGGATGTTCGCCTGCTTCGACCAGCCGGACCTCAAGTCGGTGTACCGGCTGACGGTGACCGCCCCCGCGCACTGGAAGGTGATCTCCAACGCCCCGGTCGAGTCAACGACGAAGACGGCCGACGGCGCGGTGCGCACGGTGTTCGCCGAGTCGGAGCGCATCTCGACGTACCTGGTCGCGCTGGTCGCTGGCCCGTACGCGGAGTGGCACGACGAGTTCTCCGACCAGCACACGACGATCCCGCTTGGCATCTACTGCCGCGCGTCGCTGGCCGAGTACATGGACGCCGACCGGCTGTTCACCGAGACCAAGCAGGGTTTCGGCTTTTACCACGAGAACTTCGGCGTCACCTACCCGTTCGGCAAGTACGACCAGCTCTTCGTGCCGGAGTTCAACGCGGGTGCGATGGAGAACGCCGGCGCGGTGACCTTCCGCGAGGACTACGTCTTCCGCAGCCGCGTCACCCGCTACGCCTACGAGCGCCGCTGCGAGACGGTGCTCCACGAGATGGCGCACATGTGGTTCGGCGACCTCGTCACGATGCGCTGGTGGGACGACCTGTGGCTGAACGAGTCGTTCGCGACGTTCGCCAGCGTGCTCAGCCAGGCGGGCGCTACCGAGTACAAGCACGCCTGGACGTCGTTCGCCAACATCGAGAAGTCCTGGGCGTACCGGCAGGACCAGCTCCCGTCGACGCACCCGGTCGCCGCCGACATCCCCGACCTGCAGGCGGTCGAGGTCAACTTCGACGGCATCACCTACGCCAAGGGCGCCAGCGTGCTCAAGCAGCTCGTCGCCTACGTGGGGCTGGAGAACTTCCTGTCCGGGCTGAAGGTGTACTTCGACCGGCACGCCTGGGGCAACGCCACGCTGTCCGACCTGCTCGCCGCGCTGGAGGAGGCGTCAGGGCGGGACCTGTCCTGGTGGAGCGCGCAGTGGCTGGAGACGACAGGGCTGAACTCGCTGCGGCCGTCGTTCGACGTCGATGACGAGGGCCGGTTCACCGAGTTCGCGATCCTGCAGGGCGGCGCCAAGCCGGGTGAGGGCGAGTGCCGCACCCACCGCGTCGCGGTCGGCATCTACGACGAGACGCCGGAATCGGGCGGCAAGCTGGTGCGCATCCACCGCGAGGAGCTGGACGTCAGCGGCGAGCGCACCGACGTGCCCGCGCTGGTCGGCGTGCCGCGCGGCAAGCTCGTGCTGGTCAACGACGACGACCTCACCTACTGCGCCATGCGGCTCGACGTGGATTCACTTGTGTCGCTGATCGACCGGATCGCCGACGTCGACGAGCCGCTGCCGCGCACGCTGTGCTGGTCGGCGGCATGGGAGATGACCCGCGAGGCCGAGCTGAAGGCCCGCGACTCCGTCACGCTGGTCAACCGGGGCATCCATGCCGAGGCCGAGGTCGGCGTGGTGCAGCGGGTGCTGATGCAGGCGCAGGCGGCGCTGAACTCGTACGCGGCGCCGTCGTGGGCGACCGAGACCGGCTGGCCGTCGTTCACCGCGCGGCTGGTGGAGCTGGCGCGGTCGGCCGAGGCGGGCTCGGACCACCAGCTCGCGTTCGTCAACGCCCTGGCCAGCTCGGTGCTGGGCGACGACGCGCTCGCGCTGGTCGGCCAACTGCTGGACGGCTCGGAGCAGCTCCCCGGTCTCACGGTGGACACCGATCTGCGGTGGCGGCTGCTGTTCGCGCTGGTCGCGCACGGCAAGGCGGCAGACGCCGAGATCGACGCCGAGCTGGCGCGTGACAACACCTCGACCGGCCAGCGCTACGCCGAGCGGGCCCGCGCGCTACGTCCGACGCCGGAGGCCAAGGAGGAGGCCTGGCAGCGGGCGGTGCACGACGACGAGCTGCCCAACGCCGTCAACGACGAGGTCATCACCGGCTTCGGCCACCCGGCGCAGAAGCACCTGCTCGAGCCGTACGTGGAGCGCTACTTCGCCGAGATCGACGGCGTGTGGCAGCGGCGGTCCTCGGAGCGGGCGCAGCCGGTCGCGATCGGGATGTACCCGTCGTGGTCGGTGGACAAGGCCAGCATCGAAGCGGCCGACACCTGGCTCGACGGCGACCACCCCGCTGCGCTGCGCAGGCTCGTCAGCGAGGGCCGTGCCGGGATCGTCCGCGCGTTGGCCGCGCGCGAGTTCGACCAGGACTGACGCGACGAAGGCCCCGCCGGTGTGTCCGGCGGGGCGTTGCTCGTCAGTAGTTGTGGCCGGTTGCGGCTTACTCCCTCGGGGAACCGGCCTGCTCGTCCAGCATCCGCAGGCCGCTGACCAGCCCGCCGATGAGGTCGCCTTCCTTGAACGACGCGACCATGCTCATCACGGCCAGCTTGCCGCCGCGCTGCGACAGCCGCTGCTCGGCGATCTCGCCCGTCACCAGCTCGACGACGCGCTCGCCCGGCGAGACCGCGATCAACACCGACTCCCTGCCGCGCGGGCCGATGCGGCGGAACAGCTTCTCCACCTCGGCGCGGCTGTCCTTGCCGAGCCCGCCGATGTACACGCTGAAGTCGAGCCCGGTGTCCCTGCTCGCCAGCGTCAGCGCCTCATCGAGCCGCGCGAGCTGGGTCGCGGTGAACGGGCCCTTCGGCTTGTCCGAGTCGTACATCCTGGCCGCGGAGACCCGGCCGGACAACGTCACGACGGCGCCGAACTCCAGCTCTTCCTGCGACGGCGTCCGGTCGCGCGTCAGCTCACCAGCTCCCACTGGAACCTCCTACCGGGGCGGCTTCCTCGTCACCGGCGTCCGCATGCGTGCGGGTGGTGTCGAGCCCCTGCGGGTTGGCGCTCCACCAGACGGGCGGGTGGTCCCACTCCTGCCCCGGCCGGTACCGGGGCGTCGCGGCGAACTTCGACCGCATCGACAGCACGCCGAGCAGGCCGTAGATCGCGGCGGGTATCACCACGAACACCAAGATGGTTTCGATCAGGCTCACATGCGTACGGTACCTAACGCCGATAGCGCCGCCGCCCGCCGGTGCGGCTGACGGCGGCGGTGAGCGCTGGGCGACGCCGTCAGGCCACGGCGTCGCCCAGGTACAGCCGCCACTCCGGGTCGGCGTCGTTCACATGGGCCAGCAGCCGCCAGTACGGCCCGCGCGGGGCCTGCGGCGTGGCCCGCAACGTCCAGCCGATCTCGCTGAGCAGCCGGTCGGCCTTGCGGTGGTTGCACCTGGTGCAGCAGGCGACGCAGTTCTCCCAGGTGTGCTGTCCGCCACGACTGCGGGGAACGACGTGATCGACCGTCTCGGCCTTGGCGCCGCAGTAGACGCAGCGGTAGCGGTCACGGTGCATCAGCCCCGCCCTGGTCAGCGGGACGGAACCGCGATACGGCACGCGGACGAAGTTGTTGAGCCGGATCACCGAGGGCACCGGCACCGTCACCGTCGCGGAGTGCAACAGCATCCCGGACGGGTCGCCGTGCACGACCTCCGCCTTGCCGCAGACGACGAGCACGATGGCACGGCGCAGCGGGAGCGCGGTCAACGGTTCGAACGTGGCATTCAGTAGCAGAACACGACTGCGACCGAAGGTGGGCACGGTGCGGCCGCGATCTCGCCCGATCCCTCTGGCGCGCCCGCGTGCGACGCGCCCGGGGCGCCGATTGCGCCGCACGGGCGGCGGCATGGTCGCCATCTCCCCACCCATCACTGTGCCCGTAGCATGGGCGGGGCCACCTATCGGTATCGGATGTCGGTCCGGCACTCGACTACCTCCAGCGTGTCGCAAGCAGCACACCCAGCGGGGACCGGACGTGGCCTTCGATACGTCATGGCCGACCGCTTAGGGTGTCGTGCAGGCATAGTCGACCACGATTACATCCGAAAAGCACGTCCTATTCGAGATGTGTTACGAGACAGCGTTGCAACATCGAGACGAACGGACAAGGAACGGAGAGCCACGTCGTGCTACCGCTGCCTAGCGCGCCAGAATGCGCCTCCGAAGCTGGCACCTGGTGCCAGCAAGTGTTCAATCTCACCGGTAATGAGTGGCTCGCCGCCTCCGCGGACTGGCTGATCGCGAAGCCATTCAAGATCACCGTGATCCTTGTCATCGCGTTCCTGATCCGGTACTTCATCAGGAAGCTGATCGACAAGCTCACCAAGGCACCGAGCGACGGCAAGCTCCCGGCGCTGCTGCGCCCGCTGCGCAACAAGGCCAACCAGAAGCTCAACATCGACGCGATCGAGCGCAACCGGCAGCGCGCCGAGACCATCGGATCGGTGCTGAAATCGGTCACCACCTTCCTCGTGCTCGGCATCGCGGTGATTGAAATCCTGGCCGAGGTCGGCATCAACGTCGGCCCGCTGATCGCGTCGGCGGGCATCGTCGGTGTCGCGCTCGGGTTCGGCGCGCAGAACCTGGTGCGGGACTTCCTGTCCGGGATCTTCATGATGCTGGAGGACCAGTACGGCGTCGGCGACTTCGTCGACGTCGGTGAGGCCATCGGCGAGGTGGAGGCCGTCGGGCTACGGATCACCACGTTGCGGGCGCTCGATGGCACCGTGTGGTACGTCCGCAACGGCGAGATTCTGCGGGTCGGCAACTCCAGCCAGGACCACTCGGTCGCCCTCATCGACATCCCGCTCGCGCACGGCGCCGACATCGAGCACGCGACCAGGCTGATCACGCAGATCGCGACCGAGGTCACCAGCTCGCCGCCGGTGTCGAATGACGCCCTCGCGCAGCCGGATGTGCTCGGGGTGGACAAGATCACAGTGCAGGCCATCTACATCCGGCTTCTCCTCAAGGTCCGGCCTGGCAAGCAGTGGGGAGTCCAGCGGATTCTGCGTGGCAAGATCCTGTCGGCATTGGCGGACGCCGGGTTCGAGAACCCGCTGCCGCTGCTGTTCGGCGGCAGCGAGACGACGCAGTAACCCGTGGTTGGTCCGGGGTTGACGATGACAGGCAGGATTGGTGACGTGAGTACTGAGCAGGCACCTGAGACGTTCTTCGAGGCGGTCGGCGGCGAGGAGACTTTCCGTAAGATCGTCGGGCGGTTCTACGAGGAGGTCGCCGCCGACGAGGTGCTTCGGCCGATTTACCCCGAGGAGGACCTCGGTCCCGCCGAGGAGCGCCTCACGCTGTTCCTGATGCAGTACTGGGGCGGCCCGCACACCTACTCCGACCAGCGCGGTCACCCCAGGCTGCGGATGCGGCACGCGCCGTTCACCATCGGTCCGATCGAGCGGGACGCCTGGCTGCGCTGCATGCGGATCGCTGTTGACGAGGCCGGGCTGGATGAGCCCTACCGGCAGCAGCTGTGGTCGTACCTGGAGATGGCGGCCAACAGCCTGATGAACAGCTGGGTGTAGCCAACCGGCGACGGGCCGCAACCGCGCTGCGGTCCTGTCGGGACCGGATGGCAGGATAGCCAGCTATGGGACGAGGGGTGAGAAGCGAGGCCCACGCGGCAGAGCGGGACGACGACGCGGCGAGATCGGCGTCGTGGTGGCGTGACGCGGTCTTCTACCAGGTCTATGTGCGCTCCTTCGCGGACTCGGACGGCGACGGCGTCGGCGACCTCGAGGGTGTGCGCTCCCGGCTCGGCTACCTTGAGCTGCTGGGTGTTGACGCGCTGTGGCTGACGCCGTTCTACCGGTCACCGATGGTCGACAACGGCTACGACGTCGCCGACCCGCGTGACGTCGATCCCCTGTTCGGTGACCTGACGACGTTCGACGCGCTGCTCGACGAGGCGCACGATCATGGCATCAAGGTCACCATCGACCTCGTGCCGAACCACACCAGCGACCAGCACCCGTGGTTCGCGGCCGCCCTCGCCGCAGGGCCGGGCAGCCCGGAGCGGGAGCGCTACATCTTCCGCGACGGCACCGGCGACCACCCGCCGAACAACTGGGTGAGCGCGTTCGGCGGGCCAGCGTGGACCAGGGTCGGCGACGGCCAGTGGTACCTACACTTGTTCGCGCCCGAGCAGCCGGACCTGAACTGGCGCAACCCCGAGGTGGGCCACGACGTCGAGCGGACGATGCGGTTCTGGCTGGACCGGGGCGTCGACGGCTTCCGCATCGACGTGGCGCACGGCATGGCCAAGCCGGAGGGTCTGCCGGACATGGACCCCCGCGCGGCGCAGACCATCGGCCCGCACGAGTACGCCGACCCCCGCTTCGACAACGAGGGCCTCGCCGACATCCACGCGTTCTTCCGGTCGGTGCTGGACGACTATCCCGGCACGGTGGCGACCGGCGAGCTGTGGACGTTCGACGACACCGTGCTCGCCCGCTACCTTGAGCCGGGCAGGCTGCATCTCGGCTTCAATTTCCGGCTCGCGCTGACGCATTTCGACGCCGACACGCTGCGCGCCGCGATCGACCGGACGATGGCGGCGCCGCAGCGGGTGGGCGCGCCCGCGACGTGGGCGTTGGGCAACCACGACATCTGGCGGCAGGTCAGCCGGTACGGCGGCGGCGAGGCCGGACTGCGGCGCGCGCGGGCGATGCTGCTGGTGGAGCTGGCGCTGCCCGGCGCGGTGTATCTCTACAACGGCGAGGAACTGGGGCTCGACAACGTCGAGCTGCCGCCTGGGTTTGGTGAGGAGCGGCGCGCACGACCCGAGGGCGGCTACGACCGCAACGTCGCGCGGGCGCCGATCCCGTGGGAGGGCACCGCGCCGCCGTTCGGCTTCTCCACCAGCGAACAGACCTGGCTGCCGATGCCGGCGTCGTGGGCGGATCGCACCGTGGAAGCGCAGTTGGAGGACCCGGACTCGACGTTGTCGCTGTACCGCGCGGCGATCGAGCTACGCCACACGCACGACGCGTTCAGCGGCGACGGTATCGAGTGGTACGGCGCGCCAGCGGGGTGTTTCGCGTTCCGCCGCGCCAACATCCACGGCGAGGACGACGAGTCCGGCGTGGTGTGCGTGCTGAACACCTCGGGCTCGTCGGTCGATCTGCCGCCGGGTGACCTGCTGCTGTCCAGCGCGCCGCTGGTGGACGGGAAGCTGCCGTCCGACGCGGCGGCGTGGCTGGCGTAGGCCGCCACGGCGGTTACCACACGGCGTTTGGTCTGTGCGTTGCGCGGCGGTGGTCGTGGTGGTCGTCAGTCGAAAAGTTCGTCCGCGCTGTCGATGGCGACGGCGCGGGTGATCCAGGCGTCAAGCTGGGCGAGGTCCGTACAGGCGGTGATGCGCGCTTTGGCGTCGTCCGTCACGGCGATGCCGCGCGCGGCCAGCACCGCGAGCACTGCGTCCGCTTTGCCTTCGGCACGGCCCTGGTTCACGTTCCTGCGGACGAAGTCGCTCATGTACTCGTAGGTGCCAGCAGTCATCATGTCCTCCAAACAGGCACGCGCCGCGGCAGGAAGCGCCGACAGCACGAGGTCATGGTATCGCGTCAGGTGTTCGTCATCGATGCTTCGCAAGCCCGCGAGCAGCGCGGACAGCACTTTTTCACCATGGGCGGGTTCCGCACCATGTGCCATGGCCGAGAGCACGGCGAGTTCAGGACTCTGTTCGGCATCCGACGGCTCGGTGATGATCGGCACGCGGTCGGGACCGACGACCAGCGGCCGCAACACCCATCCGGGATGGCCAAGGTCGATGGGCACGGCACACCACTCGGCGATTGTCGTCGTTGAGCACAGCACCAAAAGTACGACGCGACACCGCAGGCGAGAACGTAGCGTGGCGAGGTAGACGGGCCAGGACCACCGTTTACCGCGGTCCCTTCCGAGCTGGATTTCGATCACCACGGCCAGCACCGGCTGGTCGCCATCGGTGAGAACGACGACGGCGTCCGCGCGGTACTCGGTCGGCACCACGTCCGCTAGCTCGCACGACTCAAGTCGCACCTCTCTGTGTTCCGGCACCGGCACTCCCAGCGCGCCCGTCAACAACTCAGCCGCGAGCGCCGGGCGTTCGTGAAACAACGCCACCAGCACTTCGTGTAGTTGGGAAGGCATGCCAGGACGCTAGCGGGCGGCACCGACAATTTTCGAACGTATGGTCGATCTCGATCGGGTGATTCGGGCCCACGGTCAGCGACATCACGTACGCGCCGAGCGTGGGCGCGCCACCTGGCTGCTAAAACACCAGCGGGAGCAGGGCGTGTCTGCGGCGGAGCACGGCACCGTAGCGGGCGTCCATGCGCAGCCACGAGTCCGTGGCGCTGACCCGCACCACGTCGCCGGTCGCCTCCTCCCCCGGTGCGTCAGCACCCTCGCCGCTGGCCCCGGTGAAGCCCATCCCGGACAGCGCGAACAGGCACCGGAGCTGCACCTTGAGGTCGAAGGCGTCGTTGCTCACCGTCAGCACAGGCTGGTCCAGCAGCGACGCGGGCGGAGTGCCCTGCGGGCCGACGTTGTCCCGCGCCACCTCGACGCCGCGCTCGGTCACCTCGGCCACCACGGACGCCGGCAAGTCGTCCACGTGCTGCCACGTCCCGGACGTCGGCAGGTCGGAGTGCCACAGCAGGTCCCGCGAAGGGCCAGGATCCATCCGCTCACCACCGGCCACGGTCAGCGCGGCGAGCAGTTCGTTGCCGGACACCGTGACGTCGCGCGGCTCGATCTCGCCGCGCACGCCCCTGGTCGCGAGGACCTCGAACGGTGTCATCGTCCACGCATCGAGCACGCCGGGCACCGCGTCCCGCTGCCGCAACCGGACGACCGCCTGCCCGTCGAGACGCACGGCGCGGGCGACGAACGCGGCGAGGTTCTCCCGCTCGGCCGCGTCGGCAACTCGTAGCTCTGTCACGTCTCTACCGTACGCAGCGAGATGCGCCGAAGGTGCCCTTGGGTACACCATATGTACCCAAGGCCACCTTGGGCTCGCCCACCGCGGCGAAAGCGTCGGTCACCGCGCCATGCTCCGCAGCTCACGCGCGGCAACGGACAACGTCGCGAGG
The DNA here is from genome assembly GCA_009377475.1 of Actinophytocola sp. GTDB lineage: Bacteria > Actinomycetota > Actinomycetes > Mycobacteriales > Pseudonocardiaceae > Haloechinothrix_A. Next base: position 20,739 of record WHTY01000007.1, read on the forward strand.
TCCAGACGTCCCGAGCGGTTGATCTCCTCCAACGTGACACGCGCCCGCGCCAGGCGGGAGGCATTGACGGTCTCCCACTCCGCGATCTTGTCGTCGACCTGGTCGTCCGGGTCGCAGTGCCGCAGCGCGTCGAGCGTGATCGTCCGCAGCGACTGGTAGATGTCGTCGCGCAGCGCCAGCCTGGCCAGCGCGTGCCAGCGGTTGCCCCGCTCCAACGCGCTCACCGATGTCAGCATGTCGTCGATGCCGAGGTGCGCGGACAACGCGTAGTACAGCTCGGCGGTCTCGTGCGGACTGCGCTCCTTGCTCAGGCCCACCTCGTGCTCGGCCAGCTCCGCCACCTCGATGACGTCGAGCAGCCCGTAGGTGTGCAGCAACACGCCCATCCGGTCGGCGAGGCCAGCGGGCAGGCCCCTGGCCGCGAGTTCGCCGCGCTTGAGGTCGACCGACTCCGCCTGCGCGCCCCGCAGGAAGCCCGCTACCTTGGGCAGCAGCTCCGAAACGACGTCACCGAACCGGTTGATCTCCGCGCCTACGGCCAACGGCTGCGGCCGGTTGGTCAGCCACCAGCGCGAGGCCCGGTCCAGCAGCCTGCGGGTTTCCAGCACCACGGCGTCGGCGTCCTCGGTGGCGACGTCGGCGCCGAGCTGGTCGACCTGCCGCCAGATGTCGGCCAGGTCGAACACCCTGGTGGCTACGGCGAACGCCCGCACCGCATCGGTCGCGGTGGCGTTCAGCTCCTCGGTGAGCCGGTAGGCATACGTCAGCCCCGCCCCGCCGACGACCTCGTTCACGACCTGCGTTGTCACGATCTCCCGGTTCAGCGGGTGGTCGAGGATCTGCTTGCGGAACCGGTCGCGCAGCGGCGTCGGGAAGTAGTCCGGCAGGATCCGCAGGAACACCTCCTGGTCGGGCAGGTCACTGTCGAGCAGTTCGTCCTTGAGGTCCAGCTTGACGTGCGCGAGCAGCGTGGCCAGCTCCGGCGAGGACAGCCCTTGCCCCGCCTTGTCGAACTCCTTGAACTTCTCGTTGGTCGGCAGCGCCTCCAGCTCGCGGTCCAGCGCGGCCTTGGTCTCCAGATACGACACCAGCCGCTGGTGCACCGACGTCATCGCCGGGGAGTGCGCCCGCGCGATGCCGAGCACCGCGTTCTGGCGGTAGTTGTTCGCCAGCACCAGCTCGGCGACCTCGTCGGTCATCGACTCCAGCAGCGGCACCCGGTTCTCGGTGTCAAGGTGGCCCTCGTCGATCAACTGCTCGAACAGGATCTTGATGTTGACCTCATGGTCGGAGCAGTCGACGCCAGCGGAGTTGTCAAGGGCGTCAGTGTTGATCTTGCCGTCCTTGTGGGCGAACTCGATCCTGCCGCGTTCGGTCAACCCGAGGTTGCCGCCCTCTCCAACCACCTTGACCCGCAGGTCCTTGCCGTTGACGCGCAGCGGGTCGTTGGTCTTGTCGTCGGCATCGGCCTGGCTCTCGGTGGACGCCTTGACGTACGTGCCGATGCCGCCGTTCCACAGCAGGTCGACCGGGGCGAGCAGGATCGCGCGGATCAGCTCGTTCGGCGTCAGCTTGCGGACGTCGTCCGCGATGCCAAGCGCCTCGCGCACCTGCGGCGTGATCGGCACCGACTTCGCACTGCGCGAGTACACCCCGCCACCCTCGCTGATCAGCGAGGTGTCGTAGTCCTCCCACGACGACCTTGGCAGCGCGAACATCCGCTTGCGCTCCAGGAAAGCCGCAGCAGTGTCCCTAGGGTCAGGGTCGAGGAAGATGTGCAGGTGGTTGAATGCCGCGACCAGGCGGATGTGCTCGGACAGCAACATGCCGTTGCCGAAGACGTCGCCCGCCATGTCGCCGATGCCGACCACGGTGAAGTCCTGTCGCTGGGTGTCGACGCCAAGCTCGCGGAAGTGCCGCTTGACCGACTCCCACGCGCCCTTGGCGGTGATGCCCATCGCCTTGTGGTCGTAGCCGACCGAACCACCGGACGCGAAGGCGTCGCCGAGCCAGAGGCCGTAACTGGCGGAGACGTCGTTGGCGATGTCGGAGAACGTCGCCGTGCCCTTGTCCGCCGCGACGACGAGGTAGCTGTCGTCGCCGTCGTAGCGCACCACCGACGGCGCGGGCACCGTGACGCCCTCCCTGCGGTTGTCGGTGAGATCGAGCAGGCCGGAGATGAACATCCGGTAGCAGGCGATGCCCTCAGCCTGCCTGGCCTCCCGGTCGACGGCGGGGTCGCCGGTCACCGCAGGGGGCCGCTTGACGACGAAGCCGCCCTTCGCGCCGACCGGCACGATCACGGCGTTCTTCACCGCCTGCGCCTTGACCAGCCCCAACACCTCGGTGCGGAAGTCCTCCCTGCGGTCCGACCAGCGCAGCCCGCCGCGCGCGACAAGCCCGAACCGCAGGTGCACGCCTTCCACCCGCGCGGAATACACGAAGATCTCGAAGCGGGGCCTCGGCTCCGGCAGGTCGGGCACCGCCGCCGGCTCCAGCTTGATCGACAGGTACGGCCTCGGCTGGCCGTCCTCGTCGGTGACGTAGTAGTTGGTGCGCAGCGTCGCGGTGATCACCGTGAGCAGGCTGCGCAGGATGCGGTCCTCGTCCAGGCTGACGACGGCGTCGATCATGGTGCTGATCTCGGTCACGATGCCGTCGACCCGCTGCGCGCGGCCGTCGTCGGGCACGTCGACGTCGAACTTCGCCTCGAACAGCCGCACCAGCGCCGCCGAGATCGCCGAGTTCGCCAGGACGGCGTCCTCGATGTACTCCTGCGAGTACGGCGTGCCGGCCTGACGCAGGTAGCGCGAGTACGCCCGCAGCACGGCGGCCTGCCGCCAGTTCAGCCCGGCGCGCAGCACCAGCCCGTTGAAGCCGTCGACCTCGGCGTTGCCCTCCCACGTCGCGCGGAAGGCGTCCTGGAACCGCTCCCGCACCTCGAGCAGCGCGGTCTCGTCGCCGAACCGCTCCAGCACCGCCGGGTCGACCCGCAGGCCGAAGTCGTAGATCCAGCCGCGGACGCCATCCGACCGGGTGATCTCGTACGGCCGCTGGTCGACGACCTCGACGTCCATCTTCTGCAGCATCGGCAACAGCGACGACAGCGTCACGCCCTCGCCGAGCAGGTACAGCTTGAACCGGCGCTGCTCGCTTCGGATCTCGTCCGGCACGTAGAACGACATCGCGACGTCGTCCTCGCTGGACAGCGAGTCGACGGTGCGCAGGTCGGCCAGCCCGGTGGTGGCGTCGAAGTCTTCCTTGTACGCCTCCGGCACGGAGCTGGCGAGCCGCTGGCCCAGCTGGTACGCGGTCTCGTCGCGGTGGCCGTCTTCGCCCGTCGCCACGCGCTCGGCGTGGATCGCCTCGATCAGCCGGTCGTCCCAGCCGCGCACGGCGTCGTTGAGCAGCTCCTGCAGCCGCAGCGTGTCCGGCTCGACCATGCGTTCCGGCTCGGTGTGCACGGTGAAGTGCACCTGCGCGAACAGCGTCTCCCCCAGCCGGACGGCGAACTCCACGGTGTCGGCGTCCAGTTCGGTGCGCAGCACGTCCTGCATCGCCTGCCGCGTCTGCGTGGAGTACCGATCGCGCGGCACGAACACCACGCAGGAGTAGAACCGGCCGTACGGATCGCGGCGCAGGAACGCGCGCAGCCTGCGCCGGTCCGCGAGCGCGATCGCCCCGGTGACGGTGGCGTACAGCGAGTCGAGGTCGGTGGAGAACAGCTCGGCGCGCGGCCAGCTCTGCAGCACCTCCAGCATTCCCTGGCCGGAGTGCGACTCGATCGGGAAGCCCGCGCGGTGGATGACGTCGCGGACCTTGCGCTTGATCACCGGGATGTCGAGCACGTCCTCGTGCAGCGCCGACGTGGTGAACATGCCGAGGAACCGGTGCTCCCCGACCACGTTTCCGTCGTCGTCGAAGATCTTGACGCCGATGTAGTACGGGTGCACCGGTCGGTGCACGGTGGACGGCGCGCTCGCTGGGGTGAGCACAAGCAGCGTCGGCGCGAGCGCGGTCTCGGCCATGTCCGGGCCCTTGGTGAGGTCGCGGGCGGCGAGGCTGTCCTGCCGCAGCACACCGAGCCCGGACGCCAGCGCCGCTCGCAGCGCCGGGTGCTCCTCCTGCGCGGTCGCGGTGTTCTCGTCCTCGGTGGCGTCTTCGGTGATGACCTCGTAGCGCCGGTAGCCGAGGAAGGTGAAGTGGCCCCGGACCAGCCAGCGCAACAGCGCCTCGCCGTCAGCGACCTCCGACGCCCGCAGCTTCGGCGGCGACGTCCTCAGCTGCTCGGCGATGTCAAGGGCGGTGGTGGCCATCCGCTCGGTGTCCTCGACCACCTCGCGGACGTCGTTGATGACGACGTGCAGCCGGTTTTCCATCTCCAACGCGCGGTCGGCGTCGGTCATCCGGTCCAGCTCGACCAGGATCCAGGACTCGGTGGCCGCGCCCTCGGGGGGTTCGGCGGCGTCCACGGTGGGGTGGAGTTCGCGCAGCGACCCGGTGACGTCGCGGGTGACGACGAGGATCGGGTGCACGATCCGCTGCACGTCGATGCCGGAGCGGGCGAACTTCGCGGCCACGCTGTCGACAAGGAACGGCATGTCGTCGGTGACGATCTGTACCACGGTGCCGTCGCTGGACCAGCCGTTGTCCTGCGTGTCGGGCTTGCCGATCCACACGGCGGGCGAGCCGGGGGTGCGCTGCTCGGCGAGCCGCTTGTGAGCGCGCACCGCGCCGACCAGGTCCGCCGGGTCGGTGCCGACGATGTCCTCCGGCGGGACGTGCCGGTAGTAGAGCCGGATCAGGTCGGCGATGTCGGAGGCCATCGACGCCGCCCGCTCGATGAGCGCGTCGCGCTGGTGCTCCAGCGAGGGGGTTTCGACGTGGCCACCGGCGACCCGTTCCGAACTACCCACTGTGGTCATGCCGACACTCCCATCCTGCCCCCTTGCCCTCGACGTATACCGCTTCCAGACGTCGAGTGCCCGGCGGCGTCCCCATGCATTCCGCACGCTCGTGCGCCATCACTTCACCGGCCGTGTCGCAGGCGCGCGGGAGCTCACCAGGAGTGAACCGCGACGCTGCGATCGACGCCACACACCCTAGCTCCGTGGCCGCGCCGGTGTCCTCCCCGGAGGCCGTCGGACGTCGCTACGCGGCCCGCTATGCTGCGGGGCTCCTGCGGCGGTGGGGCGCCTCCGGGCCTGCTCAGGCCAGTCCGCCGCCGTGCGTGCCGCGTAGCGGGCTGTCGCCGTTGACGGCGTGGCCGTTGGTGCCGCGGCGCCCGGTCGTGGAGCCGCTGGTCTCGGTGCGCTGCCAACGTCTGCTGCGCACCCGGGGTGTCACCGCTGAGTTGTCGTCATCGCCGTTGGCCCAACTGCTGAACACCGCGAGCACGCTGTCCAGTTCCCGGACCGGCGCGGGCTCCAGCTCGGGTTCGGGCTCAGTCTCCGCTGCGTCGTTGGCTGCTGGCACGGCATTCGAGCCGACCTCGACCTGCGGACCCCGTGGTGTCTCTGCCGCAGGCTCGGACGGAGTCTCGGGCTGGATCGGCGGCGCGGCGTACACCGTCGGTGCTTCCACGGGAGCGGGTTCGGGTTGCGGCGTCGGTTCCGGCGTGGGCGCCGGTTCCGGGTGTGGATCGGGCCGCCAAGACCACTCCGCGTGCGCAGGTTGCGACGCCCACGACGGGCTCGGGGCAGGCTCCTGCGCGGGCTCCTCCCACGGCATCGGCGGCCGTGAGCGAGGCTGCGGCGGCTCGTGCCGCTGCTCGGTCCACGACGGCTGCGGCGGGTGCTCGCTTCCGGTGCCCCGTGCCGGCTGGCTGGTCCACGATGGCTGCGCCAGCTGGTCGGCGGACGTCTGCGTCGCGGGTTCGGACCAGTGCGTGCCCGCCGGGTGGTCGGGCTGTTCGTGCCGCCCGTGCCGCTCCGGCTCGTCGCTCGACGCGTGCCGCTTTCCGCCGGATCCGATCGCAACACCGAGACGGTCCAGCACGGACCGCTCCGACGGCGTCCCTTCCGCCTGATGTCGGGCTCCCGAGTCGGCGACCTCCGGCGAGGAGTGTGGGGCCCACGGCACCGCCGGTTGGTGCATGGTCTCCCACGCCGCCGTTCCCGGCGGCGACGCAGCCGCCCGGTGCGCGGCATGGGTGGGTTCGTGTGCGGTAGCGGACGACGCTTGCTCCCACGACGAGGGCTCCCACGACGAGGGCTCCGACGGTGCGGATGCCCACGACGCACCCGTCGCCGCTGCGGGCTCCGACTGCGCAGGCTCGCTCCGTGGCGGCGGTGTTTCGGCGGTGATCGCGGGCATCATCTGGGTGGCCTCTGTCGATGGCTCGACCTTCCGGCGTTTGCCAGATGGCTGGCTCTTGCGCTGCTGCGCGACACGTTCTTCGTGCTCGGCCAGCGCACGGTTGAAGTCGGCGGCGGGTTGTTCTCCCCTGCCGAACTCACCGGTGAGCAACCCGAGCGTCTGCCGCCGCAACCTGCCGTAGCTGTGCTCGCACACGCGGGCTTCGCGCAGGCACGCCAACGCTTCCGCCGGGCGACCAAGCTGCTCCTCGATGTGGGACAGCTCCAGCAGCAGCCGCGAGCTGAGCGCGAGCAGTTCGTGCCGCCGGGTGTGGTACAGCGCGTCGCGGATGAGCATGCCTGCCGATTCGGGGGCAGCGGACGCCAAATGCACCCTGGTCGCGATGGCCAGCCGCATCCACGCGAGCGGCGCGATGGCGGCTGCCCGCGCCGGTTCGGCGAACAATGGCTGCGCGAGGGCATCCGCGTCGCCCCGCGAACCCTGGTCCAGCAGCGCGCACACCAGCTCAAGAGTGAGCCGGGTCCGCATCTGGGTACTGTCGACGAGGACGTCGTCGCTGCCCTCGACAATCTCCAACCCCTTGCGCGCCGCGTCGATCGACGCCGAAATGTCGCCGTGCCGACGCAGATGCGCCGACGTCCGAGCCTGGACCAGCGCCCGCATGCTGATGCGATCGGCGTCGGTGATCGATGGGTCGGAGTCCGCCAGCTTGTCGGCTTCCTCCAGCGCGCGGTCCAGCACGCCCCGACGTCCGATCGAGGCCATGCACCCGACGAACTGCAACAACGCGCCGATCCGGCACACCGGCTGCGCGTGCTCATCCGCCAGCACCGGCCGCAGCGCGGCGAGCCCGGTCAGCGGGACGCCAACGCTGCGCGCGCACAACGCAAGTTCGGTGCGCATCTGGGCGGCGAGGTCGCCGTGCCCGTCGGCTTCCGCCGTCCGCAGCACCACGACTGCCCGGTTGACGACGTCAGCGCGGTGTCCGAGCCGGATCCGCGCCGACACCGACAGTCCTTCGGCGTACGCCCAGATTCGCTCCGAACCGGACGCCTCAGCCAGCGCCGCGGCACGCTCCCCGAACACCAACGCGAGTTCGGGCGCGCCGAACATCAGCCGCAAGCCGTCGGAAACCAGCGTCTCCGCGGGATCGTCGGCCTGCGAAGCGGAGGGCGCGCGGCGTCTCGCTCGCGTGTCCTGGCTGTGCGTGCTGGCTGCCACGAACCCTCCGCTGATGTAATCGACTCGATCGCGCTCGTGTCAGTCGCGAGTCAGTTTTCGGTACGTCACCCTATGCGGGCGCGCGGCTTCCGGGCCGAGTCGGTCGATCTTGTTTCTCTCGTAGCCCTCGAAGTTACCTTCGAACCAAAACCACTTGGCCGGGTTTTCGTCGGTTCCCTCCCACGCCAGGATGTGCGTGGCGACGCGGTCAAGGAACCAGCGGTCGTGGGAAATGACCACCGCGCAACCGGGAAACTGTTCCAGCGCGTTCTCCAGCGAGCCGAGGGTTTCGACATCGAGGTCGTTGGTCGGCTCGTCGAGCAGGATCAGGTTGCCGCCCTGCTTGAGCGTCATCGCGAGGTTCAGCCGGTTGCGCTCACCACCGGAGAGCACGCCCGCCGGCTTCTGCTGGTCTGGGCCCTTGAACCCGAACGCGCTCACGTAGGCGCGCGACGGCATCTCCACCTGCCCGACGTGGATGTAGTCGAGCCGGTCGGAGACGACCTCCCACACCGTCTTGTCCGGGTCGATACCGGCCCGCGTCTGGTCCACATAGGACAGCTTGACGGTGTTGCCGATCTTCGCCGAGCCCGAATCCGGCTCTTCCAGCCCGACGATGGTCTTGAACAGCGTGGTCTTACCGACACCGTTCGGCCCGATCACGCCCACGATGCCATTGCGCGGCAGGGTGAACGAGAGCCCGTCGATGAGCTTCCGGTCCTCGAAGCCCTTCGTCAGGTCGTTGGCCTCGACGACGACATCGCCCAGCCGGGGCCCCGGCGGAATCTGGATCTCCTCGAAGTCGAGCTTCTTGGTCTTCTCCGCCTCGTTGGCCATCTCCTCGTAGCGTTCGAGGCGCTGGCGGGACTTGGTTTGCCGTGCCTTGGCGCCGGACCGGACCCAGTCGAGCTCGCTCTTGAGCCGCTTGGCGAGCTTGGCGTCCTTCTTGCCCTGGACTTCGAGCCGCTCACGCTTCTTCTCCAGGTACGTGGAGTAGTTGCCCTCGTAGCCAGCGACCTTGCCCCGGTCTAGCTCCATGATCCACTCGGCCACGTTGTCCAGGAAGTACCTGTCGTGCGTGACGGCGAGGACAGCGCCCGGGTAGTCGGCAAGGTGCTGTTCGAGCCAGAGCACACTCTCGGCGTCAAGGTGGTTGGTGGGCTCGTCGAGCAGCAGCAGGTCAGGCTTGGACAGCAGCAGCTTGCACAGCGCGACCCTGCGCTTCTCACCACCGGAGAGGTGGCTGACGGCCTCGTCACCCGACGGGCAACGCAGCGCGTCCATGGCTTGTTCGAGCTGCGAGTCCAGCTCCCAGGCATCGCCGTGGTCCAGGTCCTCCTGGAGCTTGCCCATCTCATCCATCAGCTCGTCGCTGTAGTCGGTGGCAAGCTTCTCGGCGATCTCGTTGAACCGGTCGAGCTTGACCTTGATCTCGCCGAGGCCCTCCTCGACGTTGCCGCGCACCGTCTTGCTCTCGTTCAGCGGCGGCTCCTGCATCAGGATGCCGACGGACGCGCCTGGCTGGATGAACGCCTCACCGTTGCTCGGCTGGTCGAGTCCCGCCATGATCTTCAGAACCGTGGACTTCCCCGCGCCGTTCGGTCCAACGACGCCGATCTTGGCGCCCGGATAGAACGCGGTGCTGACGTCGTCGAGGATGACTTTGTCACCGACGGTCTTGCGCACCTTCTTCATGGTGTAGATGAACTCGGCCATGGCACACGATGGTAGAGCCGTCCGCATTGGCGCATGACGCCGGTCGCCAACTCCACTACCGGTAGCACGAGCTGCCGTGCGACCCCCTGGCGAGTGACAGGCCTCGACGACACACAGCGACGGGCCAGCTCAGGCGGCACGGCGCGCCGCCATCTCGGCCGATGGTGCCGCCGGTGGGTCCGCAGGGGATCCCCGAGTGGGCCCAGTCCCACTTGTCCCACCGGCTGCGCGGGGGCCAGCGGGCATCTTGACCACGGTCGCGGTGGCTCTGGCCAGGTTGGGCCCGATGGCATAGGCGTCGACCTCGGTGGCGTGCTTCGTCGTGCCGTTGTCGTCGTACTCCCTGGTTCGCAGTCGGCCCGCCACCATGACGTCGTCACCTTTGTGCAGCGACGCCCAGACGTGCCGGGCGAGCCTGCGCCAGCACGTCACCCACACGACACACTTGTGGCCGTCGACCCATTCTCCGACCTCCTTGTCGAAGCGCCGCTCGATGCTGACCACGAGAAAGCCGACCGACATGCCCCCGTCGCTGAGGTCGCGCCTGCGTAGCTCGGTCGCGATCCGGCCGTTGATGTTGAGGTAGGTCTCGCTGATCGGCATCGCTCAGTTCTCCCCGTCGCTCGTCGCTGCGGATACGTCGTGAGCATGCGGGAGAACCGGAGGGTGCGGAAGAGCTGCGATGAAATGTGGACAACCCGGCCCGCCACTGGCGCCATCGGCACGCCCAGCAGCGCGGCTGTGGACAACTCCCGAGACGGTCAGCGCCGGGTGTGGTCGCTTTCGTTCGCCATGCGGCGGAGCATCTCGTTGTAAGCGGTGAGGTCGGCTTCGCTGTCCGCGTCCGCCTTGCGGTCGATGCGTCGTGCCTGCCGCTCGTCGGCACGCGCCCACTGCACCATGAGCGCGATCAGCACGATCAGTGCCGGAATCTCGCCGGACGCCCAGGCGATGCCGCCGCCGAGGCGCTGCTCGGAGAGCAAGTCGTCCACCCATGGCAGGTCGAGGCCACGGTAGAACGCCGCGCCGATGACGGTCTGCGAGTTCATCAGGATCACGCCGAAGAACGCGTGGAACGGCATCGACGCGAACATCAGCGCGAGCCTGCCGAGCGGCTGCATCGGGCGCGGCGCGGGGTCGACGCCGATCAGCGGCCAGAAGAAGACGTACCCGACGATCAGGAAGTGGGCGTTCATCGCCAAGTGCGCCCAGTGGTAGTCGAGGGCGACGTCGAAAAGGCCGGAGAAGTACAGCAGGTAGAACGATCCCACGAACAGCCCGCCCGCGACGAGCGGCTGCGTCAGGCCGCGCGAGAGCGGCGAGTGCACGAACGCCAGCACCCATTCGCGTGGCCCTGGCGGTCCATTCCTGCCTGCGGGTGACAGTGCACGCAGCACGAGTGTGACCGCGCCGCCCAGCACGAGGAACACGGGCGCGACCATCGACAGCAGCATGTGGTTGCCCATGTGCACGCTGAACATCGCTGGCGCGTACTTGCCGATGCCGGACGACGTCGAGAGCAGGATCGTCGCGCAGCCGAGCAGCCACGCGATCGTGCGACCCACCGGCCAGGCGTCGCCCCGGCGTCGTAGCCGCAGTACGCCCGCGAGGTAGACGGCGGCGAGCGCGACGGCGAGTAAGCCGAAGATGAGGTCGAAGCGCCAGTCGAACAGCAGCCGCACCAGAGTCGGCGGCCCGTCGAGCTGGTAGCCGATCAGTAGCTCGACGGTGTTGGGGACGAAGCCGATGTCGGCGGGCGGCTCGGTGCGCGCCAGTGCGCCCGCGATGCCGAGCGTCACGAACATGATCAGCACCTCGACCCCGGCGAGCTGCAGGAACGCACCCTTCGTGCCGCGTTCGGTGAGCGCGCGGACACCCCTGCCGCGCTGCTGCTGACCGAATACGCCGAGCATGCCCAGCGCGGTGAGCTTGGCCAGCACCAGCAAGCCGTACTGGGTGGTGAGCAGATCGGCCGGTGCGACCCGCACGAGGGCGTTGACCACGCCCGACACGGCCATCGCGATCCAGCAGGTCAGCGCGATGCGGGAGAAACGGCGGGCCGCCAACGGCAGGTCGGGGCCGTTGCGCCTGCCGAGCGCGATCAGTGCGATCAGACCACCTACCCAGAGCGCGGCGGCGACGAGGTGGATGAGCAGGCTGTTGGTCGCCAGGTCGTGTGATCCACCCGACGCGGAGTGTCCGGTGGCACCGACTGGGATCAAACCGCCGACGGCGAGGAAGAACAGCGCCGCCGTCCAGCCCCACGACAGCACCGTCCGGCACGCGATCGCCAGCACGAACGCGATGAACGCGGTGATCAGCCACGCCTTCGGCTGCTCGATCGCGCCGACGAACTGCACGAACACCTGCGGATCGACCAGGTCGGTGACCGGCCTACCCGCGCCTTCGGCAGCGGCGAACAGCGCGGCGGCGATCGACGTCACCACCCAGCACAAGGCCGAGCGCGAGGCCGTTGAGATGGCGGCGTAACCGTCGGCGGCGAGGGTGCCGGACTTCTGCGGCGGCACCAGGAACGCGGCCAGCAAGAGCGATCCGATGCTGACGACGGCGGCGATCTCGGCCAGCACGCGCGTCACGGTGACGCCGTACCGGGTGAACTCGCCGGGATCGGCGATACCGGCAATCTCCGCTCCGGCCGCACCGGACAGTGTGACTAACAGCACGGCGACCACGAAGGCGAGTGACGTGCCCACCACCGCGAGGCTGAGCACGCCCGCTGGCCGCCGTGCACGCGTCGCCGTCACTACCGCTTGCTGTTCCCGCACATCAGAAGGGTATGGTGCCCTCCGGTGACAGCGGCACGCGCACCCCCACTTCAGGGCGAAATGCGGCACCGCTCACAGCGCGTCGTTAGTGCGTATGGTCGGCCGCGATGACGCCATCCGGGTGACCTCACCCGGCCGGAACGCGCTGCCGGAGGCCGCCTCAGCTGAAACAATCCTGACATCTGACGCGATCACACCAATGGCTACCGATAAACTTGGCCACAGCGCCAGGCCGTAGCCTCGGCCCGCCTCCGTAGCTCAGCTGGATAGAGCAAGAGCCTTCTAATCTCTAGGTCGCAGGTTCGAGTCCTGCCGGGGGCACAGAATCCCCTGGTCAGCACAGGTGACCAGGGGATACGCATGCACTGCTCCCACACGCTCGACCCATGTCTTTGGTCGGCGCGCCCACACGCTCTCCCGCACTGCGACCAACGGCGTCCTGAGGATCCCGCCGCCACCCGCTGAGGATGTCGCAACAGGACAAACCGGGCGCGATTCTCGCGCTGTGCGGGTGGCAGCCGATCGTACCGCGGCGGCGCGCAGTAGCGGCGAGATACCCTTCTGCCACGCCGATCAATGGGGAGGGTACCGGTGGCCGACGCAGCCGACACCGCGCTGTACGACCAGATCGGCACTGGGTACTCGCTGGGACGACGCACCGACCCGCGCTGGATGGCGGCCATCCTCGACGCGCTCGGCACCGCCCGGGTCATCGCCAACGTCGGCGCGGGCACCGGCTCCTACGAACCAGGCGACCGCCGGTTGCTCGCGCTCGAACCGTCCACCAAGATGATTCGGCAGCGGCCGCACGACGCGAGCCCCGCCGTTCGCGCGCTCGCCGAATCGCTACCGCTCCGCGACCACGCTGTCGACGTCGCGCTGGCCGTGCTCACTGTCCATCACTGGACGAACTGGCGAGCGGGCCTCGCTGAACTCCGCCGGATCGCACCGCGCCAGGTGGTCCTCGCCTACGACACGCACCGGCACACCGAGTTCTGGCTGGTCCGCGAGTACATCCCGGAGATCGCCGACGTCGAACTCACCCGTCCGTCCGCAGACGACATCGCGAACGAGCTGGCCGCGGACAGCGTCACACCGCTGCCGCTGCCGTGGGACTTCACCGACAGCGTGCTGCCCGCCCACTGGCGACGTCCCGCCGCCTACCTCGATCCGCAGGTTCGCCGGACCTGTTCCGCGCTCGCGCAGGCTGACCCCGACGCTGTCGAGCGCGGCGTCCGACGTCTGACGCGGGACCTGCACAGCGGCCGATGGCATGCCCGCCACCAGGACTTGCTCAAGCTCGACCAGTGGGACGCTGGCTTCCGCCTCATCGTGTCGCGCTCCTGAGACGGACGGCGCGCACGGACCGACGTCGACGAACTTGGGTGCCGTTTCCGCCATGAGCGGACAACGCGAAAATCGGATGAGATCCGAACGACTTTCGGGAAGACTCACGCCGACGGGGGAGTTCTGCCAGAGGGGTACGGCTGTGCCGGCGTTCCCACCCGCATAACCATCGGCGGTCCCGGCTGCCCAGCGACCACGAACCCAGCGAGGTGCTGCCATGTCAGGTGCGACCCACGAGCGATCCGCCGTCGCGCCGCGCCGGACCCCGACCGTGGTTCGACTCCTCGTGCTGTCGACGTTCGTGGTCATCCTCAACGAGACCATCATGATCAACGCCATCCCTCGGTTGATGGACGCCATGGCGATCACCGAGCAATCGGCGCAGTGGGTGTCCACCGCGTTCATGCTGACCATGGCAGCCGTCATTCCGATCACGGGCTGGTTCCTGCAGCGGGTCACCACCCGCAAGGCGTACGCGATCGCGATGGGCGTCTTCCTCTCCGGAACGGTCCTGTCAGCCGTCGCGCCGATCTTCGAGGTGCTGCTGCTGGGCCGAATCGTGCAGGCGGCGGGCACGGCCGTGATGATGCCGCTGCTGATGACGACGTTGATGAACGTGGTGCCCGACCATGACCGAGGCAGGGTGATGGGCAACGTCACCTTGGCGATCTCCGTGGCGCCCGCGCTCGGACCCACCGTGTCGGGTCTGATCTTGCAGTTCGGGTCGTGGCGGCTGCTGTTCGTGGTGGTCATGCCGATCGCGGCGCTGGTCACCGTGTTCGGGCTGCGCAAGCTGGAGAACGTGACCGAGCCGCAGGTCAGCTCGATCGACTGGTTCAGCGTCGGCCTGGCCGCGTTCGGTTTCGGTGGCCTGGTCTACGGCCTGAGCCAGTTCGGCGAGGCGGACGGCACCGTCGGGTTCGGTATCGGCATCGTCATCGCCGGGCTCGCGACGATCACGGTGTTCGTGCTCCGCCAGCTCTCGCTGCAACGCACCAACACGCCGCTGCTTGACCTGCGCACCCTCACGCATCGCAGCTACGCCTTGGGGCTGGGCATCATGGCCGTCGCGTTCCTGGTGATGCTCGGCGCGATGATCTTGCTGCCGCTGTACCTGCAGAACCTGCGCGGGCTCAGCGCGCTGCAGACCGGGCTGCTGGTCATGCCGGGTGGCCTCGCGATGGGACTGCTCGGGCCGACCGTCGGCAAGCTGTTCGACCGGTTCGGCAGTCGGCCGCTGGTGGTCCCCGGCTCGATCGCGATCGTGCTCGCCGTCGGCGGGCTCACCCAGGTGTCGATGACGACGCCGTACTGGCAGGTCCTGGGGCTGCACGTGCTGCTGATGCTGAGCCTGGCGGCGATGTTCACCCCCATCTTCACGCTCAGCATGGGCGCGCTCCCGCAACACCTCTACTCGCACGGCAGCTCGATGCTCGGCACGTTGCAGCAGGTCGCGGCTGCCTTCGGCACCGCGCTGGTGGTGACCGTGATGTCCGCCCGCTCAGGCCAGCTCGTCACGGACGGCGTCGCGGCCGTGCCGGCGCAGCTCAGCGGGATGCGGCTGGCCTTCGTCGTCATGGCCGCCATCGCGCTGGTGACGATCGTCATCGCGGTGCTGTTGCCGCGCAAGGCGCCTGCCGCCGACGTCGATGAGCACGACGGCACGGACCAGCCCGCCGGTGGCCGCCCCGACGCGGACGGACTGGTCGCCGCCGAAGCCTGACCAGCGCAACGCCAGCCGCCGCGCTGGCCGGGCAAGCCTGGCCAGCGCGGTCGGCATCGCAGGACGTCGGCGTCAGCCGCCCGCCATCGCACCGACGATGAGCAACGGCTCGTCCCCCGCGATGACCTCCTTCGGCAACGGCGTGTCAGCGGGGTCGTGCGAGAGGTCCTGTTCGCACGCGAAGTACCGTACGAACGCCCGGCGCTTACCGGTGTTCATGTCGCGGATCGTGCCGCGCAACACCGGGTACCGGCTCTCCAGCGCGTCAAGCACCGTCGACATCGAGGCCTCGCCGATGTGCTCGATGTCCAGCTCGACCTCGCCGTTGACGTGCGCGAGGTTTCGCAAGTGCGTCGGAAGCTTGACGCGGATCATGACAACGTCTGCACCTCCACGGACAGCACGGAAGGCAAGTCCGACACGATCGGCTCCCAGGTGTCCCCCGCATCGGGCGAGGCGTACACCTGACCGCCCGTGGTGCCGAAGTAGACACCGCCCTCGTCGAGCGAGTCGACCGCCATCGCATCGCGCAGCACGTTGACGTAGCAGTTCTCCTGCGGCAACCCGGCGGTCAGCGGCTCCCACTCGTTGCCACCTACGCGGCTCCGGTAGACCCGCAGCTTGCCGTCCGGCGGGTAGTGCAGCGAGTCGCTGGTGATCGGGACGACGTAGACGGTGTCCGGCTCGTGGGCGTGCACCGCGACCGGGAAGCCGAAGTCGGTCGGCAGGTTGCCGCTGATCTCGTACCAGTTGTCGCCCGCGTCGTCGCTGCGCATGACGTCCCAGTGCTTCTGCATGTACAGCGTGTCCGGCCGCGAGGGGTGCATCGCGATGCGGTGCACGCAGTGCCCGACCTCGGCGTCCGGGTCGGGGATGCCGTCGGACTTGAGGCCACGGTTGATCGCCTGCCATGTCTTCGCGCCGTCGTCGGTGCGGAACGCCCCGGCCGCCGAGATGGCGATGAACAGCCGGTCCTCGTCGGTCGGGTGCTGGACGATCGTGTGCAGACACAGCCCGCCCGCGCCCGGCTGCCACTGCGGCCCCGTCCCGTGCGCGCGCAGCCCGGGCAGTTCCTGCCACGTCTGGCCGCCGTCGACGGTGCGGAACAGCCCGGCGTCCTCGATGCCCGCGTACACGACGTCCGGGTCCCGCAGCGACGGCTCGAGGTGCCAGACGCGGGTGAACTCCCAGGGCACGGCGGTGCCGTCGTAGAACTGGTGGGTGCCGGTGTCACCCTCGTACGTGAAGTCCTTGCCCACCGGCTCCCACGTTTTGCCGCCATCGTCCGAACGCTGGATGAGCTGCCCGAACCACGCCGTCGACTGCGAGGCGTAGAGGCGATCGGGATCCGCGGGAGATCCCGCCACGTGGTAGATCTCCCAGCCTCCGAAATGCGGGCCGCTGACCTGCCAATCCTCGCGCTTGCCGTCTGAGGTCAGCACGAACGCGCCCTTGCGGGTGCCGACCAGAACTCGTACCCCACTCATGCCTGCTCCATTCGTTGCCCCTCCGATCGCGCTGACCACCAGAGCCGCCGCGGTCGGGCGGGTGATTTCCCGATACCGCGCAGTCTGGCACCACCGACCGACAATTTCGGCGTATTCGCCTGTTCAGGGTTCGACGGCGGCGAGCGCGGCGTTACGCGGGCACGTCGAGTCAGCTCACGGACGCGCGACGCGACCGGCGAGCGGCACGGTCACCGGTTCGCCCGCCTCCGCGTCGGACTCGAACGTGACGGTGTAGTCGCGCCCGACGATGTCCAGCACGGCGACCTGGTTGCGGAAGTCCGGCCCCGACAGCTTGTCCCACCACAGCGGGCGGGGTCCAACCCCGCGGCGACGTGCCCACCAACTCACCAGCCGCGTCGCGGCCCGCGACCACGCCACGCGGAACACGAGCTCCGCGACCCACGGGATCGTGTTGTGCACTGGGGAGCAGGTCACCTGCCACACCTTCGGCCACTCGTGCTCATCGAAGTGCGCCTCGGCGATGTAGCTGTGGTGGACGTCGCCGGAGAGCACACTGACCGTGGCGGGCGGCCGGGTCGTGCGTTCACCCTTGCCGATGGCGTGCAGCAGGCGGGCCAGCCGGTCGAACGACGTCCGGAACGCCGACCAGTGCTCCAGGTCGATCGCCTGCCGCACCTGTTCGGCCAGCCAGCCTCGGATGCCGTCGTGCCGGCACGCCCGCTCGTTGAGCGACTCCGCCTCGTGCACGGCGTGCGGCAGCAACCACGGCAACGACGACCCGATCAGCAGGTGCTCGTAGTCGCCCCTTGTCGCGTCCTCGATCCAGTCGAACTCGGCGTCGGACACCATGAGCCGGTTGGTGCCGAGGATGCGCCCGCACCGGGTGTCGATGACGACCAGCCGCACCGAGCCGATGTCGCGGCGGTAGCTCCACCGGGTGTACTTGACGCCGTCGACCTCCGCATCGGCCTTGTCGGCGAAGTCGCGGAGGACGTCGTAGGCGTCGCCGGTCTCGCCAACGCGGCGGACCTCGGCCAGCACCTCGTGCTCGGCGAGCTCGGACGGCGTGAGGTTGCCGAGGTGCTGGTACAGCCAGTACGTCATCAGGCAGCCGCGAATCCGCTCCCGCCACCAGGGTCGCCGCGCCATCGCGCGCCGCCACGACGCCGACGTGTTCCAGTCGTCGATGACGTCGTGGTCGTCGAAGATCATCGACGTCGACACGGTGGACATCAGCCAGCGGATCTCGGGGTCGGACCAGGTCTCGGCGTAGAGCTGGGTGGCTTCCTCGAAGTCCGCGACACCGATGCCAGGCGGTTTCCGCGTGTCGCGACGCTGCTTGATCCAGCGCCGGATGTTGGGCGAGGTCTCGTCGGCGTAGACCTGGTCACCCAGCAGGAACAGCGCATCCGGCCACTCGTCGGCGGGTCGCTCTGCCATGCGCTCGGTGTAAGCGTTGAGCGCATCGGCGCCGACGCGACGTCGTTGTCTGGGAGTCAACGGCGCCGCGAACCGGCACGACCCGAACACCATGCGCAGCCGCGAACCCTGGTCGGCGGCGTAGGTGCGGATGCGGCTGGCCGGGAACGGCGAGTCAGGCAGCGGCCACACCGCGTGGCCGTCGAGGGACACGGTGTACGGCCGCGACTCGCCCGGCGTGAGTCCGGTGATGACGACGAGGCCGTAGTGGTGACCGCCCACCTGGAACGTCCGCGACTCACAGCCAAGGATCGCCACCACGCACGGCCGGTCGGTCTCCACCCACACCGTCGCCGACGTCTCGTCGACGTGCCGCAGCACCGGTCCCAGGAGCAATCGTGGTTCGGTCATCAGTCGTCCGCTGTCGGTGGTTCGACGTCTGCTCGCGGGTGCGAGCCCGTCAGTCCTCGGCAAGCGTGCGCGATCGGGCGCCGCCACCGCAAGTTCACTGGGGCATCCGGACCACTGGGGGCATGTCACCGTCGCTCGCGCGTTGAAGCGCTCCTCCTGCCACACGCCGGACGCCAGCACGTCGTGCAGGTGCGCGACCGCGTCCCAGACGTCGACGTAGCGCAGGTACAGCGGCGCGAACCCGAAACGCAGGACGTCGGGCGTGCGGAAGTCGACGATCACGCCGCGTTCGATCAACGCCTGTACGACGCGGTAGCCGTCCGGGTACCGCAGCGAGATCTGGCTGCCGCGCTCCGCAGGGTTACGCGGTGAGGCGACCTCGATCCCGTTGTCCGCGCATCGCTCGTCCACCAGGGCGAGGAACAGGCTCGTCATCGCGACGCTCTTCGCGCGAAGCTGGTCCAGGTCCACCCGGCTCCAGATGTCCACACTGGACTCCAGCGGCGCGTAGGACAGCATCGGCGGGCTGCCGACGAGGAACCGCGAGATCCCCGGCGCTGGCTGGTAATCCTGGCTGAAGGCGAACGGATCGGCGTGACCGTGCCAGCCGGACAACGGGTGCCGAGCATCGTGCTGGTGCCGCTGCGCGGCGAACGTGAACGCGGGCGAGCCCGGCCCGCCGTTGAGGTACTTGTACGTGCAGCCGACGGCGAAGTCCACGCCGCAGTCGCCGAGCCGCACGGGCAACGCGCCGACGCTGTGGCAGACGTCCCAGATCATCAGCGCGCCCGCGCGATGCGCCTGGTCGGTCAAGCGCGCCATATCCCGCAGCCGTCCGGTGCGGTAGTCGACGTGGCCGAGCACGACCACCGCGACGTCGTCGTCCAGCACGTCGGCGAGGTCCTGGCCGTCGTAGAGCAGTCTGCGCCGATGGCCCGTGGCGGCGTTGGTGGCGCCCTCGATGATGTAGAGGTCGGTGGGGAAGCCACCCGCTTCGGTGACAACGGTCGAGCGTCCGGAGCGGAGCCGCAGCGCCGCGCTGAGCACCTTGAACAGGTTGATCGACGTCGAGTCGCACACCACCACCTCGTCCGGTTGCGCGCCTACGAGCGGGGCGATGCGCGTGCCGAGGGTGCGTGGCTTGTCGTACCAGCCCGCCTCGTTCCAGCTGCGGATCAGGCCGTTGCCCCATTCGACGTCGACCATCTCACGGACCCGCGTGCTCGCCGCGCGCGGCAACGGGCCGAGCGAGTTCCCGTCGAGGTAGATGACGCCATCCGGCAGCGTGAACTCGTCGCGCATCGCCGCGAGCGGATCGCGGCGGTCCAGCTCAACGCAGTCCGATCGGGTGGTCGGTGTGGCCATCAAATCTCCCCTTTCAGTCCCGGACATCATGCCTTTGCGCGCAACCCCCGGCCCTCGTCGTCGGTGTGTAGGGAGCGGATAGGCTCCCGCGCTATGTCCGACCGACTCTATTTCCGCCAGTTGCTGTCCGGCCGTGACTTCGCTGTGGGTGATCCCGTCGCCACTCAGATGCTGAACTTCGCGTATCTGATCGGCGACCGTGAGACACGGGAAGCCGTCATCGTCGATCCCGCCTACGCCGTGGGCGAGCTGCTCGACGTGCTCGCCGCGGACGACATGCGCCTGGTCGGCGTGCTCGGCACGCACCACCACCCCGACCACGTCGGCGGCAGCATGATGGGCTTCGAACTGCCAGGACTGGCCGAGCTGCTGGCCCACCAGCAGGTCCCGGTGCACGTCAACCGCGAAGAGCTCGACTGGGTGCACCGCGTAACCGGTGTCTCGATGTCCGACCTGACCGGGCACGACCACGACTCCCGGATCGAGGTCGGCGCCATCACCATCCGCACGCTGCACACACCGGGACACACGCCGGGTAGCCAGTGCTTCCTCGTCGACAACCGGCTCGTCGCTGGCGACACGCTGTTCCTCGACGGCTGCGGCCGCACCGACTTCCCCGGCGGGGACGCCGAGGCGATGTACCACAGCCTGCACCAGCTCGCCGGGCTGCCGAACGACCCCGTGGTGTACCCGGGTCACCAGTACTCGAAGGACCCGTCCGCGCCGCTGTCGACCGTGCGGGAGAACAACGTCGTGTTCCGCCCCCGGTCGTTGCAGGAGTGGCAGCAGATGTTCGGCGCCTGAGGCCTTCGCTCAGGGCGGCTGCGTGGAACGTGAGTCGTTGTGGCGGTCTCGACAGCCGTTCTGACTCACGTTCCACACCGCCGCGCACACCGATCGGTGCGCACCCGAGCACTGGCGCTGGTACTCACCGGCCGCCGGTGAACTGCACGACCTGTTGGAACGTCGGCCGGTTCTGGTAGTCGATGTCGCGGACACCCACGACACCCGCCGTCGTCGATCGGATGCTGTCGATCGTCTTGTCGTAGGTGAGCTGGTCTACCGGCACCCCGTCCTGTTGCTGCCGCACCCGCTCGATCGCGGCGGCGAACGACTCCCGCAAGTCCGCGCGGCACTGCTCGGCCGAGCCGTCGCCGCAGTAGGTGCGGTGGTGCCTGGCCTTCACCGGCTCGCCGAACGCCTGCCGCAGGTCGGTGCTGACATAGCTGTACCAGGGGCTGGTCCAGGTGGAACCCTGACCGTGACGCGGGTGGTTGTCCAGCGACTTCGGCAGTTCGTCCACCAGGTCACCGAGCCCACCGCGCAGGACGTCCTTGGCGACGCCGTTCGTGCCCGACTGCCACCACTCGTCGAACAGGGCGATCGCGGCCTCGTGGGAGTACGCGCCGTCGCGGTCGCGGTCCACCCGGTGCGCGCCGTCGGCGCGCCACGCCCGCAGCAGGTCGGCCGCCTCCGACGTCGCCGGGTCGTCACCGAGGGCGGTCAGCAGGTGCGGCAGCGTGTAGAACGCCCGGACGTCGACGGTGGCGGCGTCCTGCACCGCCGCGGTCAGCGACTCCAGCGTGACGCTGCGGTCCCGCACCATCGGCTCGATGCGATCGGACAGCGACAGGCTGCGGTGCACGCTGCCCCTGCCCCACTGGTCGTCGGCGGCGGCACGGCCACGGGCCTGCTTGTTGTTCCAGTTGATCAAGGTCCCGGACGGCGGGTTGATCGCCCGTGCGTGTTCCTCGAACGCCTGGAAACCCTGCCAGTCGTACTCGCGGTCGCCCCAGCGCGGCAGGTCGAACTCGACGCCGTCGGCGCGTTTCGGCAGCAGGCCGGAGCCGTAGTGGGCGATGTCGGAGTCGTCGGCGTAGAACCAGTTGAAGGTGTAGTCGATGCCGTGCATGGCTCGCTGGAACGACTCGGCGTCGGTGACGTAGTTCGGGTCGTTGACGCGCATGAAGCCGAGCGCCGAGTCCACCTCGTGGTTGTAG
Organism: Actinophytocola sp.; assembly: GCA_009377475.1. Lineage (GTDB taxonomy): Bacteria > Actinomycetota > Actinomycetes > Mycobacteriales > Pseudonocardiaceae > Haloechinothrix_A. The sequence continues at coordinate 42,514 of WHTY01000007.1, forward strand.
GTGCTGCGCTGCGAGACGACGGCGACCGGCTCACCGTCCACAGTAGTGCGCGTCTGCACGATGCCGTGGTGGGTGCGCAGCACGAGGAACTTGAGCTGCTGCGGCGGTTCCAGCGCCGTGGCGTTGGGGAGCGCGGTCTCCTCGTGGATGCGCTTGTCCATCGGCACGCAACGGCCGTCCCGCAGGTACGCCTCCGACTCGACCGTCGGCTTCGAACCATCCATATTGCACAGTCGTGCCACGACGGTGTCGACGTTGTCCAAACTGGAGCTTGTCGCCGACCAGGCGTAGTCCATGCCGCGTCCGATCTGGACGAACAGGTGCGTTCCCGCGAACGCCACGCCACGCGCCTTGAGACCTGGGCCGTCCAGCACCTGCTCGGTCCAGAGCTGTGGCGCGAAGTAACCGGTCTGCGGCCCGAATACCGCAGCGGGGTGCCCGGATTTGGTGCGGTCAGCGCCGACCAGCGCGGCGTTGCTCATGGCCTTGCCCGCCCGGTTCAGGTCCAGCGGTCCCCACGGCGTGTCCAGGACGCCAGGCAGGCTGGCGGGGTCGCCGGTGGTGAGGTCGTCCAGCGCGGCGGGCTGACCATCGACCAGCGCTCCCGAGCCGGGCGCGGTCGCGGTCGGGTTCAGGTCGGGCAACGCCACGCCTGGCAGCGACGGATCCAAGTCGGGGCTGCCGCCGTACGGGAACTTCTTCTCCACGGTGACCGGGGCTTCCGGGTTCTCCTTGTTGCGCAGGTCGTCGTAGATTTTGCGGGCCTCGGCGTCGCCGTATTTCGCGCGCAGTTTCTGGAACCACTGCGCGTTGCCGAACTCGGCGCCGCCGCCCTTGCCAAAGATGCCGCCGACCAGCGAGGCGACGTAGACGACGTCCGCGCGGGTCCACTCGGTCGGCTTCTTCTGCAGCGCGGCGTACTCGACCGGGCACTCCTGGCCGGTCGGCAACATGCCGGGGCACATCTCGCGCTGCGCGGCGTTGATACCCGCGATGAAGGCGTCGGCGATGTCGAGCAGCCGCTGCCCTTCCTCGCCGTAGCGCCCTACGGCGGCGGCCACCTGGCCCCGCGCCTCCTCCGGCGTGTACGGCGCGAGCCGGAGCTGCTGTTGGTCCATGGCGATGTTGCCCTCGGTCGCGCCGAGAAACTCCGCCGACCGCGCCGCGCCGGTGTGCCGGAGGACGTCCATCAGGAACATCCGGTCCAGCGTGCCCGCGTACCCGGCACCCCACGCGACGTCCTGGTCGGTCTTGCCCTTGATGTGCGGGACGCCTTCGCCGTCCCAGGTGATGTTGAGATCGTGCCGCTCGGGGAACGTCTGCCGCGGGCGGGACCACTCGCTTTCCGGCGGCGTGCTGAAGGTCTCCGGCTTGTAGAACTCGGTGAGGTCCGCGTTGGTGATCTGCTCGGGCGTGAGCGTGTTCAGCGCGTCGTAGGGCTCGAACTGGTTGGCGAAGTTGCGCGGTGTCGTGGCATCCGCCTGTCTGCCCTCCGGGTCGTTGGCGACGACCTCGGCCAGCGTCGCTGGCGTGGTCGTGCCCGCCTGCCCCGGCGGCAGGATGTCGAGCACCGTGCCGTAGTCGTCGGCGGGATCGACGTCAGGCGACGTCTGGGCGGCGGCGCTAGTGACGGAGCCAGTGACGGACGCACTGACGGTGATGAGCGAAGCCGCGAGAACGGCCGCGAGTCGAGACGAGCGCACGACACCTCCTACGAGTAACTTTCACGTTTTCTAACGAGGTGTTGTGGCGCGAGTAACGCTCGCGACGCCGGGAGGCCGTTGAGGCGCGGCCGACCAGCGCCCAACCGGGCCCCGCCGACTGCGCCCGCCGCCGACTCGACCAAACCCCACCCGCCGGACCAAAGTTGATCAACATGCTGCGGGTTACGACCACGTTTGCGCCCGTTTTGCCCGGCGGTACTGGTGGTCACACCGCGCAGGTAGTTGATCAACTTCGCGCGCCCCAGCCTCGACACATCAGGAACCCGCCCGAATCGACAAGTTAACTTGACGAAGGCAAGGTAACTTGTCATGCTTGGTACGGGTGCCAACGACGACCTTCTACCGCTATCTCACCAGGTGATGACCATGCCACGGACACGACAGGAGTTGGAGCAGGCAGCCGCGAACGCGGAGGTCTGGCTCGACTCGCTCGACCCCGACACGACCCCTGCCGAAGACACGTTTGATCTTCGCGAGATCGGCCTTGCTCTCGGGGAGCTAGTCACACAGCAGAAGAGACTGGACAACGCGGTCCTTGCCGCACGCCGCAACGGACGTAGCTGGGGCGAGATCGGCCTCGTGCTCGGCATCAGCAAGCAGGCCGCGCCCGAACGGTACGGCAAACTGGTCAACCGCTAACGCCGCTCACGTCCCATCGAGCGCTTCTTCCTGCTGGCTGCGCCGCAGGGCGGCCGTGCGCGCTCCCGCGATGTGCGCCCGCGCCGCCCGGCGCGCGGCGGTTCCGTCGCCCGCCATGATCGCGGCGAAGATGCGCTCGTGGTCCTGGCGAGACTTCTCCAACCGGCCGGGGATGGTCAACGTCGTCTGCATGCCCGCAGACAGGATCTCGTGCCGGAGGGGCGCTGGACGGACCTGCTCACTGGTGAGGTGCTGACCGGGCCGGGGTTCGTGACGCGGGAGGTGCCGCTGGACCGGATTCCGGTGTTGCTCCGCGAGGGCGCGGTGCTGGCGAGGGTGGCAGTGGACGCCTCGGTGCGCCGCACCGACGACCTGCTCCGGCGACCGTGGCTGCTGCAGGTCGCGGGCACCGGCGAGCCGGAACACGAGCTGGTCGGATTCGACGGCACGCCGACGTCGGTGCGGGTGGCCGGCGGCCTGGTGGTCGCGTCCGGCACGCAACCAATCGCCTAACCGGCAGGTGGCAACGAGTAACAACAGAAGGGAAAGTCATGCGCATAACCCCACGCGCAGTCGCATTGGGTGCGGCGTTGCTGGTCATGCCAGGAACGGCGTACGCGGCGACGGCAGCGCCCGGCGATGAGGGCGCCAAGCGCTACATCGTCACGCTGGTCGACGACGCGAAACCCGGTGCCGTCGCCAAGCAGCACTCACAACGGCACGACGCGCAGGTGCGGCACGTCTACAAGCACGCGCTGTCTGGCTACTCGGCACGCATCCCGGCCAGCCAGGTGGCACGTGTGCAGGCCGACGAGCGCGTCGAGGCCGTCACGCCGGACCGGACGGTCAGCACATACGCGCAGAGCGTGCCGACCGGTATCGACCGCATCGATGCCGAGCAGTCGACCACGGCGAACATCGACGGCAACGATGACCGCGTCGACGTCGACGTCGCGGTGATCGACACCGGTATCGACCTCGACCACCCTGACCTCAACGTCTACACGGCCGGGGCGAGGAACTGCTCCAGCGGTCCCAGCGCCGATGACGGCAACGGCCACGGCACCCACGTGGCGGGCACCATCGGCGCGATCGATGACGGTAGCGGCGTCGTCGGCGCGGCACCCGGTTCGCGTGTGTGGCCGGTGCGCGTGCTGAACAACCGCGGTTCGGGCTCCTGGTCCGACGTCATCTGCGGCATCGACTACGTGACCGCCAACGCCGACAAGATCGAGGTCGCCAACATGAGCCTCGGCGGTGGCGGCAGCGACGACGGCAACTGCGGCTACACCAACAATGACGCGATGCACCAGGCCATCTGCAACTCGGTGGACGCCGGCGTCACCTACGCCGTCGCGGCGGGCAACAGTTACGAGGACGCGGCGAACTCCGTGCCCGCCGCCTACGACGAGGTGATCACGGTCAGCGCACTGGCCGACTTCGACGGCGTTTCAGGCGGCAACGGCAGCCCGACCTGCCGCAGCGATGAGGACGACACGTTCGCCAACTTCTCCAACTACGGCGCGGACGTCGACCTCATCGCACCCGGTGTCTGCATCGAGTCGACGTGGAAGGACGGTGGCTACAACACCATTTCCGGCACGTCGATGGCCTCGCCGCACGTCGCAGGCGGCGCCGCGCTCTACGTGGCCAACAACCCGGGCGCGTCGCCGAGCAAGGTGCAGTCGGCGCTGGAGTCCGCGGGTACCACGGACTGGATCTGGCCGAGTGAAGACCCGGACGGCATCCAGGAACCGCTGCTGAACGTCGGCGGCTTCTAAACCCCTTCGGCACAACCTCCTCCCCTACGGCTTGGGCCCGGACCGCACTCGGTCCGGGCCCAAGCCGTATCGCGCCCACCCCGCCCGCTGGCACGATGCAAGCTGCGAGTGGAACCAGTAGCGGGGCAATTTGGCGTCAGGTGCTGTGGGTGTCGGTGTGACTGCGTAGCGTGTGCGTCGACGGCCGATTTCGCGGCCAGTCGTCCCTCGGTATCGTCCCCACGTGAGGAGGTCAGCGGATGACCGAACCGGACAATCTGCCCCAGCGCGTCGACGCCCTCGAAACCCAGGGCAAGCAGTTACGCGAGGAGGTAGCGACAGCGCGCAGTGACGCGGCCGCGGCGCGGACGCTCGCGGCCGCGGCCGACCGTGACGTGTCGGAGGTGCGCTCCGAACTGCGCGCCCACACTTCGGCACTCAACGCGCTTCGTGAGACCCAACTCGAGCAAGGCCAGGTGCTCGACGAGCACAGCAGGACCCTCGGCGAACACAGCCGGATCCTCGGCGAACACAGCCGGATCCTCGGCGAACACAGCACGATGTTCGGCAGTCTGCAGGCTGGCATCACGCAGATCGTGAACCTGCTCACCGAACGCCGCGGCGCTACCTGACGCTCGCCGTGCGGCCCCCGCACGCGGCGATGCGGCGGGTCAGACCCTGCGCTTACTCAGCGCGTCGCGCACCTTGTCGATGATGCTCGCGCCCGCGTCGAGGATGAGGTTGGCGGGCGGACGATCCGGCAGTCCGGGATGCGGACGCGTCGGGGCGTCGTCCTTCGCCACGATCACCTTTCGGCCGAGGTCGCGCAGCTCGCCATCAGAGCACCGCGAGCGCAACGCTGGGAGCAGGTCACGTTCCTCGTCCTCGATGTGGTGGCGCACGTCGTCGATCAACTGCGTGACGAGATCGTCGAATCGCGGATCGGAGGCGTCGAGTGGTTCCAGCTCCTTCATCAGCCGTTCCGCTTTCGCGTGCTCGGCGATCTCGTGGTCGACGAGTTCGTCGCCGCCCTCGATGCGATCACGAGCGACGGGGTAGACGAACTGCTCCTCGGCGACCGAGTGCCGAACCAGGTCGGCGATCATGTGATCGACCAAGTTCTTGCGATAGGCCAGCGAGTGGTTGTGCCGTTCGATCTCGCTGAACACTCGCTCGAGATCACCGTGGTCCCGAACGATGGCATGGATCAGGTCGTCGGCGGTCTGCTGCGTGGTCCTCATCCGTTCTCCCGTGGTCACTGCGCTGCCCGCTGCGGTAGCTGCGGCTGCCCTCAGGCGTACCCCGCGGGACGGCGCGCGACACCTCACCGCACGGTGGCGGATCACCACACCATGCCCACGTCGCTCACCGACTCGATCCCGACAACGCGATGAGCGCACCGGTTACCCCGCACGCCGAGCAAGCTCGGGAGCGTTCACGCGGCGAGATCCGGTGCCTGGTCGGCGGCAAAGCCGAGTACCGCACGCGCGGACGCGGTGAGCACCGCGGGCACCCGCTCCCCCTGCCTGCCGGCGCGCACCGGCACGACCAGGCCAAGGTGGGCGAGCCGGTGCGCGGTGAACTGGTCACAGCAGGCGAGACCATCGATGAAGAGGTCGGGCTCACAGCTGCAGGTGATCTCCGCGCGGCCGAGGCCGATCGCACGCAGCGTCGCACGTTCCCGATTGTTGAGGTCGACCGTTCGCTCAGCCATGACGTACTCGCAGTCTCGAATTTCGATGTGTGCAGTACCACTTTCCGGGATTTATCTGGTGTCCACCAGAACCAGATTCGCGTCAGTTTGGCGGTACCAGTTCGTCACCCGCCGTCGCGACTGCGGAACACGGCAGCGCGACCGCGGAACACGGCGCCGTGAACGGGGAACACGGCGTCCCGCACGGGGGACACGGCGTCCTCCGTGCGGGACACGGCGCGGGTCAGACGTAGTCGGCGTACTTGTCGAGGTAGCGGACCGGCTTGGAGAGGGCGTCGCGGCGGAACGGGTCGCCCAGCTCCCGAGTGCACATGATCTCCAGCACCGTGGTCTTACCCTCGGTCATCTGCGCATCGACGGCCCGCTCAAGGGCGGGACCGACCGCGTCGAGCTTGTCCACGACGACGCCCTCGGCACCCATCGCCTGCGCGATCCCGGCGAAGCTCGGGTTGTCCAGTTCCCCTGCCACGAAGCGGCGGTTGTAGAAGTCCACCTGGTTCTTCTTCTCCGCACCCCACTGCCGGTTGTGGAACACCACCGCGGTGACCGGGATGTCGTGGCGCACGGCTGTCAGGATCTCACCCATGCTCATCGCCCAGGCGCCGTCACCGGCGTAGGCGATCGCGGGCCGGTCCGGCGCGGCAGCCTTGGCACCGATGATCGTCGGCAGCGCGTAGCCGCAGTTGCCCCAGCTCATCGCCGCGAAGAAGCTACGCGGCCGCTCGAACCGCAGGTAGCTGTTCGCCACCGAGTTGATGTTGCCGATGTCGGTGGAGACCATGACGTCGGCGGGCATGGCCTTCTCCAGCTCCCGCAGCACCTGCCGCGGGTGTAGCCAGTTGCCGTCCTCGCCATCGGCCTCGTCGATCATGTCGAGGCTGAACGAGTCACGCTCGTGGCTCCACTCGTCGAGCTCGGCCTCCCAGGCATCCTTCTCCGCCCGGATGGTCTCGGCACGACGGTCCCGCGAGCCGTCACAGGACAGCGTGCGACCGGCGAGCCGCTCGGTGAGCGCGACCGCGGACGCCTTGGCGTCGCCGCAGATGCCGACCGAGATCTTCTTGACCAAGCCCAACATCTTGTGGTCTGCGTCGATCTGGATGATCTTGGCGTTCGTTGGCCAGTAGTCAAGGCCGTGCTGCGGCAGCGTGCCGAACGGCCCGAGCCGCGAGCCGAGCGCGACAACGACGTCGGCCTGCGACAGCAGCTTCATCGCGGCCTTGGAGCCCTGGTAGCCCAGCGGGCCACACCACAGCGGGTGGCTGGCGGGGAACGAGTCGTTGTGCAGGTAGCTGTTGACGACGGGAGCGCCGAGCCGTTCGGCGAGTGCCTGGCACTCCGCGACACCGTCGGCCATCACCACACCGCCGCCAGAGATGATCACGGGGAACTCGGCCTGCGCGAGCAGCTCGGCGGCCTCGTCCAGGCTGCGCTGCCCGCCAGGGCCCCGGTCGAGCCGGCTCGGCTGCGAGATCTCGGTTTCGAGCTCGCCGTAGAAGTGGTCGCGCGGGATGTTGAGCTGCGTCGGGCCGATCTCGGACATCGCGCGGTCGAAGGCGCGTGCGGTCAGCTCCGCCATCCGCTTCGGGTTGTTGACGTGCGCCTGATACTTGGTGAACTCCTGGAACATCGGCAGCTGGTTAGCCTCCTGAAAGCCACCGAGCCCCATACCCATCGTGCCCGCCTCAGGCGTCACCATCACGACCGGACTGTGCGCCCAATATGCGGCGGCGACGGCGGTGACGCAGTTGCTGATGCCGGGGCCGTTCTGACCGATCACGACGCCGTGCCGCCCGCTCACGCGCGCGTAGCCGTCGGCCATGTGCGCCGCGCCCTGCTCGTGCACGACCGGGATGAGCCGGATGCCTGCCGGGGCGAAGATGTCCATGGCGTCCATGAACGCCGACCCCATGATGCCGAAGATGTCGGTGACACCGTTGGCGGCCATGGTCTCGACGAACGCTTCCGACGGCGTCATCCGCTGCGTTCCACTGACGACATCGCGTTCCGGTGTCTGGGTCATCGCTGTTCTCCTCCTCGGCGCGGCCGATAATTCCGAATATCAAGACTCTTTGTTCCTGTAATCAAGACTCATCAGCACTGTAGGGCGGCGCGAGGCCATGAGTCAATACAGATTCAGCTATCCGGTATCTGTTGTACGAGTTTTCGAGACTCTGTAGCATTCCGGGCATGACCACCCACCCAGCGACCACCGACCTCAGCGACGTCAGTGGCGACACCCCGACATTGCGACTGTTCGCGCTGCTCGAACTGATCGCGGGCAAGGACCGCTTCGTCTCGCTGCAGAGTCTGGTGGACGAGACCGACCTGCCGAAGCCGACCGTGCACCGCATGCTGCAGCAGCTGGAGTCGGCGGGCCTGCTGGTACGCCAGGGCGACAACCGGCAGTACGGCACCGGCGCCCGGCTACGTCGCCTCGCCGAGAACGTGCTGCTCAACGCCACTCAGCACGGCGCGCGCCACGGCGTGCTGCGCGATCTCGTCGATGAGCTCGGCGAGGCGTGCAATGTGACGGCGTTGTCCGGCAACGAGGTGATCTACCTGGACCGGGTGGAGACGCCGGAGCCGCTGCGGTTCGCGCTGCACCCCGGCTCGCGGGTGCCGGTGCATTGCTCGGCGAGCGGCAAGATGCTGCTGTCGCAGTTCAGCCCGGCGCAACGACGCAAGCTGCTGGCCCACGCACCGCTGCGGCGTCACACCGACAAGACCATCACCGATCTGGACGCGCTGGAAGCCGAGCTCAAGGACGTCAGGGCGAAGGGCTACGCGATCGACGACGAGGAGTTCCTGCCCGGTCTGGTGTGCGCCGCCGTGCTGGTGCCGACGTCGGCTGGCCGGTCGAACATGTGCGTCGCGGTGCAGGCCCCGACCATGCGGCTGACCCCGGACAAGGCGTTGCCGTTGCTGCCCGCGCTGCATCGCGCCGCTGCCGCGATGGGCCGGATCGAGGCCGAGGGGGCCGCCCCGTGACCCGCCCCGACCTCGAAGTGAAAGCACGCGACGTCTTCGGCATCGACTCCGACCTGGTGGTGCCCGCGTTCAGCGAACCGGACGAGCACGTGCCCGACGTCGACGAGGGCTACCGGTTCCAGCACGACGTCACGCTGGCGCTGCTGGCCGGATTCGCCCATGACCGGCGGGTGCTGGTGCAGGGGCTGCACGGCACCGGCAAGTCCAGCCACATCGAACAGGTCGCCGCGCGGCTGAACTGGCCGTGCGCCCGGATCAACCTGGACGGCCACATCGGACGCAGCGACCTGCTCGGCCGCGACGCCGTCGTGCTGCGCGACGGCAAGCAGGTGACCGAATTCGTCGAGGGCATCGTGCCGTGGGCGCTGCGACGCCCGGTCGCGCTGATCTTCGACGAGTACGACGCCGGGCGCCCGGACGTCATGTTCGTCATCCAACGAGTGCTGGAACGAGACGGCGCGCTCAGCCTGCCCGACTCGAACCGGGTGATCCGGCCGCATCCGTACTTCCGGTTGTTCGCGACAGCCAACACCGTCGGCCTCGGCAACCTGAACGGGCTGTACCACGGCGTGCAGCGGCTCAACCACGCGCAGATCGACCGCTGGAACATCGTCGCGACGTTGAACTATCTGTCCACATCGGAGGAAGTCGGGATCGTGCGCTCCCGCGTGTCCCGACTGGATACGGAGCTGGTCACCGCGATGGTGCACGTCGCCCAGCTGACGAGGGCGGGGTTCGAGGCTGGCGACCTGTCCACGCTGATGTCGCCGCGCACCGTGATCACGTGGGCGGAGAACGTCGAGGTGTTCGGCGATACGGCGTTGGCGTTCCGGCTGTCGTTCGCGAACAAGTGCGACGAGGCCGAGCAGGCGATCGTCGCGGAGTACTTCCAGCGTTGCTTCGACACGGAACTGCTCGGCGCGACGGCATGAGCAACTCCCCCGCGCGGCCGGACGAGCTGTGCTCCGCCGCGATCCGTGCGCTGTCCGGCACACCGAACGTGCGGCTGCGCGGCGACGTGCTGCATGACGGCGAGCGCACGCTGCCGGTCACCGCCCCGCACCTGCGGCCGGGCGACAACGCGGACGTCGGCAGCCGCCGAGGTGCCGCCGATGGCATGGCGTCGCGGCTGCGGCATTCCGACCTCGCGCTGCACCAGCGGCTCCGCCCAGCCGATGCGCTGCCGGGGCTGGTGTTCGACCTGCTGGAACAGTTCCGGGCCGAGGCCATGGCCGACGAGCAATATCCCGGAGTGCGTGCGAACCTGCGGCACCGGTTCCTGCGGTGGACCCGCGAGTTCGCGGACGCCGGCCTGACCGAGACCGACACCGGGTTGCTGCTCTACACCGTGGCCCAGGTCGGCCGTGCCACCGTGCTCGGCAACCCGGTGCCCGCCGAGGCCGAGGAGATCATCGAAGCGACCCGGTTCGCGCTCGCGGACCGCATCGGACACGCGCTGCGGGGACTGCGCAGCGACCGCGCCGACCAGCGCCGCTACGCCCGCTCGGCGCTGGCCGTCGCCACCGTGATCGGTGAGTTGTCCGCGCGCGCCGAGGAGTCCGATGCCCACTCGGGCCGAGCGACTACGGGCATGGCGCGGCTGTTCGGCTTGGCCGACACGGCCGACGTGGACGACGCTGGCGCGGCGAGCGCGCAGGCATCGTCGGAGCCAGCAGGGACCGCCCAGGAGTACCGGGTGTTCACCACTGCCTACGACGTCGAGGAGTCCGTATCGACGGCGGTACGGCCCGCGGTGCGTGCCGAGTACCGGCAGCGGCTGGACGACCGGCTCGCGTCGACGAACGTCGCGCTCGCCCCGCTGGTGCGGGAGCTGCAGCGGGCACTGGCGGGTACCGGCACCAGCAGCGATTGGGAACGCGGGCACGAGGCGGGCGCCGTCGATCCGGCGCAGCTCACCCGGCTGGTCACGGCCACCGGCGCGCGGGACGTCTTCCGTGCCGAGACCGAGCTGCCGGACGTGAGCTGCGTCGTCACGCTGCTCGTCGACTGCTCTGGGTCGATGCGCCGCCACGCCGAGTCCGTCGCGATGCTAGCCGACGTGCTCGCCCGCGCGCTGGAACGCGCTGGGGCGAGCTGCGAAATCCTCGGGTTCACCACCCGCGGCTGGCACGGCGGGCGCGCGGTGGCCGACTGGCGCCGGGCGGGCAAGGCAGCGCACCCCGGCAGGCTCACCGAGCTGCGGCATCTCGTGGTCAAGGACGCCGACACGAGCTATCGCCGTGCCCGGCGGGACATCGCCGCGCTGCTCAAGCCGGACCTGTACCGCGAAGGCGTCGCGGGCGAGGCGCTGCGCTGGGCGCAGCGACGGGTGCTGGCACGGCCGGAACGGCACCGGGTGGTGCTGTTCGTCTCGGACGGCATCCCGATAGACACCGCGACCGCGCAGGCCAATGGCAGCCGCTACCTCGACGACCACCTCAGCGACGTCGTGCTGCGCACCGAACGGGCGGGCGACCCGGCGCTGGCGGGGATCGGCGCGAACGCGGATCTGGGCCGTCACTTCCGACACGCCCGCGAACTCGACGTCGCTGGCGAGGTCGGCAACGCGCTGCTGCGCCAGGTGCTGCGCACCCTGGCCGAGACGCGGGCGTAGGCCCGGGCCTACGCCGTCCCGCTGGTGTCGTGAGAGCCCAGGCGAGCCGAAGGTGCCCTTGGGTACATATGCGGTACCCAAGGGCACCTTCGGCGCGACCGACTGCGGCGCGATCGCGACCCGTTAGGACGTGCGCGCTGGCGCATCCGGAGTCGCCCCGGCCTCGGCAGTCGCCCCGGCCTCCGGAGTCGCCCCGGCCTCCGGAGTCGCGGCGGCCGTGACGTCGTGGCGGCCGTCGGCCGACTCCCGCCCGGCGCCGTCGCCGTCACCGAGGATGAGGTAGCGCATCTCGTCGTCGCTGAGCTTGTTGCTCTCAGCGCGCCGGATCCCGTAGAAGACCAGGCCGAGCACGACCCACACCGCCAGTGCGGTGAGCGACTCCTCGCCAAGCATCGCCGGGGAGAACGGCAGCAACAGCAGCCCGAGGAACGTCGCGCCGATGGCCGCACCGAGCAGGCTCAACACCAGCTTGGCGGGCGTGGCTTCCGAGCCAGCGCGGAACTTCCGGAACGCGACAAGGCAGGTGTAGGTGTAGGCGATCGTCACGCCGACCGCGGACATGTCCACCACCCACAGCAGCGCCTCCCGGCCGAACCACGGTGCGACCAGGCGCGCGGCGGCGAAGCCGATGCCGACGTATGGCGTGTTGTACCTCGGGTGCAGCGTGCCGAACGCGGCGGGCAGCATCCGCGCCCGTCCCATGGCGAACAGCAGCCTGCTCGCGGCGACGTAGAAGCCGTTCAGACCAGTGAAGATGCCCATCGACAGCGCCAGCGCGAGCAGCATGATGCCGACGCCGCCGAACAGCCCGGACACCGAATCCCCGGTGCCCCAGATCGGCTCGCCCGCGACCAGCGCGGTCCACGGCGTCGCCGATGCGGTGGCGATGATCATCAGGGCGTACAGCCCAGCGGCCGCGATGATGGCAAGCACGATCAGCCGGAACGCCTTGGCGGGCGCGAAGTCGAACTCCTCCGCGGCCTGCGGCACGTTGTCGAAGCCGACGTACGCCCACGGTGCGATCGCGACGATGGCGAGCACCGCCGTCCACGGCGGGACGTCGACGGGGAACGCGGGTGCGGCGTTGCTGAGCTGGCCTTCCGGATGCAGCAGCACGCCGAGCAGGATCGCGACGACCCCGGCCAGCATGATCAGGCAGAAGATGTACTGCAACCGGCCGGACACCGTCGCGCCCCGGATGTTGAGGAACGCGAACAGCACCAGCGCGGCGCTGGCGATCAGCACCTCGCCGAGGTAGACCTCCCAGCCTGCGACCTCGTACAGCAGTCCTTGTTCTGCGACCTGCGGCAACACGTACCGCGCCAGCAACGCCAGCGCGGAGGCGTTCAGCGCGACGATGCAGGTGTAGCCGAGGGTGAGGAACCACCCGCAGAGGAACGCATGTCGCCTGCCGAAGCCGACATAGGCGTAGGCGAACTCGCCGCCGGACACCGGGAAGCTGCGGATGAGGAAGCCGTAGCTGACGGCGATGACGATCATCATCAGGCCACCGACGAGGAAGCCGATGATGGCGCCGAGCGGCCGGCGGTGGCAAGCCAGTCGGTCGGCAGCACGAACGCGCCCCAGCCCACGGCGGAGCCGAGCGCGATGGCCCAGACCCAGCTCGGTTTCAGTGTCCGGGACAGTTGAGCGCGAGGCGGGTTCGCCCCGGCCGGAGTGTGGCTGATCGGTTGCATATGACCCTCGATCTCCGGGAGCCGCAGGGACTCCCTTTCAGTGTGCGGCAGGAACGAGGCTGGGCCTAGTCCGCCGCGTGTGCTTGCAGGGCACTGATCGCGGAGACGGCAACGATGTCGTCGCTGCGGCAACCACGGGAAAGGTCGTTCACCGGAGCGGCGAGTCCTTGCAGGATGGGGCCGTACGCCCTGGCTCCCGCGAGCCGCTCGGTGATCTTGTAGCCGATGTTTCCGGCTGCCAGGTTGGGAAAGATGAACACGTTGGCCCGCCCAGCGACGGGCGAACCGTTCGCCTTGCTGCGGCCGACCGAGTCGAGCAGCGCGGCGTCGAACTGCAGCTCACCGTCGATGGCGAGCGCGGGCACCCGCTGGGTCACCAGCGCGGTCGCCTCCCTGACCAGCCCGACGCTGCTGTGCTCGGCGCTGCCCTTGGTGGAGAACGACAGCATGGCGACGGCTGGCTCGGTGCCGGTGAGCGTCGCGTAGGTGTGGCTGGTGGCCACGGCGACCTCCGCGAGCTGCGGCGCGTCCGGTTCCGGCAGCACGGCGCAGTCGCCGTAGCCGATCAACCTGCCGTCCGGAAGCGCCATCAGGAAACTGCTGGTCACGCACTGCGCCCCTGGTGCGGTGCCGACCACCCGCAGTGCCGCACGCAGCACCTCGGCGGTGGGCCTGCTCGCCCCTGCCACGCAGGCGTCCGCGAGCCCGGCTGGCACGGCGGCGACGGCGAGTGCCAGCGGATCGGCGCCGATGCCAGGAAGCCGCTCGGCGAGCACCGCCCCCGCCGGACCGTCGGCGAGCGCGTCCGGCTCGGCAACGGTGACCCGTTCATCGAGCAGCACCCCCTCCCGCTCGGCGACGTCGTGCACCCGGTCGCGCTGCGCGACAAGCACCGGGGTCACGCCGAACTCCGCCAGCCGCGCCGCCGCGGTGACGACGCGCGGGTCGTCACCGTCGGCGAGCGCCACCCTGCTTGGGGTTCCGGCCAGCCGCGCGCACCAGCGCGCGACCAGCGCGTCCGGCGCGGCGACCTGCGGTTCGGGGGCGACGGTGGACACGCTCAGCGCTCCGTGCCGATCGCATCGGCCAGTGGCAGGTGGTCCAGCCCATGCGCCCGCGCGACCGGGGCGTTGGTGAGCTGCCCGCCAAGGGTGTTCAGGCCAGGCGCGAGCACCGAATCGTCTGCCAGCGCCTGCCGCCAGCCCTTGTCGGCGATCGCCCTGACGTACGGAAGGGTGACATTGGTGAGCGCATAGGTGGACGTGTTCGGCACCGCGCCGGGCATGTTGGCGACGCAGTAGAACACCGAGCCGTGCACCGGATAGGTCGGATCGTCGTGCGTCGTCGGGCGGGAGTCCTCGAAGCAGCCACCCTGGTCGATCGAGATGTCGACAAGCACACTGCCTGGCTTCATCCGCGCGACCAGCGCGTTGGACACCAGCCTCGGCGCCTTCGCGCCTGGCAGCAGCACCGCGCCGATGACCAGGTCCGCGGCGAGCACCGCGCGTTCGATCTCGAAGCTGTTGGCGACGACGGTGGTGACCCTGCCGTTGTAGCGGCGGTCGAGCGCGCGCAGCTTGTCCACGTCGGTGTCGAGCACCGTGACGTCGGCCCAGCCACCGACCGTCATCGCGATCGCGTTCGTGCCCGCCACCCCCGCGCCGAGCACAACGACCTTGGCCGGTTCCACGCCGGTGACGCCGCCGAGCAGCAGTCCCCGTCCGCCGCCGGTGCGGCGCAGCGCCTCCCCGCCGACCTGCGGCGCGAGGCAGCCCGCGACTTCGCTCATCGGATACAGCAGCGGCAGCGCACCGCTCGGCAGTTGCACCGTCTCGTACGCGATGGCGGTGGTCTTGGCGCGCAGCAGCGCGTCGGTGCACTCGCGCGACGCCGCCAGGTGCAAGTAGGTGAACAGCGTCAGGTCCTCGCGCAGTCGGTGGTATTCCGACTCGATCGGCTCCTTGACCTTCAGCACCAGCTCCGACTGGCCCCACACCTCGTCGGCCGACTCCAGGATCTTCGCCCCGGCCGCGGTGAACTCGTCGTCGCGGATGGACGATCCAGCACCGGCACCGGCCTCGATCACGACGTCGTGGCCGCGGCTGGCCAGCTCGTGAACCCCTGGGGGTGTGAGCGCGACGCGGTACTCGTGGTTCTTGACTTCCTTGGGCACGCCGATACGCATGGCGTCACCTCGCTTTCTCGGTAGGGATTCAGGCGCGAACGTGGGTGTCGACGGCGTCGACGACGGCGGCGACCTTGTGCAGCAGGTCGTCGAGCACGCCCTGGTCGGCGACCAGCGGTGGGGAGAGCATCAGCATGGTCGCGCCCCGGTCGTCGGGGCGAGTGATGAGTCCGACGTCGCGCATGGCGCGCGGCATGACCTCGCCGACGATCTCCGCGCCCTGCTGCTCGGTCAGCGGCCTGCCGGTGTGGCGGTCGCCGGTGAACTCCAGGGCGTAGAAGAAGCCGGTGCCGCGCCACTCGGCGACACTCGTGCTGGCGTCGCGGATGCGGTTAAGCCCCGCCTGAAAGTGCGGCTCAAGCGCGCGCACGTTGCCGAGGACGTCCTCATCGGACAGTGCGGTCAGGTTGGCGACGGCGACGGCGGTCGACACCGGGTGCCCGCCCCAGGTCGCGCCGTGGGTGAAGGTGCCGCCCTGCGGCGAGTCGTACAGCCGCTCCACCAGCGGGCGGCGCAGCAGCACCCCGCCGAGCGGGGCGTAGCCGGACGTCGCGCCCTTGGCGAAGGTGATCAGGTCGGGCACCACGCCGTACTTGGCGCTGCCGAACCACTCGCCCAGCCTGCCGTAAGCGCAGATCACCTCGTCGGCGACCAGCAGGATGCCGTGACGGTCGCAGATCTCGCGCAACTGCCGCCAGTAGCCCTCCGGCGGCACGATCGCACCCCGGGAGTTCTGCACCGGCTCGGCGAACAGCGCGGCGATGGTGTCGGGACCTTCCTCCTCGATGACGGCCTCGATCGCCTTGATGCTGGGCAGTTCGGACGCGCTGCCGCCGTCGGGTACCCGCTCGCCGAGCGTGTTCGGGACGTGCCGGACACCGGGCATCAGCGGGCCGAACGGTTCCCTGAACTTCGGGATGCCGGTGACGGCGAGCGCGCCGAGAGTGGTGCCGTGGTAGGCCATATCCCTCGCGATGATCTTGGTGCGCTGCGGTTCGCCCTGGCTGCGGTGGTACTGCCGGACGAACTTGACCGCCGACTCGACGGCCTCGGAGCCGGAGTTGACGAAGAAGACGGTCTCCAAGTCTCCCGGCGCGTGCCCGGCGATCAGGGTCGCGGCCTCGACCGACGCCGGGTGCGCCGCGGACCAGTTGGTCCAGTACGCCAGCGACTCCATTTGCTTGGCCGCCGCTGCGGGGATGTCGGTGCGGCCGTGGCCGATGTTGACGCAGAACAGCCCGGCGAGGCCGTCGAGGAAGGCCCTGCCGGAGTCGTCGTAGATGTAGCAGCCCTCGCCGCGGGTGATGATCGGCAGCGCGTCGTCGCGCCAGGCCGCCCCCTTCGTGAAGTGCGGGAACAGGTGTCGCCGAGCCTGTGCTCGGATGTCGGTGCTTGTCACGGGTCCCTCCGCGGTCGTCCTTCGATTCGCGTGATGTGGACCACTGTGCGGGACCGACAGGACCCATGACAGATCCAGAGGGAAGCCACTTTTTGGGTACCAGTTCCGCGATCCGCGCCCGCGCTACGTAAGCGTCGTGAAGTAGTAGATCAGCGGAATCAGTAACACGAAGAGCCCCTTGGGAATGTCCCTGAACCGCCCGGCGAACAGTTTCGCGATCACATAGGTCACGATTCCCGCCGCGATTCCGGTGCCAAAGTTGAACGTGAAGATGGTGACCACGATCGTCATGAAAGCTGGCAACGACTCCGGAATGTCGTCGAATCGGATATCGCGGATGGGTTGCAGCATCATCAGGCCAACCAGAATGAGCACCGGAGCGGTCGCCTGCGCCGGGATCATCAACGCGATCGGGGTGAACAACACCGTCGCCAGGAAGAGCACACCCGTCATGATCGATGTCAACCCGGTGCGGCCGCCTGCTTCGACGCCGGATGCGGATTCCACGTAGGTGGTCATGACAGGGACCCCGACCAGCGACCCCGCGACGGTACTCGAGCTGTCGACGAGGAACGGCTTGTTGATCTCGGGGAGGTTGCCGTCGTCGTCGAGCATCTTCCCCTTGGCTCCGACCGCGAGCAGCGTCCCGAGCGTGGCGAAGAAGTCCGAGACGAACAACGCGAAGATGAACGGGAACATGCTCAGGCTCAGCGCACCGACGATATCGAGTTGGAACGCGACCTCGCTGATGCCCGACGGCAACTGGACCGGCGACGACGGCATAGAGGTGACGCCGAACGGAATTCCGATCAGAGTGGTGGCCAGTATCGCGATCAGCAGCCCGCCAAGGACCTTGCGAATGTAGAGCAGGAACGTAATCAGCAGTCCCACGAGGGCAAGCAGCGTACCTGGCTCGCTCAGGTCGCCGATAACCAGTGCGTTGGAGCGCTCACTCGCATTGACCAGCCCGGCATTGCGGAAGCCGACGAAGCAGATGAACAGCCCGACACCCGCGCCAATGGCGAGCTTGATGGCCTTCGGCATGAGCCGTGCGATGGCCTCCCGCAAACGCAGCAGTGTCATCAGGACGAACGCCACCCCGCTGATGAACACCATTCCCATACTGGTCTGCCACGGAATGCCTTCTGCGACAGCGAGCGTGAGCGCGATGAAGGCGACCGAACCGAGGCCAGGGGCAAGGGCGAGCGGGCGATTGCTGTACAGCCCCATCACGATGGTCGACAGCGCGGCCATCGCCGCCACCGCGACCGTGACCGGACCGCGTGGCATCCCACCAGACTCGAGCAGTCCTGGCACTACCGCGAGGATGTAGGCCATCGTCGCGAACGTGGTCACGCCTGCGACCAATTCGGTACGAACGGTCGAGCCACGCTCCCTGATCCGGAAGATCCGTTCGAGCATTCCGGCTCGCGCGGCCGGTTTCGTCGTCGTCATGATCGCTCCATCTGTCGAATCCGCGATTCGGTAGCGGGAAGTATGCGAGCGCCGTTGTGGGTGGTCAACGATCTGCCTGCAACCGCTTGCACCTCCGCTCAGGCGCACCGCCGTGCAAGCGATTGCAGCGAAAACATTGACGGACGAACCCAGCTCAACCGTATCTTGTGCGGCACCTGATTCCGTCCTATCGGAGATGTGAATGCTCGACTTCGATGAATTCCTGCGGCGCATTCCCAAGGCAGAACTGCATTGCCATCTGGTCGGCGCCGTTCCCGCAGCGACCGCCTGGGACGTCGCCCGGCGCAACGACGTCGCCCTGCCAGCCAGCGGCCCTGACTCGTTGTACCGATTCACCAACTTCGACCAGTTCATCGCGGGATACATGACGGTCGCGCGGGTCTTTCGCACCCGGCGCGACTTCGCAGAAGCCGCCTACGTCACGCTCAGCGAAGGTTTCGCCAACGGCAACGTCCGATACCGCGAGATGTTCTTCAACCCGACCGACCACTTCCCGGGCGGTGCGACCTACCAGGTCATGCTCGACGGACTCATCGACGGAATTACCGCGGCCGAGCAGGACTTCGGCGTCCGGTGCCTGCTGGTTCCCTCGATCAACCGAATGGTGTCCTCCGCGACCGCGGAACAGCTGGTCGAGGACATCGTGCGGCTCCGCCGCGACGAGGTCGTGGGAATCGGATTGGACGGCCCCGAACCCAGTGGGCCGCCGGAGCGGTTCGAGTCGGCGTTCCGGCTCGCCAAGCAGGCAGGGCTGCGGCGAACGGCGCATGCCGGTGAGGACTACGCGACACTCGACGGTGGCCCGCCAAGCAACGTCGTGACCTGCCTTGATCGGCTCGACTGCGACCGCATCGATCATGGCTACAACATGCTCGCCGACGCCGCCGTCGTCCGCCGGTGCCAGGCGGCGGGCGTCCCCATCACCTGCTGCTTGCCCGGCTCGAATCCGACGCTTCGGCCAGCCAGGGTCGCGAGCATCCGCGCCATGCTCGACCTCGGGCTACGCGTCAGCCTGCACAGCGACGACCCCGCGATGCACGGCGCGGACCCCGGCGAGGTCTATGTCGGCGCCGCTGCCGCGCTCGGCCTCGGCGTCGAGGACGCCATCCAGCTATGCCTGACCGCGGTCGACTCGGCGTGGATCGACGACGCCGAGCGTGTCACGCTACGGCGGTCGTTCACCACCGAGATCGAGCGCCTCCGCGCCCAGCTGCGCCCCGCGGCGACCGCGACAAGCGTCCCCGCGGCTGGTGCGGGGCCATACTGGACAGATGACGGCGAAGCTCAGTGACGTCGCACGGATCGCGGGCGTGTCGGTCTCGACGGCCTCCCGGGCACTGTCCCATCCCGAGATGTTGCGACCGGCGACGGTCAAACGCGTCCGGCTGGCGGCACGAGCTCTCGGTTACGCGCCGAATGCCGCCGCCGTCGCGCTCACGACGGGACGTTACGAATCGCTCGGGCTTGTGCTGCATTCCCTGACCAATCCGCTCTATGCCCGGTTCGCCTCCAGCGTGCAGCGACACGCCCAGGAGCATGGCTACGGACTGCACATCGTCGACACCGTCGGCGTCGACGACCGGGAGGTGGAACTGTGTGAGAGCCTGTGCCGCCATCAGACCGGCGGCATCGTCTCCATCGCTTCCCGGTTGCCAGAGCAGCAGCTGAGGATGTTGCGGGAGCGTATCCCGCTGGTGCTGGTCAACCGGCACGTCAGCGGCATCCCCGCCGTCGTCGTCGACGTGTCGACAGGTATCGCGCGCATGATCGACCACCTTGCCGACCTCGGGCACAGTCACATCGTCTACGTCTCCGGACCCATCCAGACGTGGTCCGACGAGCGACGCCGGCGCCGCGTGCGGGAGCGCATCCGGTTGTACGACATGCGAATGGAACTCATCGGCCCGACCCCGCCGGTATTCCGCTCGGGCATCGTCGCGGCGGAACGCGCCCTGAGCGTCGGTGCGACGGCCGTGCTCGCCTACAACAGCCTCATCGCACTGGGTGTGATGTTCCAGCTCGCCGCGGCAGGCGCACGCGTACCGGAGGACATCAGCGTCGCCAGCGGCGACGACTTCGAAACGCTCGGCGTCTCCGGCCCGGCACTGACCGCGTTGCGATTACCGATCGACGACGCGGGCGCACTGTCGGTCCAGCTCATGCTCGCGCTGCTGGCTGGCGAGAAACCACCGTCGAAGCCGCTGACGATCCCGGTGAGCCTGGTACCCCGGCAGTCGACGGCCAGGGCGGCTACCGCGAGCCGAGTACCTCACTGACCGCCGCGGCGAGCTGCCGCACCCCTGGCCGGATGGCGTCGAGCGGGATGGCGGCGAAGCCGAGCCGGAAATGGTTGCGGTGCTGCGCGCGCTCGGTGAAGTAGATGTCGCCGCGCTCGATGACGACGCCGCGTGCCAGCGCGGCCGTGGCCAGTTCGGCGCAGTCGAGCGAGGGCGGGCCGGTGACCCAGATGCTGACCCCGCCCGGCGGCGGATCGACCCGCCACGGCAGCAGCTCGTTGAGCGCGTCGCGCAGTGCGTACCACTTGCGTTGCAGTTGCGTCCGGCGCCTACGCACGGTGCGGTGGTACTGGCCGCTGTCGATCAACAGCGACATCGCCCGCTGGATGTGTCCTGACGCGTGCCTGACCCGGTACCTGCGCTGGTTGCGCAGCTCGCGGATCAGCTCCGGCGCCGCGACCAGGTACCCCAGCCGCAGCCCGGGCGCGAGGAACTTGGAGAACGTGCCCAGGTAGATCACGCGGTCGCTGCCGGGCAGCGCTTTCAGCGCCGGGGTGGGACTGCCCTGGTACCGGAACTCGCTGTCGTAGTCGTCCTCGATCAGCAGCGTGTCGGACTGCCTCGCTTGCGCGAGTAGTTGTTTGCGGCGGCCGATGGACAGCGTGACGTTGGTGGGGCTGTGGTGGCTCGGTGTCAGGTGCAGCAGCTCGATGCCGCCGAGCCCGGCGGGCGGGACCATCCCGGCGCCGTCGACGGGAAACGGCGCGAGCAGCGCGCCAGCGCGGGAGAAGATGTGGCGGGCGTCGAGGTAGCCGGGGTCCTCGACACCGACGGTGTCGCCCTCCCGCAACAGGCTGGAGGCGAGCAGGTCGAGGCCCTGCTGCGAGCCGAGGGTGATCAGCACCTGGTCCGGCTCTGCCTCGATGCCGCGCGTCGGCAGCACCTCGCGGCACAGCGCGTCGACCAGGTACGGGTCGTCCTCATCGATGCCGTCGCGGAGGCTGTAGTACAGGTGCGGCGGCTCAAGCGCCTCCCGCAGCGCACGCGCCCACGCCAGCCGGGGAAACGACTCCACCTCGACCTGACCGGCGACGAACGGGTACGGGTAGCGGTGCCAGTCGGAGACCTTGGCGATCTCCGGGATGCGAGTGTCTGGCCACGGCCGCACCCGGCTGGACCAGTCGATGACGTCCGGCGACGACGGCTCGTCGGGCTCGTAGCTCAGGTGCGAGAGCATCTCCGGGTTGACGACGAGACCGCTGCGCGGGCGTGGCTCGACGAACCCTTCCGCGATCAGCTCCTGGTACGCGGTGTTGACGGTGTTGCGGGAGATGCCGAGTTCGCGGGA
The DNA here is from genome assembly GCA_009377475.1 of Actinophytocola sp. GTDB lineage: Bacteria > Actinomycetota > Actinomycetes > Mycobacteriales > Pseudonocardiaceae > Haloechinothrix_A. Next base: position 64,298 of record WHTY01000007.1, read on the forward strand.
CAGCTCACGGGACGACGGCAGCGGCAGGTGCGGGTTCAGCGCGCCGGAGGCGATGGCGCGCTCCAGTGCCTTGCGCAGCTGCTGATACAACGGCTCGGCCGCGTCCCGGTCGAGCGCGATGAGCGTGCGTCCCATGTCGCCCATTCTCTCCCGGTATGGGCGCGATCACCCAAGAAGTGCGAGCGAGGCGTACCCGGTGGCGCCGATGAGCACCGTCGCCCCGAGCCCGAGCAGCAACGCGCGCGGTCCGGTGCGCACCAGCTCCCGCAGCCGCACGCCGCAACCAAGGCCAAACAGGGCGCCCGCCAGCAGCAGCGACGTGACCGTCGCGGTGACGTCGAGCGCGACGTCTGGCAGCAGGCCGGTGCTCCGCACGCCGATCATGGCGAGGAACCCCAGCACGAACACCGGCACCAGCGGTAGCCTGCGGCTCGACGTCGCGCCGTCGCGCCGTTGCAGCACGCTCACGCCAGCCACCAGCGGCGCGAGCAGCACCACCCGGCTCAGCTTGACCACGGCCGCGGTGGCAACGGCCGCCGCGCCAGCGGGCGATGCCGCCGCGACGACCTGGGCGACCTCGTGCACCGACACCCCCGCCCACGCGCCGAGCGCCTCGCCGTGCAACCCGAGCAACGGAGCGGCGAGCGGCACCGCGACGATCGCGATGCTGCCGTACAACGTGACGAGCGCGATGGCGGTGGCGACCTCGGAGTCCTTGCGGCGCACCACGCCTTCCATCGCCGCGATCGCGGACGCGCCGCAGATCGAGAACCCGGTGGCGACCAGCATCGTCAGGCCGCGCGACACGCCGAGCAGCCTGCCGAGCAGGCAGGTGCCAGCGAACGTGACCGCGACGGTGACCACGATGGCCAGCACGGTGCCCGCACCGAGGCCGACGACCTGGTCGACGGCGAGCTGCAGGCCGAGCAGCACCACCCCGGCGCGCAGCATCCTGCGGGTCGCCCACGCCAGTCCTGGCCGGGCCGACTCGGGCAGCAGCCGGGTGTTGCCGAGCAACACGCCAAGCACGACAGCCACGGTGAGCGCGCTCAGCGCGGGTACCAGCGGCGCGATCCCGGCAGCCACCGCGATCCCGGCACCGGCGACCAGCAGCCCAGGAAGTAGCCGAGTGCGCGGGTGGTCGTGCCGCGAGCGCGGCGCAGGCGGCATCGTCCCGGTGTCGTTGGTGGTGGTCATGGCTTTCACGGTCGGACAGTCCTGCGCGCTCCGGTAGCCCGCAGTTGCGTATGAGGTCATACCCTGTAGCTATGACTGCGCCCGATCTCGAGTCGCTGCGACTGCTGGTGCTTGTCGACGAACTGGGCAGCATGGGGAAAGCCGCCGCGACGCTCGGCATCGCACAGCCCTCGGCGAGCAAGCGGCTGGCGACGCTGGAGCGGAGGCTCGGGCTGGCGCTGATCGACCGGACGCGGCGCGGCTCGGCGTTGACGCCATCGGGCCGGGTGGTGTGCGGCTGGGCCCAGCGGGTGCTCGGCGAACTGGACGGCTTGCTCACCGGCGCCGAGGCACTTCGCACGCGGCGCGACGCGGAACTGCGGGTCGCCGCGAGCATGACCATCGCCGAACATCTGGTTCCCACCTGGATCGGCGAGCTGCGCAAGAGCCAGCCGGACCTCTACGTCGGGCTGCGGGTGACCAACTCGGTGAACGTGGGCGAACTGGTGCGCGACGGCGAGGTCGACATCGGCTTCGTCGAATCGCCGTCCGCGCCGGGCGGGCTGGCGACGAAGCGCGTCGCCACCGACCGGCTGCTGGTCGTGGTCGCTCCGTCGCATCCGTTCGCCCGGCGACGCTCGCTGAGCATCGCCGAACTGGCGCGGGAACGACTCGTGGTGCGAGAGCAGGGGTCAGGCACGAGGGAAACGCTGGAGCGCGCGTTGCGTCACGCCGGCGTCGGCGAACTGGCTCCGCTCGTCGAACTCGGCTCAGCCGCAGCGGTACGGGGAGCGGTCATCGCGGGCACCGGACCGGCCGTGATGAGCGAACTCGCGGTCGCCGCCGACATCGCGGAGGGCAGGCTGGTGGCTGTCGACGTGACGGATCTCGACTTACGACGCACATTCCGCGCGGTGTGGCCCGCAGGCCGCAAAGTCATTGGACCAGCCGCGAAATTGCTCGCCGTGGCCGCCGCTTGAACGCCAGGTCGACAGTTATCACGGACAATTTCACCCGACCGTGCGCAATTATTCGCGACCTCATGGCAACCTAGGAAATACGGCCATCCGTCCGACGCGATTCGAATAGAGATGTCCCAATTGACGGCAATGTCACCTACTGCGCCACGCTGCGATGAACGCGTGAGGCTGCGTCACCCACAGATCCAGCACGAGGCGGGTCGCAGTGCCATTTGGCTACATTCCGCAGTCACCACTGCCATGACACGACGCTACGTCATTTTTTCGAGTGAATACGAGAAACCTGTCAGTATATCCGGCGACATGGTCGACCCCACTGCGAACCACTTTGTTGTGATTCGACGTCACGATCGATTGACAAGCATCGCAACGGAATTCTCACGTGGGTATGTTCGGAGTCGGGCGAGCAATACCCATTGACTGGCCCCGATATGGATTCTCAACAAAGGAGAGTGCACCCACCATGAAAAAGGTTGGATTCGTCGCCGCGTCAGCGATCGGCCTCTCGGTGATCTTCGGTGGCACCGCACAGGCAGCGCCTGCGGACAACAACGTGGATGTTCCAGCGGGCGACGACATCACCTACGCGGACGCCTTCCACCAGTTCAACGAAGGCGGCGGCGCGCTGGGCTACGGTGCTGCCTCGCTGGTGTCGAGTGCCTACACCGGCATCGCGCTGACTCCGGCTCTCGTCGCGGGTTCCTTCGACAACTAAGACGACGTAGCGACACGCATTGCATGAAGGGCTTCTTACTTGCGTCTGACGCAAGTAAGAAGCCCTTCGTTGCGCGGTCCCGGTTTCGTGCCGGGGCCTGTGTCGTGTCTGGGATCTCGCCGCATCGGGTGCCCCACCGGCCATGCCAACCCGGGTACGTTGGTTCTCATGGCTGAGATTCCCTCGATCACTCTGAACAACGGCGTCGCCATGCCGCAGGTCGGTCTCGGCGTGTTCCAGGTCCCGAGCGAGCAGACCCGCGCCGCCGTGACCAGCGCGTTGGAGGCTGGATACCGCAGCATCGACACCGCGAAGGTCTACGGCAACGAAGCAGAAGTCGGCGAGGCCATCGCGCAGTCAGGCGTCCCGCGCGACGAGCTGTTCGTCACCACCAAGCTGTGGAACTCCGACCAGGGATACGACGAGACGGTCCGCGCGTTCGAGCGGAGCTTGAGCAAGCTCGGCATGGACTACGTCGATCTGTATCTGATTCACTGGCCGGTTCCCGAACTGGACCGCTACCGCGAGACCTGGCGCGCGTTCGAGAAGCTGCACGCCGACGGCACGATCCGCGCGATCGGCGTCTCCAACTTCAAGCCGCACCACCTCGACCGGCTCGCCGAGAGCAGCGACGTCATGCCCGCGGTGAACCAGATCGAGCTGCATCCCTATCTACAGCAGGCGGAGTCGCGGCAGTACCACGCCGAGCACGGCATCGTCACCGAGGCGTGGGCCCCCATCGGGCAGGGCGGCGGCCTCCTGGACGACCCGGCGATCACGAAGCTGGCGGACAAGCACGGCCGCACCCCGGCGCAGGTCGTGCTGCGCTGGCACGTGCAGCTCGGCAACGTCGTCATCCCGAAGTCGGTCACGCCGTCGCGCATCAGGGAGAACCTCGACCTGTTCGGGTTCAGCCTTGATGACGACGACATGGCCACCATCGGGGACCTGAACCGCGACGAGCGGATCGGGCCGGACCCGGACACGCTGAACGTGCGGTGAGGTTCACTACGAAGGGCTTCTTTCTCGCGTGACATGCGAGAAAGAAGCCCTTCGTTGCATCAGACGTCCCACCAACCGCCACTTACCGGACCACGTCCGGTAGCTCACTGCTGCTGGGCGATCTTCTCACGCACCTCGTTCATGTCGACCTCACCGACCTTGTCGATCAGCTCGTCCAGCTGCGGCGCCGACAACGCTCCCGGCTGCGCGTAAAGCACGACGCCGTCGCGCACCGCCATCACCGTCGGGATCGACGAGATCCCGAACGCCTGCGCCAGCTCCGGCTGCGCCTCGGTGTCGACCTTGCCGAACGTGATGCCGGGGTTGCTCTCCGCCGCCCGCTCGTACACCGGCGCGAACGACCGGCACGGCCCGCACCACGAGGCCCAGAAGTCCACCAACACGGTGCCTTCCGCGCTCACGACGTCGTTGAAGTTGTCGCTGGTCAGTTCGACCGTCGCCACATCGGCTCCTTCCAGTTGAACCCCTTCGGGTACGCAAACACCGGGCATGCCGCCGTTGTTCCTGACCGCACCACTGGCCGTGAACATCCGTACGGACCAACAGCAACGCGGCAAACGGCGCAACCTACGACCACCTTTCGTGGTCCAGGTCACACCACCGTGACACCGCCGTTGCCGATTCGTAATCTAAGCCCGCTCTTGCGGTGATGGGGCGCAAGAACACCACGTTCCAGCGCCCGAACTCACTGCGAAGGATGACGCAAGGCATGGCAGGTCGACATCGCGCTCCCACCCCATCACGTGCGAAGCCGGTCGCCATCGGCGTCATTGCGGTCGCCCTGATCGGCGCGACGTTCTGGCTGGTCGGCAGCCTGCGCGCCGGCGCGGACGCCCCGGCGATCACGGCCGCGACGTTCCACGGCCCGTCGATCGCACCGCCAACGACCACGACAACGACCGAGCCCACGACGACGTCGACGTCCCCGCGTACGGCGCGGCCGACGACGACAACGCGGCGCAGCACATCCCCGTCTCCGAGGCGGCAGGTCACGTACCAGAAGCCGAAGCCAACGACGACGTCGCACACCCACCCGCCGAGGCCACCGCCACCCCCGACGTCCTGTCCAACGACACTCGAGGGCACCCAGCCCCACGCGGCGCAGGTCGGCCACCATCTGCTCGGCCGGTTCGACGTCGATTCCGTGATCGGCAGGTCCGCGCGGTCCGGCACAAGCGACCACCCCGACGGGCTCGCGCTCGACTTCATGGTCTCGACCTCGACGGGCGACGCGCTGGCCGCATACGTGCTGGACAACCAGGCGCGGTTCGGCGTCAAGTACGTGATCTGGCGGCAGCGCTACAACGACGGCGGCGGCTGGTCGTACATGTCGGATCGGGGCAGCACCACCGCTAACCACTACGACCACGTGCACGTGTCGTTCCATCCCGGCGTGGACGTCGACGTGGCGTGCTGATCCGTGTTACCGGATGACACCATCTACACAAGCGTCTAACGTGGTGCACGAGGAGCCGAGGCAGGCGCACGCCGGAGAGGACGGTCATGACGCAGTCCGAGGAGGCACCAGCACCCACCGCCGAGCGTGTCGAGCACGTCGATGTGCTGATCGTCGGGGCCGGGCTGTCCGGCGTCGGGGCGGCATGCCACCTGAAACGCACGCTGCCGCACAAGACGTTCGCGATCCTGGAGGCGCGCGAGTCGCTGGGCGGCACGTGGGACCTGTTCCGCTATCCCGGCATTCGGTCCGACTCGGACATGTTCACGCTCGGCTACCGGTTCAAGCCGTGGCCGGAGCGCGAGGCGATCGCCGACGGCCCGTCGATCCTGCGGTATGTCAACGACACCGCCCGCGAGTACGGCGTCGACACCGGGGTCCGCTACCAGCACCGCGTCGTGCGCGCCGAGTGGTCCAGCGCGGACGCGCGCTGGCTGGTCACCGCCGAGCGCACCGACACCGGCGACCTCGTGCAGCTGACCTGCGGGTTTCTGTTCACGTGCAGCGGCTACTACCGCTACGACGAGGGCTACTCCCCCGACTTTCCCGGCAGCGAGCGGTTCGCCGGCACGCTCGTGCACCCGCAGCACTGGCCCGAGGACCTGGACTACGCGGGCAAGCGCGTAGTCGTGATCGGCAGCGGCGCCACCGCCGTGACGCTGGTGCCCGCGATGGCGGACGACGCCGCGCACGTGACGATGTTGCAGCGCTCGCCCACCTACATCGTCACGCTCCCCGGCACCGACGCGATCGCCAACGGCCTGCGACGTGCGCTGCCGGATATGGCGGCGTACCGGATCACCCGATGGAAGAACGTGCTGCTGCAGATCGGGCTCTACCAGCTCAGCCGTCGACGTCCGAAGCTGGTGCGGTCGCTGCTGCGCAAGATGCTGCGGATGCAGCTACCGGACGACTACGACATCGACACTCACTTCAACCCGCGCTACAACCCGTGGGAGCAGCGGCTTTGCCTGGTGCCGGACGGCGATCTGTTCAAGGCGCTCAGCAAGGGCAGCGCGTCGGTCGTCACCGACCAGATCGAGACGTTCACCGAGCACGGCGTCCGGCTGGGTTCCGGTCAGGAGCTTGAGGCGGACGTCGTCATCACCGCTACCGGGCTGAACCTGCTGCCGTTCGGCGGGATCGACCTCGTCGTGGACGGCGAGCCGGTGGAGCTGCCTGACACGTTGGCGTACAAGGGCGTCATGCTCTCCGACGTGCCGAACTTCGCCTACGTGATGGGCTACACGAACGCCTCGTGGACACTCAAGGCGGACCTGGCGTGCGAGTACGTCTGCCGCCTGCTGGCGCACATGGACGCTCGCGGCTACGGCCAGGTCGTCCCCGAGAAGGAAACCGGGGTCGGCGAGGAGCCGTTCGTGGACCTGGCTGCGGGATACATCCTGCGGTCGTTGGACAAACTGCCGAAGCAGGGCACGATCGAGCCGTGGAAGCTGCGAATGAACCACCTGCGCGACACGCTCACCCTGCGGTATGCGCCGATCGAGGACCGGGTGTTGTCGTTCCGGCGCGTGCGGGATCGGCGTACGGCGGGGGCCGCGTAGCGTTCGGCTGCGGTGCTGCTTTAGGCGTCGGAGTTGTCCGGTGTGGACTCCGCCGTGCGCCGCAAGGTACGGACGATCGCGCTGGTAGCGCGGTTGATCTGGACGGTGATCGCCTTGACCACGAGCCACGCGATCGCTAGGAACAGCGCACCGTAGAACAGGGGCGTCGCGGCGCCCGACGAGTCGCTGAACAGCGCCGTGATGGCGCCGACGACCAGCGCGAGTCCGAAAAGGACGAGCGCGCAGTACCCGATCCACGTGACGTACTCGTTGCGCTCGTACAACACCGACAGCTCATCGACCGCATGCTTGTGGTTCGGCTTCACCAGGTCCCCTCCTGTCGCGCCAGTTCGCCACGGGCAGGGCGCACATTACCGAAATATCGGGCCACAGCGGGGCGGTTATGTCATGCAAGCATTTTGCTTGCATTGGTAGTAGGATGCTGGCATGGCTAGCATACACATCCGCGATATCTCCGACGACGCGGTAACCACACTGAAGGTGCGCGCGGCGCGCGCAGGGCAGTCCCTTCAGGCATACCTTCGCCAGGTCCTCGAAACCGAAGCAGAAACGCTGACGCCAGAAGAAGCCGCTGACCGCGCACGCACAATTGCGGAACGGTCGTCGGTCACCGCAGACGACGTTGTCCAGGCAATCGCGGACATGCGCGAGGCCCGCGCGTGATCGTGCTGGACACCTCCGCGTTAGTGGAGTTCCTGGTCGGCACGGACGCAGCGGCCGACGACGTCCGCAACGCCGCGCGAGGCCAGCGGCTCAACGCGCCCCACGCCGTCGACCTGGAGTGTGCCGCCGCACTACGTGGATTGGTACTCGGGAAGAAGCTGCCTGCGGACGAGGCGCGGCGTGCTCTTGAACTGCTTGGCGAGATGAGCATCGTTCGGCACGACCACACGCCGCTGCTGCCGCGCATCTGGGAGCTACGGCACAATATGTGGCCTTATGACGCCGCATACGTCGCTCTTGCCGAGAGTTTGGGTGCCGACCTGATCACCATTGACGCCAAACTGGCCGGGGTTCCGGGCTTGTCGTGCACGGTGATCGACGTCCGAGGCGGCACGGCGACCCCGCCGAGCCCGCGAGGGTCCTGAGCGCGCGAAACGCCACCTGGAACGCAGCACGCGGGTCTTTCGAACGTCACACTCGACGTCCCGAGTGCCGGACACGACGTCCGGAGTGCCGGACACGACGTGGCTGCGGGCTCAGCCGCTGTTTGTACCTTGACACCAGGACGTGCCCGATCGCGAGCACCGCGACGACCGCCAGCGGCACCCCGATCTGCGGGTACGGCAGGGTCAACGCGGGCACGACGACGAAACCCGCCCACAGCGAGACGTAGGTGAAGTACACGTGGTCGACGTAGCGGTCCTGCCAGCCAGGCCGCGACGCGGCAGCAACGGCGAGCGCGCGCACCATGCGGACGACCATGACGGCCGCGAGCACCGCCAGCCCCGTGAACGCGACTCGCGCCCCACCCGTCAACCCGGGCCAGTCCACCGCGATGAGCACGACGACCGACGCCAGCAGGCCGCCGAGGCAGACCAGGTAAGCGACCCGAACCGCGCCCGCGCTGCCCGGCCGAGGACGGATGGCGATGAGCCCGGCGAGCAGCCCGCCGATCCCAGCGAGCGAGTGAAGCGAGACAAGCACGATCCGAAGCATCTGGAGCCTCCATGCCGACCGGATCTCACTATAGTAACGTTGTTTTTATACAACGACAACGTTATTGGAGTGACGTGCCCGCTCGACCGACCGACGGAACCCCCTACGCCGCCGCGCACGCCGAGGGCAAGCGAGCCCTGCGCACGCTCGCGCTCGACACCGCGAGCACGCTGCTCGAACAGGAAGGCCCTGCCGCGCTGACCATGCGCCGCATCGCCGCCGAGATGGGCTGCTCGACGACGGTGCTCTACACCATCTTCGGCGGCAAGTCCGGTATCGCGGAGACGCTGTGGCGGGAGGGTTTCGCCCGGCTGCGGACCGCGCTCGCAGAGGCACGCGGACCCGACCCGCTCGCCAGGCTGGCGGCGATGGGACACGCCTACCGGCGCAACGCGCTGACCAACCGCGCCTACTACTCGATCATGTTCCAGCGCCCGATCCCCGGCTTCCAGCCGTCGGAGCAGGCCCGCGCCGAAAGCCTCGAACCGCTCCGCGTGCTGGCCGACGCGGTGGCCGACTGCCTCGAAGCCGGGGTATTCGAGCGGGGCGATCCTGACTACATCGCCCGCGTGCTCTGGGCCGCGTCCCACGGCGCCGTGAGCCTCGAACTGGCGGACTACGAAGGCGCAACCGACGCCGAGCAGCGCTTCGACGACCTCATCGGCGCGGCCGCCGCGTGGTTCATGCCTGCGCCCCCCGCGCGTCCTGACGTACCCGCGCCGCGTCCGCATCCGTGACCGCGACGGCCGCACGCCGGTCCGCCTCCCGCTCCACGCGGTAGCGCTCCGCCTCTTCCTTGCGGCGCACGTCGTCCCAGCCGAGGACGTCCCCAACGACGTCGGCAGCGCGGGACGCGGCAGCCACACCCCGATCCGGCGTCTCCATGAACACCCGCGTCCGGCGCACAAGGACGTCGTCCAGCGTGAGCGCGCCCTCGTGCGCGGCTGCGTAGTGCAGTTCGGCGGACAGATATCCCGGCGCGCCCGGCACCGGCTCCCTCAGCGCAGGTCGATCCGCGATCAGATCCAACAGTTCCGTGGTCAACGCGCCGTAGCGGCCGAGCAGATGCTCGATCGCGGACTCCGGCAGTCCCGACTCCGCCGCCAGCGACGACACCTGGTTGCGCAGCGCCGGATAGCCGGTCGCGCCGAGAACCGGCAGCCGCTCGGTCACCGACGCAGGCACCGCCCGGCCCAGCCGGGTCGCGGCGGCGTCCACGGCGTCGCGCGCCATGATCCGATACGTGGTGTACTTCCCGCCCACCACGGAGAACATCCCGCGCGGCCCCTCCAGCACGGCGTGGTCCCGGGACAGCGCCGCCGTCGCGTCGCCCTTGCCGCTCACCAGCGGCCGCAGCCCCGCGTACACCCCCACGACGTCCTCAGTGGACAGTGGCGTGCGCAGCCAGCGGTTGGCGTGGCCGAGCAGGTAGTCGACGTCGGCCTTGGTGGCGGCGGGGTCGTCGCGGTCGGCGTCCCAACGGGTGTCTGTGGTGCCCATCAGCCAGTAGTCGAACCAGCGACGGATGATGAACACACTGTCGGACGTCTTGGCGATCATGCCGGTGGCGGAGTCGATCCGGTCGCCGGCCACGACGACGTGGATGCCCTTCGCGGCGGTCACCGAGATGGACGACTCCCCCGTCAGCGACTGCACGTCCTCGGCCCACACGCCGGTCGCGCTGACCACGGTGCGGCCCCGCACGGTCACCTCGTCGCCGCTGTCGGCGTCGCGCACCCGCACGCCGGATACCCGACCGGCATCGCTCAACACCCCGACGACCGGCGCCCGCGTGACGACCCGCGCGCCCAGCCGGGCGGCGGTGCGCGCGACGGTCATGGTGTGGCGGGCGTCGTCCACCCGGACGTCGTAGTACTGCACGCCGCCGGTGACGTCGTCGCGCAGCGCGGGCATCTCCCGCAGCACGCCGCGCCTGCTCAGGTGCCGGTGCCCCGCGACGCTGCGGGTGCCGGTGAGCCGCAGCAGGTCGTAGAGCAGCACACCCGATCCGATGTACGGGCGTTCCCACCGACGCGTGAACGGGAACAGGAACTTCTCCGGCGACACCAGGTGCGGGCACAGCCGGTCCACCATCAGGTCGCGCTCGGTCAGCGCCTCGCGCACCAGCGAGAAGTTCAGCTGCTCCAGGTAGCGCAGGCCGCCGTGGAACACCTTCCCGGAGCGAGACGACGTCCCGGACGCGAGGTCGCCCTTCTCGAACAGCGCTACCGACAGGCCACGGCTGACGGCGTCCAGCGCGGTGCCGACTCCGGTAATGCCGCCACCGATCACGATGACGTCGAACTCTCGCGTGGCGGCGTCGGCCAGCGCGGCGGCGCGCTGGCCGGGGTTGAGGCTGCCCGGGTCGCTCATCGATCCTCCCTGCTGGCCAGCCGACGCCTGCGGTGCAGCTCGTCGGGGCGAGTGTCGATCCGCTCCGCCTCGGCGTCGGTCAAATGGACAGGCTTGCCGACAGCCAACGCGCCCGCGAGGATCCGCGCGGCCTTGACGGTCATCTCCGTGACCGCCAACGCCTCGGCGGTGCTCGCGGCGAGCACGAAGATGCCGTGGTTGACGAGATAGATCACCTTCGGCGGCCGGTCGTGGACCGCGAGGTGCCGGAGCAGTTCGGTGCGCACCGCGCGCGCCAGCGCCAGGCCGGGGTCGGCGTACGGCACGAGCACGTTGTGCCGTCCCATGACGACGACCTGGTCCGGGAACAGTGCCCCCGCCACCAGTTCCTGAGCGCGATCTGAGCACAGGATGCCGTTGACGGCGGTCGGATGCGTGTGGGCGACGACCTCCGCCCCGGCTTCCTCCAGGCACAGCGCGTGCAGCAGCGCCTCCATGGACGGCTTCGGCGCGTCGGCGTCCAGGCGCGCATCCAAAAGCGTCCTGTTCACCAGGGCGTCGTCCGTCGAGTCGGACGCGACCAAATCGAGCAGCGGCTGCGTCCGCACCGCGACGAAGTCCGCTTCGGTGGCGGTGCCCATCTGCGAGCCGCTGGCCTTGACCAGCATCTCGCAGTCTCCGGTGCGCATCGACGTGTTGCCCTCGGCCAGCACCACGAGGTCGCGGTCCGGTTCGGCGAGGGTGCGGGTGAGCGTGACGAGGTCGCTCATGACGCTGCCTCCTTCCATCGGCTGCGGGCGGCGGCGACGCGGACGCGGTAGTCCGCGTAGCCCTCCGTGTAGCGGGCGGCGTTGGCGGGATCGGGCTCGATGACGCCTTCCGGCGCGGTCCACGCGGCGACATCAACGTCCTTGCCGAGCGCGCGTGCCCCGGCGATGACCGCGCCGCGCGCGCCGGACTCCGGTTGCGGCGCGAGGCGGATCGGGCGCCCGAGGACGTCGGCGAAGATCCGCAGCCAGCCCGCGCTCTGCGTGCCACCGCCGCACATCGCGATCTCGCCGGTCGGCCCGGCGACGTCGAAGCAGTGCCGCGCGGCGTAGGCGACGGCCTCACTCGTGGCGCGCACCAGATCGGCCTTCGTGCTCTGCACGGTGATCTGGTCGAAGCCCGCTCGCGCACCCGGCTCCACGAACGGCGCCCGCTCCCCCGCTGGCGAGAAGAACGGCAGGCACGTGACACCGTGCGCGCCGGGTTCGCTGGCAGCGAGCAAGTCATCGAGGACGTCGTGAGTCTCGCCGACGACGTCGAGCACCCAGTCGACGGCGGCGCAGCCCATCATGGCCAGCATCGCGCGTAGCCACTGGCCCTCGGTGCCGGTCGCGAACGTGAGCCCCGCCGGTTCCCCGGTGGTGTCGAGCGCGTCGAGCAGCACCTGACACGCCAGCGTCGTCCCGACGATCAGGTGCCCCTCGCCCGGCGTGGTGACACCGGAGCCGAGCGCGCAGGCGGGCACGTCGAACGGTCCCGACGTCACCGGCAGGCCCTCCGGCAGCCCCAGCCGCTCGGCTCCAGTGCCGGTCAGCGCCCCGATCGGCAACGGGTCCGCGATGGGCGCGAGCAAGTCCGTGCGGGTCGCGAGCCCGCACCACGCCAAGACGTCGTGGTCGTAGTCGCGGGCGTGCGGATCGAGGAACGGCATTGACGCGTCGGAGACGTCGGTGGCGCGCAGCCCGGTGAGCCGCTGCATCACCAGGTCCTTGCAGTACCCGGCGGTCGCGGCCCGGTCCAGCGACTCGGGCTCGTGCTCGGCCAGCCACGCCAGGATCGGCGCGGGCGCACCGGGAAACATCGCGCTGCCGGTGTGGCGGTACGTCTTCTCGATGACGTCGTTGTCCTGCCAGCGGCGCAGGATGGTGGCCGCGCGGGCGTCCATCCAGGAGATCGCGGGCCGCACCGGACGGCCCTCGTCGTCGCCGAGCCACACGCCGTCGCCCTGCCCGGTGAGTCCGATGAACTCCGGCTGCTGCCCTGCTTCCGCGACGGCGGCGCGGACCACGGCGGCGACCGAGCGCAGGATCTCGTCGGGGTCCTGCTCGAACCAGCCCTCCGCCGGGTTGCTCATGCCGGTCTGCTGCCGCTGCACCGCGCGCAGAGTGCCGGTGGTGTCGAAGACGGCGGCCTTGGTGACGGTGGTGCCGATGTCGATCCCGAGGTACATCACGCCTCCTGGAGCACGGCCGGGTTGGCGCAGTTCGCCAGCGGTTCGCCGCGCACCCAGCGTCCGACTTCGGCGGCGCAGATCCGCGCGGCGCGCTCGGCCACTTCTTTGCTGCACCCGGCGATGTGCGGGGCGAGCACCAGGTTCGGCGTGCGCAGCAGCCGGGAGTCGGCGGGCAGCGGCTCGGTGGCGTAGACGTCGAGGCCCGCCGCGGCGAGATGGCCGTCGTCCAAGGCGTCGCAGAGCGCGTCGTAGTCCAGCACCGCTCCGCGTGCGGTGTTGATGAGCGCCGAACCGGGCCGCATCTGCCGTAGCTGTTCCGCGCCGATCATGCCGCGCGTCTCGGGCGTCACCCGCTGGTGCAGGCTCACCACGCGGGACTCCCGCAGCAACGTCGCCAACTCCGGAACGCGGGTCACGCCGGGCTCGACGTCGGTGACGTACGGGTCGTAGACCAGTACCCGCGCGCCGAACGCCGTCAGCAGCCGCGCCACCCGACGTCCGATCGCGCCGTAGCCGACCAGCCCGACGGTGGAGCCGTCCAGCTCGAACCCGGCGCTGCGGTACTCGTAGTAGTGCCCGCCCCACTCGCCGCGCGCGAGGTCGGCGTGCCCGGCGACCATGCTGCGGCAGGTGCTGATCAGCATGCCGATGGTGAACTCCGCGACGGCGTTGGCGTTGCGGCCCGGCGCGTAGCACACGGCGACGCCGTGCTCGGTGGCCGCGTCGATGTTGACGTTCACCGGCCCGCCACGCGAGACGACGACCAACCGCAGGTCGGGCGCGTTGGCGAACACCTTCTCGGTGAACGGCGCAAGATGGGTCACCGCGACCTCGACACCGGACAGCGCCTCGATGACGCTGGTCTCGTCGCCGCAGGCCTCATCGACCTCCGCGACCTGCCCGAACGGCACGCCCGGCCACGGCAGCGGCAGCTCCCGCACCGGGTGGTCGTCGCCCAGCTCGTCGGTGAGCTCGTCGGTGAGCTCGTCGTTGAGCGCCGTGGTGAACAACCGGGTGAGCACGAAGTCGTCACCCGAGGCAAGGATGTGGGTCATCGCAGTCGCTCCCCGGAGTCGGCGTCGAACAAGAAGGTGCGGTCCCGCTGCAGCGCAAGCGAGACTTGCTGGCCCGGCGCCAGATCCAGCCCCGGCGGGATCTGCGCGACGATGCGCTCGGTAACGCCGGGCAGCTCGACGCTGGCAAGGCCGTACTCCAGCAGGTCCTCGTACACCAGCACGGTGCCGGTGACGTCGGCGTTCGCGGCGTCGGTGAGCACGACGTCCTCCGGCCGGACGCCGAGCACGACCGACCCGGCGCCACCGTTGGCAACCGGAACGGTGGTCTCGTCGGACAGCCGCACCCGCCCGTCCACGAGCGAGCCATCGACGGTGTTCATCGGCGGCTCGCCGACGAACTTCGCCACGAACAGGTTCGCCGGGTCGTCGTAGATCTCGTCCGGGGTGCCGACCTGCTGCACCACGCCGTCGTTCATGACGACGACGCGGTCGGCGAGGCTCAGCGCCTCCTCCTGGTCGTGGGTGACGAGGATGGTGGTGTAGCCGAGTTCCTGTTGCAGATGCCGGAGTTCGCGGCGGGTGGTGTCGCGCTGCGCGGCGTCCAGATGCGACAGTGGCTCGTCCAGCAGCAGGACGTCGGGCTGCCGCACGATCGCCCGCGCCAGCGAGACCCGCTGCTTCTGCCCCGACGACAGCCCGACCGGGCGGGCGTCCAGGATGTCGCTGAGGCCGATGCGGCGAGCGACGTCCACCACGCGTTCCTTGCGGTTGACCTTGCCGCGCGCCCGCAGCCCGAACGCGATGTTCTCCGCGACGCTCAGCGGCGGGTACAGCGCGTAGTTCTCGAACGCGACGCCGATGTTGCGCCGCTGCGGCGGCAGCCCGACCATCGACTGCCCGCCGACGCGAATGTCTCCGCTGGTGACGTCCTCCAGCCCGGCGATCATGCGCAGTGTGGTCGACTTGCCACAGCCGGACGGCCCGAGCAGGCCGACCAGCTCGCCACTGTGAACGTCGAGGTCGAAGCCCCGCACCGCCTCCACCTCGGGACGCCCCTTGGTGCGATACGTCTTCCGCAAGCCGTCTAACGCCAAGTCACTCATGCGCTTGTCCTCTGCTCGTAGTCGCTGATCACGCCGACCTTGGCGTTGGAGGGTGATTCGGGGTCGAACTCGTAGTCGAGCCATTCGCGGACGAGTCGGCGCGCCAGTTCGATACCGACGACGCGTTGGCCGAGGGCGATGATCTGGCAGTCGTTGGACAGCACGGAGCGTTCGCACGAGTAGCTGTCGTGCACCGTGGTGGCCCGTACGCCGGGCACCTTGTTCGCGGAGATGGCCATGCCGATGCCGGTGCCGCAGATCAGCACCGCCCGGTCGACGTCGCCGTTCGCGACGGCTTCCGCGACCGACAGCCCGATCTCCGGATACGCCGTGCTCTCCCCCTCGCCGACGCCGAAGTCCTCCACCACCTCGACCCGAAGGTCGTCCGCGAGGTCGGCCAGCAGCGCCGCCTTGTACTCGTAGCCGGCGTCGTCCGATCCGACGCCGATCCGCCACCGCTGCGTCGTCACAGCTCACCTCCACAGTCCTCGACCAGCACCGCGCCCACGGCGGTCGCGCACAAGGCGAGCGAGACCGCACCAGGGTCGGGTGTGCCGATGCTTTTCTCCGCGAGCGGCCTGGCCCTGCCGATGTTCGGCCGCAACTGGCTCGTGTTCTCCGCCGCCGTCATGGCGACCTCGGCAGCGCGCCGCCACGCGGCCGCTAGCCCAGCACCCGTCGTGACCTCGTCGCCCAACGCGTCGATGAACGGGACCAGCGCGTCCAGCAACGTCTTGTCGCCCGGCTTCGCGCCGCCCAGCTCCGCGATGGTGTCCGCGCCCTTGCGCAGTGCGGCGACCACGGTCGCCGCGTCGGGCACGTCGGTGTCGCCGATCGTGTCGCCGATGGCGCGCAACATCGCACCCCACAACACACCCGAGGAGCCGCCGCCGTTGTCGGCCAGCGCGTCCCCCGCCACGCGGAGCGTGCCGCCCGCGCCCGCGCCGTCGGCGTCGTCGGCCGCCTGGGTCGCGGCGCGCAGCCCGCGCAGCATTCCCCTGCCGTGGTCGCCGTCGCCCGCCACGGCGTCGATGTCGCCGAGGTGGCCCTCGTGCTCGGTGACCGTGGCCAGCATCGCCGCGAGGCAGGACCGCACGGTGCGCGCCAACTCCCGCGACTCGACGCTCGCTTCGGCCACCGGCACTGACGCTGCAGCCACCGCAGGCGTCGCCGAGGACGTCGGGGGCGCTGCCGCCGAGGTGGCTGCCGTCGCCTGCGTCTCGCGGGATGGCGCCACCCCACGCGGCGCCATCCCGGAGACATCCCCTCTGCGGAACGCGGGCGTGTCGGCTGGCGCGTCCCACAACTCCGCGAGTTCGTCGTCCAACCAGTGCAAGGTGAGCGAACACCCCGCCATGTCCAGGCTCGTCACCAGCTCACCCACCTCGGGCGAGATGACGTCGATCCCGGCGGCGGCGAGCCGAGCGGACACCGCTTTCCAGACGACGAACAGCTCCTCGTACTTGGTCGAACCGAGGCCGTTGAGGATCACGCCCGCGCGCCCGTCGGCGTCCACCGGGCGCTCCACCAACAGCCGCTCGACCAGCAGGTCCGCCAACTCCGTGGCGGTCAGCCGCTCCGTGGTCGCCACGCCGGGTTCGCCGTGGATGCCCAGGCCGAGTTCCATCTTCGCCGGGTCCACGGTGAACAGCGGCTCAGACTTGCCGGGGAACGTGCAACCCGCGAACGCCGCACCGAGGGTGCGGGTGCGGTCATTCGCCTTACGCGCGATCCGCTCCACCTCGGCGATCGACGCGCCCCGGTCGGCGGCGGCACCCGCGGCCTTGAACACACAGAAGTCTCCCGCGATGCCGCGCCGCTGCTCCACGGTGTCCGCGGAGGCGATGTCGTCGGTGACCACCACGGTGCGGCAGTCGATCCCCTCGCCGCGCAGCCGTGACTCCGCGAGGCCGAAGTTCATGACATCGCCGTTGTAGTTGCCGTAGCTGAACAGCACCCCAGCGCCCCCATCGAGCGCTTTGCCGACGAGATACGCCTGCTCAGCTGAGGGCGACGTGAAGATGTCACCGATCACCGCGCCGTCCGCGAAGCCGGGGCCGACCAGCCCACAGAACGCCGGGTAATGGCCGGAACCGCCACCCACGATCACGCTGACCTTGCCCGGCACCGGACCGGACGCGCGGAGCACGCCGGACGCGCCAGGCACCCGCGACACATAGCGGCCATACGCGGCCACGAAACCGTCAACCATGTCATCCCGGAACCGAGCCGGATCATTGAACAACCGAGTCATGGAAACGTCCTTTTACGACAGACGGGCGAGCAGGGCATCGAGCGCGTCGCGGTGGTCGGCGGCGACGACGTCGGCGTGCGCGAGCGCGTCGGGTTTCGGCGGATACTGCGGATTCGGGATGGCAACGACGGCGAGCCCCGCGGCGGCCGCGGCGCGGATGCCGTTGCCGGAGTCCTCGACGGCGACGCCGTCAGCGGGCTCGACGTCGATGCGTCGGGCCGCCGCCAGGTAGACGTCCGGGCTCGGCTTGCCCCTGCTGACCTCCTCGCTGGAGACGGTGGCAGCGAAGTGGCCGGTCAGGCCATGCACGTCGAGCACGGCGTCGATCACCCGGCGCGCCGCCGAGGACGCCAGCGCGAGCGGTACCCGCTCGCTGACCTTGCGGATGAGGTCGGCAGCGCCGTCGAGCAGCGGTGCGTCCCCCGCGTTGATGGCGTCGACCATCAGGTCAACGCACTCCCGCCGGACCTCGTCCGCGAGGCCGGGATCGCCGAGCTTGGCCGCGACGAAGGCCGCCCATTCGGGTGAGCTCATCCCCTGCACGGTCGCGGTGTCGTCGGCCTCCCAGGTCACACCTCGGCGGGCGCAGCAGGCGCGCCAGCTGCGTTCCCACAGGTGCTCGCTGTCGACGATCACGCCGTCCATGTCGAGGATCACGCCGGTCGCGCGTGGAGTCGCTGTCATGACGCGACCTCGTAGGGCACGTTGTAGCGCTTCAGCTCGGCGAGCGCGCTCTCCTGCGCGCCGGAGTCCACGATGACCAGGTCGAACTCCGCGAGCGGCACCAGCCGGTGCAGCGCGACCTTGCCGAGCTTGGTGTGGTCCATCAGCAGGTAGCGCTTCTCCGCGACCTCCAGCATCTTGCGCTTGACGGCGACGATGCGGTCCTCCTGGTGGAAGGCGTAGCGCCCCGACAGCGCGGACGTCGACACGAACGCCGCGTCCACCCGGATCGAGTCGATGCACTCCAGACAGGTCACGCCGAGGAACGAGTCGTGCAGCGGGTCGTAGTCGCCGCCGAGCGCGGTGAGGGCGATGCCCCGGTACTCGCTGAGCGTGCGCAGGGCGTCCAGGTAGTTGGTCGCCACGCGCAGCGGGGTGATCTCCGCGAGGAACGGGATCACCGCGGCGGTCGTCGTCGCGTCGTCCAGCATGACCGACATGCCGGGCTCCACATAGGACGCCGCGAGCTTGGCGATGGCGTCTTTCTCGGTCCGCATCGCCTTCTTGCGATAGGACACATTGGACTCGAAGACCCCGGACGGCTGCGCGGTGACCCCGCCCCGGTACTTGCGGACGATGCCCTGGCGTTCCAGCTCGTCCAGGTCCCGGTGCACGGTCATCACGCTGACACCGAACATGGTGGCCAGCTCCTGTGCTGAGATGCTGCCCCTGTCGGTGACCACGTCCGAGATCCGCTTCTGGCGGTCATCGGGCGTGCGAGCCTTGGCTTCGTCGCTCATCGTGTGAGTCGCCTTCCGTCATCGCTGTCGCCGAACACGTGCACTGTGGCAGGGTCGAGCAGCAGGCTCACCTTGTCGTCGACGGCGAGCCCGCCGACGTCGCCGCGCGGCGCGACCACCGACACCAGCGACTCCCCGATGCGCACCGTGACCTCGGTCTGTCGGCCCAGGTGCTCCAGCACGTAGACGACGCCGTCCAGCCGCTCGTGGCTCGCTGGCTGGTCTCCGGCCCCGGTGTGCAGCACCAGGTCGCGCGGGCGGATGCCGATGCGCACCGACTCCCCCGCCGCCGCTCCGGTGTCCAAGCCGGGCACCGGGATGGTGATGGCGCCGTCCGAGCTGATGAACCGGATGGTGCCGTTGTCGCTGACCAGTCCGCCGGAGACGAAGCTGATGCGGGGCTTGCCGAACGCCTGCGCCACGAACGCCGTCTCCGGCGTGTCCCACACCTGCTGCGGCGTGCCGACCTGGAGGATACGGCCGTCCTTGATCACGCCGATGCGGTCGGCGAGCGACAACGCCTCGACGTAGTCGTGGGTGACGTACACCGTGGTGGTGTTCAGCTCGCCGTGGGCGATGCGCTTCAGCTCCGCACGCATCGACGTCCGCAGCTTGGCGTCCAAATGCGCCAGTGGCTCGTCCAGCAGGTAGGCGTTGGCCGGTCGCACCAGCACCCTGCCGAGCGCGACGCGCTGCCGTTGGCCGTTGGAGAGCTGGTCGACGCCCCGGTCAAGCAGGTGACCGACGCCCAGCATCTCCGCCGTGCGGCCGACGCGCTCGCGCACCTCGGCGTCCGGCAGCCGCAGCACCGGAGAACGCAGCGGCGACGCCATGTTGTCGAAGACGTTGTGCTGCGGGTAGAGCGCGTAGCTCTCGAAGCACATCGCCAGGTTGCGGTGGTTCGGCTCGATGTCGCCCGCGTCCTGACCGCCGAGCCACACCTCGCCGGAGTCCGGCTGCACCAGCCCGGCGATGCTCTTGAGCGTGGTGGTCTTGCCAGCGCCGGACGGGCCGAGCAAGCAGAAGAACTCGCCGTCGTTGACGCTGAACGAGACGTCGTCCAGCGCAACGAGCTTGCCGAACGTCTTGCGCACCGAGCGCACGTCGATCGTCGCCATCAGCCTTTCACCGCCCCGAACGACAGGCCGCGGACCAGGTAGCGCTGGATGCACAGCGCGAGCACCAGCGGTGGCAGCACCGCCATCACCGCACCGGCCGCGACGAGGTTGAACCGCACCTGGTTGCCGCCGAGGAAGGCCAGCGAGCTCACCGTCACCGTCTGCGCGTCACCCGAGGTGAGGGTGAACGGGAAGATGAAGTTGTTCCAGGCGAAGATGAACGCCAGCAGGCACACCGCCGCGATCCCCGGCCGCACCAGCGGCAGCACGATCTTGAGGAACGCCTGCCTGCGGGTATAGCCGTCCAGCAGGGCGGCTTCCTCCAACTCGGCGGGCAGATCCTGGAAGAACGAGCGCAGGATCCACACGACAAGCGGCATGGTGACGAGCTGGAGCACCCACACCATCCCGAAGATCGTGTCGTACAGGCCGATCTGCTGGTAGATCACGCCGAGCGGGATGATCACGACGAGCTCCGGCGCGAACCGAAAGCTCAGCAGCGTGAACATGAGGTCCTCGCTGCCCTTGAACCGGTACCGCGCAGCCGCGTAGGCGGCCGGGATGCCGATCAGCAGCGAGACCAGCACCGCACCGGTCGACGTCGCGAGGCTGGCGAAGAAGAACCGCACGTACGACGAGCCGCCGTCACCAAGCCCGAGCACGGTCTGGTAGTTCTCCAGCGTCGGCGTGAACCAGAGGTACGTCGTGGTCTGCTCGGCGTTGGTCTTCAGGCTCAGCGCCACGATGAACAGCACCGGCAGCAGCGAGAACGCGAAGTACAGGATCAACGCGAGGTTGGCGAGCAGACCCGCCGCCGAGCCGCGCTGCGCCCTGCGCTGGTTCGCGGTGGTAGGCGGCGCAGGGGGTTTCGTTCGTGCGGGGGCCGAGGTGGCCGGGTCGACCACCGGCTCAGTCGTGGTTTCTGTCGTTGGTCCCATCGCGCTCACACTCCCGCTGCCCGGTCTTGGATCCGGCGCAGGTACTTGACGAGGATCATCGAGATGACGAACACCAGCGCCCACAGCAGGAACATGTAGGTCAGTCCCCGGCTGTAGCGGGCGTAGCTGATCGCCTCAAGGTAGGCGCTGATCTGCAACGTCGTGGTCGAGTCACCGGGCCCACCCGAGGTGAGGCCGAAGATGACGTCGAACATCTTCAGGTTGTCCATCAGCCGGAAGATCACCGCGACCAGCAGGTACGGCCACAGCATCGGCAGCGTCAGCTTGCGGAACGTCAGCCACCAGCTCGCGCCGTCCACCGAGGCGGCCTCGAACGGCGACTTCGGCAGCGACCGCAACCCGGCGAGCGCGATGATCGCGACGAACGGCGTGAAGATCCAGGCGTCCACGACGACGGCCCACACCATCGCCATCACCGGCGAGTCGGTGCCGTTGTAGTTGCTGACACCGAAGAAGTTCGCGATGGGCCGGACCCAGCCGACCTCGGGCAGCAGCAACAGCTTCCACATGATCGCCGCGAGGATCGGCGCGACCATCAGCGGCACGATGAGCACCCGCTCGAACAGCTTCCCGATGAGACTGCTGCGGTTCAGCAGCAGTGCCACCCCGAGGCCGAGCACGGTTTCCAGCACCGTGGCACTCAGCGCGAACACCAGCGTCACCCGCACCGACGTCCAGAACGCGTCGCTGCCGAGGAGCGTGCTGAAGTTGTCGAACCCGACGACGTCCGGCTGCGGGTTGGCGGCCGAGAAGTCGAAGAACGTGTACGAGACACCGAGGAAGAACGGGTACAGAATGCCCGCGCACAGCAGCACGGCAGGCACCGAGAGCAGGTACGGACGCAACGCCTTGCGCCGCCGCGACACCCTGGGCGCGTCGGCCAGCGGCGCTGGCGACGCGCGATCCGGTGGAGCTTCAGCGGTCAGGGGCATTAGCTGTTGACCCTCCCTTCGAGGTCACTGGCGAGCTTGTCGAGCGTGCCCGCGGCGTCGGAGCCGTTGTAGATCTGCTGCAGCGCCCCCGCCCACGACGTCGTGGCGTCGAAGAAGTTCGTCTGCGGCGTGAACTGGATGGCGGTCTGCGGCATGACCTCCTCGAAGGTCTCGATGAAGTTGTCCGCCGCCGACAGCCGGTCCTTGTACTCGGCCGAGTCCGCGACCGACCTGCGCACCGCGTCGATGTGCTGCTTCTTGGTCGCCGCGTACTGCAGGTGCTCCTGCGACGTCGCCCACTGCAGGAACCACCACGCGGCTTCCTTGTTCTCCGACGCCGCGTTCATGCCAAGCGACCAGATCCACATGTTGGTGTCGAGGGAGCCATCGGGGCCCTTGGGGCCGGGGTGCCAGGCGAGCTTGCCCGCCGCAGGGGTGTCCTCGTTCTGGAAGTAGGCGGCGATGTCGGCGTCGAACAGCATCGCGGCGTTGCCCGCGCCGAGGTCGCTGGACGCCTGGTACCAGGTGTAGGACGTCCAGCCAGCCGGGCCGGAGTCGGCGACCATCTTCGCCCACTTGTCGGTGAACTCCACCGCTTCTGGCGTGTTCATCCTCGGCACCAGCTTGCCGTCGGCGAGCTCGAAGTCGGTCAGGCCCATGCGGGAGTACATCGTCATGAAACCTGGGTGGATGGTTGCCCACTCCTTGGAGCCGCGGACCGCGATGCCGTACATGTCGCC
>WHTY01000162.1 GCA_009377475.1 Actinophytocola sp.
CCATGGCCTTGAGCCGGGCGGCGAAGGCCAGCGCATAGCAGTGGTCGCAGCCGGAGCTGACCCGGTCGCACCCGGTGGTCGGGTTCCAGGTCACCGCCTCGATCTGGCCGTTCTTCGCTCGGTCGTGACTGGCTGCGGACATGTCGTCACCCCGGGACCCACGATAGGTCACGGACACGGACGCGTGCCTGGCTGACCGAGCTCGTCCGACCTGCTCACCTGCGTTTCGCCGGTGAGGATGTTCGGACAGCCCTTCCGCTGCGGTGCCTCCTCGTCAGATGAGGCCGGAGGCGTTCCACCGGTAGACGGTGGTCCGGCAGCGTGGCGGGAGGCCGAGCGGGATGGTGGTCGCGCCCGGCCTCTGATGTGAATCTCGCTATGGCTTGTTGCCTGGGCCGCCTTGGCTCTTGCATGAGGCCGGTCGGTCATCTTGCGGGCCGGTACATTGGCCACTCTGGCCAGCGCCGTTGCCGCCGTTGGTAGGTGGACTTGGCACTGCCAGCGCGGTACCCGCGCCACTCATCATCAGTGCGGCGATCATCGCGATAGAGACGATTGGCCGCCTGAACCTGCTCGTAGTCATGGGCTTCACCTCCTTCCAGGCGCACCAATAGTTCGCCGACCACAGGGCGACCGTTATCGCCCGACTTTCACGTCGGGACGGTGGCGGACCGGAAAGAGCCGCAAAGACCCGGCCCAAGGTGTCAAAGGGCCCTACGGATGGCGTTCACGGTGATCTACGTTCGCTGGAACCGCATGTCCATTCACCGTAGGAGTCCCCATGAACATCATCCGGCGGCGCTTCCTGGCCGGGCTCGGCATGGTCCCCGTCGCGATGGCCGCTCCGGCTGCGGCCGCGACGTCCACCGCTGCCACCACGTCTACCGCGGCAGCCGGTCCTCAGGTGGCGAAACTCAAACGAATTCGCACCGGCAGGCATGACAAGTTCGACCGAATTGTGCTCGACTTCCAGGGCCCGGTCCCGCAGCCGATCTTCCGTACCTGGGGTCCCGTGTTGCGGCATGGCGGTTCGGGCCACCTGTACTGGCTCTACGGCTGCCGTTTCCTCACCGTGCGGGTCGAGAACGCGACCGCGCACAACGCGAAAGGCGAACCGACCTATAGCGGTCGCCGCCGGCGCCGTACTCCCAAACTGAAGAAGGTCTTGGCCGTCGGCTTCATCGACGACTTCGAGGGCGGCGTCAGCATCGGTATCGGCGCACGGAGGCAGCGAAAGGTGCGTGTCTTCACTCTCAAGTCGCCGACCCGCGTCGTCATCGACATCCTCGACTG
Organism: Actinophytocola sp.; assembly: GCA_009377475.1. Classification (GTDB taxonomy): domain Bacteria; phylum Actinomycetota; class Actinomycetes; order Mycobacteriales; family Pseudonocardiaceae; genus Haloechinothrix_A. The sequence continues at coordinate 1,294 of WHTY01000162.1, forward strand.
ATCGGACAGCAGACGGCGAGTCTCCCGCTCCTCTCTCCGCACATTTCAAAGGCCGAGCAAATATCGCTTGTTGCCGATTCCGGCTTTCGGTACGGTCGCGCGCCGGTTTGCCTGTGGCTGATCGGCTGGCGTGGCCAGCGGCAGCGTCGCGAAATTCGCTGGCCGGTTGACGTCCTCGCGTGGGACGTTCCCGACGTGAACATTCACGCCAACCAGCTCACCGTGTCCCTCGAAACGGTCCGGGAACTGCTGGATGCGCAGTTCCCGGAGTGGCGCGAGCTGGCCGGTCGCACGCGGTTCGCCACCCCGGAACCGGTCGCGCTGGGCGAACCCGGCGCGGACTACCCGCTGCCGTGGTCGGTGCAGACCTGGATCCCTGGCGACGCGGCGTCGGACGAGGACCCGAGCGGGTCCGTCGCGTTCGCACACGACCTGGCGGCGTTCATCCGCGGCGTGCGGGCGATCGACACACGCGGCAGGACGTTCCGTGACGAAGGCAGGGGCGGCGACCTCCGCGCCCACGACGCCTGGCTGGAGACCTGCTTCCGACGCAGCGAACCGCTCATCGACGCCGCACGCCTCCGCCGCGCGTGGCAGGCCATGCGGGACCTGCCGCGCGCGGCCGACGACGTCATGAACCACGGCGACCTCATCCCCGGCAACGTGCTCGTGGCCGACGCACGTCTGACCGGAGTCATCGACGTCGGTGGCCTGGGCCCGGCGGATCCCGCGCTCGACCTCGTCGCCGCCTGGCACCTGCTCGACGACGTCCCACGGCAGGCGTTGCGCGACGATCTCGGCTGCGACGACCTGGCGTGGGAGCGCGGCAAGGCGTGGGCGTTCCAGCAGGCTATGGGCGCCGTCTGGTACTACGTCGAGAGCAACCCGGCGATGAGCCGGATGGGTCGCCGCACGCTGGCGCGCGTCATGGCCGACGCACCGGCGCCCTGAACCATGCGTACGCAGGCACGAAGCGGGTAACCGTTGGTATGCCTGCCAGCAACGAACATCTGGGCCAGGCGGAGTCGGCCCGGTTCGACGCCGCCGCCGGTGCGCTTGAACGGCTGCGTGGGCTCCACGCGGTCCACGAGCCACTGGACGCCGTGCTACACCGGCTCGCGGAGTCCGCGCGGGACGCGATCGACGGCGCGGACGCGGTGAGCGTGACGAGGTTGGACGGCGATACCCCGCGCACGGCTGCCGCCACGGACGAGCGGGTCGTTGAGATCGACGAGGCGCAGTACGCGGTTGGTGACGGCCCCTGTCTGGAGGCCGCGCGAACGAAACAGCCCGTGCGCACGCAGGTGCGCGGGGCGCGCGAGCGCTGGCCCGACTTCGCCGCCGCGGCGGAACGCCTTGGCGTGCGTTCCTACCTGTCCGCGCCGCTGCTGATCGACGAGGAAAACGACGGCGAACTCGTTGGCGCACTCGACGTCTACGGTGGGGAAGACGGCGCGTTCGACCCGCTCGACACCGCGTTGCTGCGCATGCTCACCCTCGCTGCTTCGGCCGTGATCAGCACGTGGGGCCGGTTGCAGCGGGCCCGCGATCTCATCGACCAACTGGACGAGGCGTTGCTGTCGCGAGCGGAGATCGAACAGGCCAAAGGCGTCATAATGGCGCTCAACAAGATCTCCGCCGACGCAGCCTTCGACCGGTTGGTCCGGATGTCCCAGGACTCAAACACCAAACTGCGGGACCTGAGCCGCCAATTGCTGGCTTCACTGAGTAACGAGTGATCATCCGACTGTGTAGTACAGACAGGTTGACCGGCACGTACTAATGTCAACTATGCTCAGGGTCGCGGTTCAGCCTAGTAGCCGCCGGTCCGAGACACGAGACGTCGTGGGCCGGTGCGCTGTCTTTTCCGCTGGGCTTCCGATGTGCTGCCAGGCGCACCGCCCCGCTGCGATGAGATGGAGGCGAGTGCCGTGGCTGATACTTCTCACCACGCTGACGACGTTAACGATGCTGGCGACGTGCTGTCCGGGTCACAGCTGACCGTGGATGTGCAGCACCAGGATGATGCCATCGTCGTGCGGGTCGTCGGCGAGATCGACATGCTGACGGCACCGCGGGTCGAGGAAGCGATCATGCCGCTCGTGCGGCAGCAGCCCTCGGTGTTGGTCATCGATTTGTCCGGGGTCACCTTCCTGGCGTCGGCTGGGCTGAAGCTTCTGGTCGCCGCGCATCAGGCGGCGGCAGACAGTGTGCGCATCCGGGTCGTGGCGGATGACCAGCACACGTTCCGGCCGATCGAGATGACCGGCCTCACCGAAACCATCGCCGTGTATCCAACCGTGGCGGACGCGCTGAACGCCGACTGAGCTGCGACAAGCCTCGCCACGTCGCGATCTCGCGACGGGTGGCACGCCGTGTGACTTCCGCTGAGTGGGTAGGGGAGATCCACATCGACAGGCACGTGCGCACCATGGACGACGTCCTGCGATTGATGGACCGGCTGTTCGCGCCGGGCGCCGACCGCTGGACGTCCGACGCGTCGTCGTGGTGGGACGGCTTCTACACGGATCGCGACAAGGACGTGCCGTTCTTCGTGCCGAGACCCGACGAGAACCTGATGTCCTATCTGGACCGTGGCCTCGTCGCTCCCGGCCGTGCGTTGGATGTCGGTTGCGGGCCAGGACGCAACGCCATTCACCTGGCGTCGGCCGGGTTCGAGGTGGACGCTGTCGACCTGTCCCCGGAGGCGATCGCATGGGCTGCGGACCGTGCCCGCGAGGCCGGGGCGGACGTCCGGTTCCGTTGCGGCGACGCGTTCGCGCTCGACGACCTCGATGGCCCGTACGACCTGATCTACGACTCTGGCTGCTTCCACCACCTACCGCCGCATCGTCGCGTCAGCTACCTCGCGCTGGTCGACCGCGTCCTCGCGCCCGGCGGCCACCTCGCCCTCGTCTGCTTCGCCGCTGGCGCCATGGGCTCGGAGCTGTCCGACGTCGATCTGTACCGCGCGGAGCGCCTTGACGGCGGAGTCGCCTACACCCCGGAGTCGCTGCGGTGGATCTTCGCCGACCTGATGGAGATGGAACTCCGCCGGATGCGCGACGAGCCGTCCGAATCGCCGTACTTCGGAGAGCCATTCCTCTGGACCGCGCTGTTCCGGCGAGACGCTACTCCCGGTTAGCGGTGAAAGAAACCGAGCTTCGGTAGCAGTTGGTCGGCGGCGTCGAGAATCTTGGCGGTGCGCTGGATCGCGTCGGCAACTTCGGCGACGGAGACGTCGTCGCCAGGGGCGCGTGGGTACTCGATCTCGCTGCGACGGCGTCGGAGCATGCCCATGCCGTGAAATTCGCCGTTGAACTGCGCGCGGATGGCTTCTTCCACGGTGACGTGGTGCCCGGTTGACTTCGGCCGCAAGCCCTGTTGCGCGAGTAGCGCGGTCGCGGCTTTGCGAACAGCGTCGTAGGCGAGGATGTAGCTCGCTTCCGGGTTGCGTTCCGTTTCGCGTTGCGCTGACTCCAGAAGTCCGCGTGCTGACTGGAGGTGCATCGCGCCGGTGGCCGCCGTTCCGCTGATGCGCTCCAGTCGTCCTTCAGTGATGAGCGTGGTGATGGTGTCCGCGCCGCGGGCCCATTTCATGGTGGATCTCCGATCACGGTGACGTAGGGGCGTCGCATGATGTCGCTCAGGAGGGGATCGGTCTCCGGCTCACCCCAGGCGTGCGGGGTTCGGAGCACAGGATTGACCGGAAGATGCAGACGTCCTTCGGCCCGTTCCGCCGCCTCGTACATCGCGGCGCGGTCAACGTCGATACCGACGACCAGCACGTCAAGGTCTTGCGGGCTGGGGCCGGGTTCATTGTGGTACCGCGCGGCCCACGATCCAAAGACCAACACGCGATCTGCCCCGAGATCGGCGAACTCGTCAGCGACGACGACGTGCGGCCCGAACGTCACCAGCGTCAACTGCGTCAGCGGCGCGACCGCCGGACTGTCGCGGTTGGCGCGTACCAGCCGTGCGCGCCCGATCTTGCGCGAGGTCAGGATGTCGGCGCCGATCAGCCGACTGACTTCGTTCTGCACGCTCGTCAGCGGCGCGCCCAGGCGACGCGCCAGATCGCTGATCGTCCATTCCTGCTCGGGGGCCAACAGGACAACCGCCAGCAGGTCGCCCTGCAACTGCGACCGGAACGTCGGCGCGAGCGTCGGTGCATCTCTACGCATAAACCGATGATATCAACGGTTTATAGGAAGTATCTTCCGAGCGCCGACCAGCCCGCTGACCTGCGACTGGACGAGAACTGGCGCTACCGGGGCCATGATCACGTCCGGTTAGCCACGAGCCGGAGCTGTAGACGTTGTGGCTGCTATAGCGACCACAACGTCCTCAGATCAACATCCCGTCGCACCCTGGTCAGGGCCTTTCACAGTGGCCGTTCCGCGTAACGGTACGTAACACAAATATCACTCGAACAGACTAGTTAGTACATACGTCGCAATCAGCCTGGACAGAAGAAATGAAATTATTGGTCCAAACATCGTAACTTCCAGTACTCCGCAGTCGACGTAACAGCGTGGCCAGTCATAGGGGCTGTCGGGGGGCCACGACGTTGAACCAGAGAGTTCTGGAGGGACGACTATGAGAGCCCCGCTGAATATGGGGAAGAGACGGTTCGCGGTACTGGCGTGTCTTTCCGCGTTCACGCTGTTCGTGGGCGGTGCCATTGCCGTCGCTGGTCCGCCGCCCGATAAGGGCAACAGCGATGCGGTGATCACCGGTTCGTTCAGCGATGAATGTCGCGACTTCGAAGCTGACGCGGAGAAGCCGGACGGCAAGCCCAAGGACATCTCGTATGTCGAACTGCACTATGCAGACGGACGAGTGGTGAAGGACGAGTCGGTCAACAGTCCGCACTACGAGATCGATGAAGGCCCCGGCGACGAGAAGACCCACGCCTTCGTCAAGTCCGGCACGACGACCGAGCGGTTCGACTGCGACGGTGGCGGCGGCGACCCGCCTGAATGCTCGGACGGCGTCGACAACGACGGTGACAAGAAGATCGACTACCCGGACGACCCCGGTTGCGACTCGCCCGAGGACGACAGCGAGTCACCCAACCCGCAGTGCTCCGACGGCGTCGACAACGACGGTGACGGCAAGGTCGACTACCCCGAGGACCCGGGCTGCGAAGACCCGCGTGACGACGACGAGAGCGACAACGGCGGCCAGCCGGAGTGCTCCGACGGCGTCGACAACGACGGTGACAAGAAGATCGACTACCCGGATGACCCGGGTTGCGAGTCGCCCGAGGACGACAGTGAGTCGCCGAACCCGGAGTGCTCTGACGGCGTGGACAACGACGGCGACGGCAAGGTTGACGCCGACGACCCGGAGTGCCACACCGATGGTGACGCGACCAACCCGGACTCGTACGACCCGCGTGACGACGACGAGTCCAACGGCGGCGGTGGCGACGGTGACTTCAGCTGCCGCGCAAGCGCACTGCGCATCGACGCTAGCCCGCTGAGCCCGGTGATCGGCGACCCGTTCGAGCCGTTCGTGGCCAACGACGCCAAGTCGCCGTGCGCGGACGAGGACGCGTCACTGATCAACACCGGTGACCAGATCTCCGGCCCGCCCGGGACGCTGACCATCAAGGCCGCACACGCCGTGACCGAGGACGACAACGGTGCCGACGCCGAGGCTGGCGTCGCCAACGTGATCGTCAAGAACGACGTTGGCGTTGAGGTGCTGCGGGTCGGCGTGGCGAACGCCAGCGCCACCGGCCGCTGCGAAGGCGGTCAGCCGGTGCTCGACGGCGAGTCCGAGATCGTGGGGCTCAACATCAACGGCAACGAGGTGACGATCCCGCAGGACGACCCGGAGACCCCGGAGGACGAGTCGTTCACGGAGATCCCGCTCGGTCCGCTCGGCACGGTCTTCCTCAACTGGGAGGACGACAGTGGCGATGAGCTGACAAGGCGCGCGGTCTTCTTCGAGGGATCACCGCTGGGTGACGTCATCATCGGCGAAGCCATCGCCGACTACAGTGGCAACCCCTGCGCATAATCACGTGTGACACACCGGCGGGGCGGGTCCAGACAGGGCCCGCCCCGCCGAATGCGCGCGTCAGAACACGCCGCGCAACCTTGCTGTGACGCCGTTCGTGGTGTCGGTGACGGTGATGTCGCTGAACACCACCGACATCGGCGGGCTGCACCGCGGCTGGAAGTCCGCGGTGACGGTCAGGGTGAAGTCGGCTTTGCCGTTCTGTACCGGGAAGTCGTCGCCCGCTGCCACGGTCTGCTTGTTGGCCGCCTGCGGACGGTTGCCGCCGGGGTTCACGCACGCCGCTGTCGCCTCGACGACGATGTGCACCTGGTCGAGGTTGCCGAGCCCGGCTTCCTTCCCGCTCACGGTCAGGCTGTCGCCGCTCCGGCTGACCTCGAACGCGTTCTTGATGAAGTGCGCTTTGCCCGCCTGTGCCGCTGGCGCCGTCAGCACGGCGATGCCGAGCAGGAGGCACGCGCTCGCTGCTAACGCGGTGAGTCGTCGCATGATGTCGCTCCCTTGGCGCGGCGTTCGGGGGACGGAGCCGCGCTGACTCTCATGCTGCGCGGACCCCGGCGCGCCGAGGCGAGAATTCACCCGAGTGGTACGACTCGTTTGGGTGGTTCGCGAAGTTAGTCGTCGTCGTCGAACAACGGCCGGATGTCGCGGGCGGCCAGGATCTCGTCGTTGCTGGTGCCTGACGCCACCATCGGCCACACCAGCGCGTCCTTCGTGACGACGAAGTCGATCACCACCGGCCGGTCGTTGATGTCCAGCGC
>WHTY01000019.1 GCA_009377475.1 Actinophytocola sp.
CAGCACGGATTAGGCCGCGCCTGTGGAACCAGTCGCGCGGCAACGACGTCGGATTGGCCGGTGCGGGCGTGTGGAGTTCGCTGGATCACGCCCGTGACACATGCGTGTCGGTTACCGTAGTCAACCGGAGGCAGCCGGTAGCGACTGGAGGACGAGGGGCGATGGCGGACAATTGGGAGGAAACCGCCGATGCGGTGAATCGAGCCGTCATCGGTGCCGTGAAGTCGTTGGAAGACGTCTTCGAGAAGGAACGCACGGTTTACGGCGGTGCGACGTGGGTCGAGGGCATGCTTAGCTCGGTGGGGGTCGGCAAGGGCTTCCGGTTTCCCAGCGTCGAGGACGCGAACAAGATCATCAACAGCTTCAAGGACCGCCAGCGAAGTATCGAGAATCGACAAGATCTCATTAGTCAGGCCAGGGATGTTTTGGGACAGCCATTCGCTGACGATGACGCAAGCATGGGATACATCAAAAAGGCCCTCGACTCGCTTGAACGGCTAGCCGAGCTTAACGATTCAGCATTGAACTACGTTGATCATTACATCGGAAAGCTTGATGCTGCGAAACAAGCGAAACATGCTGAAGATGAAAGCATGGCGCAAGGTTTTGGTAAATCGGGACGGGCAATCGGCTGATGCGTATTAAACGAGTTCCTGTACTATTTGCCGTGCTTGCCGTGGCATTTTCGGCTGCCGCGTGTTCGGAGCAAACGAAAGGTTCTCCAACTGGGGGTGCCATTGTTTCGCCGTCCGCTGGAGATCAAGTAGATGTGCCCCAGGTTGAGGTTCCTTTAAATGCGAACCCATTTCTAAAGCGCCCATGTGATCTTGTTGAGGATTCCGTACTCTCGGAGCTGGGTGACTTCCAGGTGCCCAACGAGGACGTAAACAGCGATGCCGCCAAGAAGCTTATCGGACCACGATGCAACTGGCACGCGAAGAATCATGGTCCCGACGTGGGCCTTGCTATAAACACAGTACATAGAGACAACGGCACCGGTGGCATCAAGGGCGTCTATGACGGAAAAGAGGCAGGCTTAATCGACCGGTTGGAGCCAGTCAAGATTCCCGGGAATTCAGGTTATCCTGCGGCGTTCGCTGGAGGCGATGATGAGTTTTCTCGTGGTCGGTGCCCGCTTGCGGTGGGGATAACGAATGAGCTTTCGTTCACCGTCAGCGTCACCAATAGAGAACGTCCCAAACAAGCATGCTCTGCCGTGTTGAAGGTCGCCGCGTCGGTGCTGGACACACTCAAGAAGGGGAGTTGAGTCATGGCTTCGGGGGCCGAGATCTATCGGATGTTCCAATCGGGACAGATCGAGCCATTGAGGTTCGCTTTCGAGATCGTGGAGCAGTTATCCAAGGAGTTCGAAGTCGAGGCCAAGGAACTGGGTGCCGCGCATAAGCAGATGATGGAGTACTGGGAGGGCGACTCGGCCGACGCGGCGGGCAAAGGCGTCATGCCGCTCATCGAGGCACATGCCCAGAATGCCCCCCTGATCGAGAACGCCAGCAGTTCCATGACAGCTCAGGCCGAGTCGTTCTCAAAATCCAAAAACTCCGTCGTCCCCGTGCCGGACGAACCCGCTGAGCCGAGCACCTTTGCCAAGTTCGCCGGCACTATCGCGCCCGGCACCGGCTACGGCGACGCCGTCCAGTCCTACCGCGACGGCATGGCCGCCCACGAGCAGGCCAACGCCAACAACGTGCGCGTCATGGGGCAGTACACCGCCAGCACGGACGGCACCCGCAGCGCCCTGCCCTCGGACTTCGGCGTCATCGAGGACGACGGCGCGGTGATCAACGTCGAGACGCGCGCGTCCAACGCGGTCGCCAGCCCGACGGCGGCAGGGCCGAGCCTCGGCGGCGCACCCGGTGTCCCCAGCGGCGGAGCTCCGCTGACCGGCGGCGGCCACACCGGCGGACCCAACGTCGGCGCGCCGGGCGGCAGTGGGCTCCCCGGCGGGACGACGTCGGGGGTGCAGCAGCCCAGCGCGCCTCCGACCGGCACCCCGGGCACCCCCGGGCCGCCGGTGCGTCCGGGGCCTGGAATGCCGATCGCGGGTGGCCCGGTCGCCACGCCGATCGGCGACAAGGACACCACCCGGAGCCCGCGCGGCCGGGGCACAACCGCAGCGCGGCCCCCGGCCGGAACGTCGCGCGCGGGCTCCCGCATGACCACCGGTGTACCGAAGGCGAACAACGCCGCCGGGATCCAGCGCGGCGCGGGAGCGGCAGCCAAGTACAGCGGCACGCCGCAGCCAGGCAAGAGCGTGGGAGTCGGGAACCCGGCCAGCGGCGCATCGACGGCGGCAGCCAAGGGCGCCACCGCCGTCGGACGCGGCGCACCCGGCGCCATGGCGGGCACCGGCGCCGGACGCGGCCAGGGCAATGACGACGAGAAGGAACACAAGGACAAGTACGCCGTCCACGAGCAACTGGACGCTGGCCTGGTCACCGAGGTCGACGAACTCGGCGAGAAGGTCATCGACGAGCGCACCGGCACCACCGTCGTGCAGCCCGTCATCGGCGACGACGGCGGAAAGGGCTAACCCCTGGTGTACGGGCGGATCTTGGCGGCGTCGCCGCGTGCCCTCGAACTCGCCGCCGAGTGGGAGAAGGCCGGACCGCTCAACCCGGTGTTGCGCGCCATCGACGTCTACTACGGCCCTGACGACGAGGCGCCCGACCCCGCCGCCGAGCTGATCGACGCCGGGCTGGCCGAGCGGGACGGCCGGGTCGGCGACGCCCTGCTCGACCTCCTACCGCCGTTGTGCGCCGCACGGCTGGAGTATGTCGCGGACTTCCGCGTCGACAACCGGAAGTACACCGCGCTCGCCGCGTCCACCGGCAACGCCGCGGTTTTCGCCGTCCGCGAACGCGACCTCGACGCCGACACCGACCTCGTTCGGTTCCGAGAGATCGGCGTCGACGAACTCCTCGACGCGCTGCTCGACCTGCTGAACCTCCAGCCAGGCGCGGGCAAGCTGATCAGCGTCGCAGTTGCCGAGGCCCGCCAGCAGCGAAGCGGCGACACCGACCAGCCGCCGAGCCAGGAACTCACCCAGCTTCGCGCGCTACTGGCCCGACCAGTCGTCGGCCCCGCCGTCGAGGTCATCGTCGGCGTCCGCGATGGCCTGGGCAAACACCACTACACCCACCTGCCGCTGCACATCGCCGCCCTGGACTGGGGCCACTTCGTCACGTACACCGTCGGCGAAGGCCGCGACGAACGCTTCTACGGCGGCCCCGCGACGCGCGAATACGTCCGGGACGCGCTCGCCACGCTGCGCGCCGGACTGCCAGCGCAGTAACCCTCACCGGTGACGACGCTGGCTGTGCGCGGACGTTAGCACTACCGCGATCGTGTGAGAGCGCTGCCGAAACGGCGGATTCCTACGGTTTCTCCAGCACGTCGACAAACGTGCCGGAGACCAGGAGGTTAGGACATGACTGCCGTAGCCGAGAAAACGACCGAAGAGCCGCCAGCGCGGAAAGGCCGTTGGATCGACCACTGGGAGCCAGAGGACCCGACGTTCTGGGAACGCACGGGCAAGCGCATCGCCTGGAAGAACCTGGCGTTCTCGGTGTTCGCCGAACACCTCGGATTCAACGTCTGGATTCTGAACAGCATGATCGTCGCCTTCCTCGGCGACATCGGGTTCAATTTCAGCATCGGGCAGACGTTCTGGCTGCTGATCGTGCCGAACCTGGTCGGATCGACGTTGCGGATCCCCTACACCTTCGCGATCCCGAGGTTCGGCGGCAGGGCATGGACGACGGTCAGCGCCTCGCTGCTGGCGGTTCCGTGCGTCATGCTGATCCTCGCGGTCAGCAACGCGCCAACGGCGACCAGCGCGGGCACGCCGTACTGGTTCTTCCTGCTCACCGCCGCCGCGCTCGGTTTCGGCGGCGGGAACTTCTCGTCGTCGATGACCAACATTTCGTTCTTCTTCCCCGAAGGCAAGAAGGGCCTCGCGCTCGGGCTGAACGCGGCCGGCGGCAATATCGGCGTCGCGGTGACGCAGCTTCTCGTGCCGATCGTCATCTCCCTCGGCACCGGCATCAACCTCGCCTACGCGGGCATCATGTGGCTGCCGGTCATCGTGATCTCCGGGCTGTGCTCGTGGTTCTTCATGGACAGCCTGACGTCGGCCAAACCGGACGGCGAGTCCTACGGCGTCGCGCTGCGCAACAACCAGACGTGGGTGATGGCGTTCCTCTACATTGGCACGTTCGGGTCGTTCATCGGGTTCTCGTTCGCGTTCCCGACGCTGATCAAGGAAACCTTCATCGACTTCGAGTCGTTCGTCGGGCTGGCGTTCCTCGGCGCGCTGATCGGCTCGATCTCGCGGCCGTTCGGCGGTTGGCTGGCGGACAAGATCGGCGGTGCGAAGATCACGATGTGGAACTTCGTCGCGCAAGCGGTGTTCACCATGAGCGTGCTCATCGCGGTTGACATCGACAGCTTCGCGTTGTTCTTCGTCTCGTTCATCGCGTTGTTCGTGCTCGCCGGCATCGGCAACGGCTCGACGTACCGCATGATCCCGATGATCTTCGCGGCGCAGACTCGCGCGAAGGTGTTCAAGGACGGCGGTGACCTCGACGTCGCGCTGAAGGCGGCCAAGCGCCAGGCGGGCGCGGTGCTCGGCATCGTCGGCGCGTGCGGTGCGTTCGGCGGCGTGCTGATCAACCTGTCGTTCAAGTTCTCCCTGGAAGGCACCGGCACCCTGACGGCTGGTCTCGGCGTCATCGCGGCCTACTTCGTCGCCTGCACGGCGGTCACCTGGTGGTGTTATCTGCGCAAGAGCTTCGCGATTCGGCGCGCACCGAGCCTGGCCTACGCCGACGTCTGATCGGCGTCGCGTGTGCGGAACCGACAGGCCCCATGGCGGACCACGCCCTGGGGCCTGTCTGCGCATTGTCATGGGGTTCACACCGATGCGTTACGGCGGACGTAACCCGGGCGAGTGGCCGTAAAACCGCTTGTCGGCGCGATGTCCGCGAGCCACGGGCGGTGCATATCGGACGCCGATGACCTGCGCGGAGAGGGTTTGGTAACGCCTGCGAAACACAAGGGAAGCGGCCGTGACATTGCCCGTGCGCAGCATGGACTCGTCCGCGTCACGGAGGTAGTTGATGAGTCGCACGCTGGTAGTCGTCGGAAACGGGATGGTGAGCCACCGCCTCGTCGAGGCCGTCCGCGCGGAAGACGTCGACGGGGCGTGGCGGGTCGTCGTGCTCGCCGAGGAACCCCGCCCCGCCTACGACCGAGTGGGGCTGTCGTCCTACGTCGGTGAGTGGGACGCGTCGGCGCTCGAACTCGCCGGGTCGAGCTACGACGGGGATGACCTCGTCGAGCTACGTCTCGGTGACCCGGTCGCGCGTATCGACCGCGTGGCCAAGGTCGTCAGCACCGAAGCCGGGTTCGAGCAGTCCTACGACGCGTTGGTGCTGGCCACCGGGTCGTACCCGTTCGTGCCGCCGGTTCCTGGCCGCGATCTGCCTGGCTGTTTCGTCTACCGCACCATCGAGGACCTGGACGCCATCCGGGCCGCCGCCGACGAGGCGCGGTCGCACCGGGGCCGCGCGGCTGGCGCCGTCATCGGCGGTGGACTGCTCGGGCTGGAGGCCGCGAAGGCGCTGCGGGACATGGGCATGTCGCCGCACGTCATCGAGATGGCGCCCCGGCTGATGCCGATCCAGGTGGACGAGGGCGGCGGCGCGCTGCTCAAGCGGCTGGTCGAAGGTCTCGACGTCACCGTGCACGCGGGAACGTCGACCAGCGAGATCGTTGAGGATCGCGGTCGGCTGCTCGCCAAGCTCGGCAACGGCACCGAGCTGGACCTTGACCTGATCGTGTTCTCCGCGGGCATCCGTCCGCGTGACCAGCTCGCCCGCGACGCCGGGCTGGACGTCGGGGAGCGCGGTGGCGTGGTCGTGGACGACCGCTGCCGCACCAGCGACCCCGCGATCTACGCGGTCGGCGAGGTCGCGGCCGTCGAGGGCACCTGCTATGGGCTCGTCGCGCCCGGCTACACCATGGCCGAGATCGTGGCCGCGCAGCTCGCGGCGGGCAACACCGAGGCCACGTTCCCCGGCGCGGACCTGTCAACCAAGCTCAAGCTGCTCGGCGTCGCCGTCGCCAGTTTCGGTGACGCCCACGCCACCACGGAGGGTTCGCTGGAGGTCGTCGTCAACGACGCCGTGGCGGGCACGTACAAGAAGCTCGTCGTCTCGGACGATGGCGCTGCCACGAAGACGCTGCTCGGCGGCATCCTGGTCGGCGACGCCAGCGAGTACAACACGCTGCGGCCGATGGTCGGCAGCGAACTGCCCGGCGACCCGGCGTCGATCATCGCGCCTGCCGGGGGCGATGGCGGCGGCATCGGCGTTGACGCGCTGCCCGACGAGGCGCAGATCTGCTCCTGCAACAACGTCACCAAGGGCCAGATCAAGTGCGCCATCACCGAGCAGGGCTGCGACACCGTGCCCGAGCTCAAGGCGGGCACCAACGCGGGCACCGGCTGCGGCTCGTGCGTGACGATGCTGCCGAAGCTGCTGACATCGTGCGGTGTCGAGGTGTCGAAGTCGCTGTGCGAACACCTCACCCAATCGCGTGCCGAGTTGTTCGAGATCATCGCGGCCACGCGCATCACGACGTTCAGCGAGCTGATCGCCAAGCACGGCACCGGTTCCGGCTGCGCGATCTGCAAGCCGGCGGTCGCCTCGATCCTGGCGTCCATCGCCCCGGTCATCGGCGCGGACGGTCACATCCTGTCGGGTGACCAAGCTGGGCTGCAGGACACCAACGACCGGTTCCTCGCGAACATGCAGCGCAACGGCACCTACTCGGTGGTTCCGCGCGTGCCGGGCGGGGAGATCACGCCGGACAAGCTCATCGTGCTCGGCGAGGTCGCGAGGGACTTCGGGCTCTACACCAAGATCACTGGCGGGCAGCGCGTCGACCTGTTCGGCGCGACCGTCGACCAGCTCCCGCACATCTGGAAACGCCTGGTGGACGCCGGTTTCGAGTCCGGCCACGCCTACGGGAAGGCGTTGCGGACGGTGAAGTCGTGCGTCGGGTCGACGTGGTGCCGCTACGGCGTGCAGGACTCGGTCGGCATGGCGGTGGCGCTCGAACTGCGCTACCGGGGGCTGCGTTCGCCGCACAAGCTCAAGTCGGCGGTGTCCGGCTGCGCCCGCGAATGTGCCGAGGCGCGCAGCAAGGACTTCGGCATCATCGCCACCGACAAAGGCTGGAACCTCTACGTCTGCGGCAACGGCGGCATGACGCCCCGCCACGCCGACCTCATCGCGTCCGATGTGGACGACGAGACGCTCATCAAGCTCATCGACCGGTTCCTGATGTTCTACATCCGAACGGCTGACCGGTTGCAGCGCACCGCATCGTGGCTGGAGGAGCTGGAGGGCGGCCTCGACCACCTGCGCGACGTGATCGTCGAGGACAAGCTCGGCATCTGCGCCGAACTGGAGGACGCCATGGCCACGCACGTCGCGAACTACGCCGACGAGTGGAAGGGCGTGCTGGACGACCCGGACAAGCTCGCGCGGTTCACGTCGTTCGTCAACGCGCCGGGCACGCCGGACCCGATGGTCTCCTTCCGCGAGGAACGCGAGCAGAAAGTGCCGGTGCCGCTTGGCATTCCGGCCGTGGCCGAGGGGAGGTCCTTATGACCATGACCGACGCGCTGACCTGGACCGCGGTGTGCGAGCTGGCGCGGATTCCGGTGGCAGCCGGGGTCGCCGCGCTGCTCCCCGGCGGCGAGCAGGCGGCGGTCTTCCGGGTCTCGGGCGATGCGGTTTACGCCATCGGCAACGTCGATCCGATCGGCGGCGCGGCCGTGCTCTCGCGCGGCATCGTCGGGGACGCCGACGGCGTGCCTGTCGTCGCGTCGCCGCTGTACAAGGAGCGGTTCGACCTGCGCACCGGTGAGTGCCTGGACGGCGACGCGAGCGTGCCTGTGTATCCGGTTCGGGTCACCGACGGCGTCGTCCAGGTCGGAACGGTGTGAGTCCGGTGCTACCGCTGGCGGGGTACGCCATCGGTGTGACAGCGGCGCGCCGCGCCGACGAGCTGGGCGCGCTGTTCGTTCGCAAGGGTGCGACCGTCCGATATGGACCGTCGATCCGCATCGTGCCGTTGTCCGACGACACCGAACTGCACGCGGCAACGCGGCGACTGCTCGACGCGCCGCTTGACGTCGCCGTGCTCACCACCGGCATCGGTTTCCGGGGGTGGCTGGAAGCCGCCGAAGGCTGGGGCGTCGGCGAGAACCTGTTGGCGAGACTGGGTTCGGCGCGGCTGCTCGCGCGCGGTCCGAAGGCGAAGGGCGCGGTGCGGGCCGCCGGGCTCGCGGAGTCGTTCTCCCCGCGGTCGGAGTCGAGCGCCGAGGTGCTGGATCACCTGCTCAGCGGGGGTGTGGACGGCCTGCGGATCGGAGTGCAGCTGCACGGTGAGCCGCTGCCGTACTTCGTGGAGTCGCTGCGGCACGCAGGCGCCGAGGTGATCGAGGTGCCGGTGTACCGGTGGGTGGGTCCTGCCGATCCCGGTCCACTCGATCGACTGATCGATGCGGTACTCGATGGCGGTATTGACGCGTTGCCGTTCACCAGTGCGCCCGCCGTCGCGAGCCTGCTGGCGATAGCCAAACGCACGGGACGGCACGACGCGCTGGTCGAGGCGATGCGGCAGCGGGTGCTGGTCGCGGCGGTCGGGTCGATTACGGCGGGGCCGCTCGACGCCGTTGGGGTGCCGACGGTGCAGCCGGAACGGGCGCGGATCGGGGCGCTCGCCCGGGTGGTGGCGGAGGCGTTGGAGCAGCGCACCCCTCGCATGCGAGCGGTCGGACACCGCGTTGAGCTGCGCGGACAGGCCGTGTTGGTCGACGGCGAGCTGCGCGAGTTGGCCCCCGCGCCGATGGCGGTGCTGCGCGCGTTGGCGCACCGGCCCGGCGTCGTCGTCTCCCGCAAGGAGCTGACCGGGTACCTGCCGAGCGGCGGGGAGGAGCACGCGGTGGAGACGGCGGTCGGGCGGCTGCGGTCCGCGCTCGGCGACAGCAAGCTGGTGCAGACCGTGGTCAAGCGCGGCTACCGGTTGCCCGTGGAAGAGGCCGACGTCGTGCCGTTCCCCCGAGCGGGTGGTGCGTCGTGATCGTCCTCGCTGCGCACGGCACGCGCGATCCGACTGGCCCTGCGGTGATCGAAGCGCTGGCGGATGGCGTACGTCGCGCGATGCCAGGTGTTCCGGTGCGCGTTGCCTATGCCGACGTCCGTGCGCCCACAGTGGCCGACGTCCTTTCGCAGCATCGCGACGAACACGCCGTGGTGGTGCCCGCGTTCCTCGCCGCCGGGTACCACGTCCGGACGGACATCCCACAGCAGATCGCGGCGAGCGGACATCCCAGCGCGGTGCTCGCCGAGGCGTTCGGCCCCGCGCCGGAGCTGGTCGCGGTGCTGATCGAGCGGCTGGTGTCGGCGGGGTATCGGCCGGGCGACGGCGTCGTCTTGGCGGCGGCGGGGTCCAGTGACCACCGCGCGCTCGTCAACGTCCACGACGTGGCGTACGCCCTCGGCGTCCGACTCGGTGCGCCGGTGCGGGTCGGCTTCGCGGCGACGGCGCGTCCGTCGGTGTCCGATGCGGTGGCGGCGTTGCGCGCGGCGCGTCCTGGCGCGCGGGTCGCGGTGGCGTCCTGGCTGCTGGCGCCCGGCTTGTTCCAACGCAGACTCGATGACGCGGGGGCGGATGTCGCCGCCAACCCGCTCGGTGCGCACCCCCGCGTCATCGACCTCATCGCCCGCCGATATCAAGCAGCGGCCGGTGCCCTCCTAGCCGCGTAACCGCGCCCGGCACGCCCGCCGTGTCCCCCGCTCGCCGCACTCACGTCACCGACACCCGCACCTCCGGGAACCCCCGCGCCGCAGCCACCCGCGCCGCCTCGTCCTCCGTGGCGGCGCGGTCGGCGGGACGAAGCGGCAGCAGCGGGTCAATCGTGACGTCGAGACGTTTGCGACCAGCGGTTTTCGCGCGCCACGTCGCCACGATCTCTCCGCTCGCGAGCAGCACGCCGGGATTGCCGAGCACCCGCCACACCTGCTTGTGGTGCCCTTCGTCCGGCACCAGCGTCCGGCGATCGCGCGCCTGCAACAGCGGATCGGACGGTGGCAGCAGCCGCACGACGTCCGGCTCCTGCGGATTCTCCAACGCGGCGACGTCCGACGCCGCGAGCCACGTCTGCCTGCCAGCGAAGTCCACCTCGACCAGCCCTTCGGGCCACATCTTGCCTGCGATCCGCTTCGTTGTGCCGATGAAGCCCGCCGTCTCCGCCGCTGTCGCGGGTCCGTGGACGTGCAGGTACCGCCGCGCGACCTCGGCGCACGCGGCCAATTCGGGCTCATCCGCCAGCAAGCCGCCACCCAACGGGGTGAGCGTCGCCGGGAAGATGTCTGGTTCCAGCCGCACGCCAGCCCGCAACGTCGTGAGCCGCATGACCTGCTCGTGGATGTGTGTCGCCTGGCACCCCCGGCACCAGCGCATCAGCCCCTCCGGCACGCGCGCGGTCACCCGCTCGCTCGCCGCGCCCTTGGTCATCGTCGCGTCGACAACGTCGTGCAGCGCCAACGCGGCCGTGCGCAGCGCTTCGGTCGGCGGTACGCCCGCCTTGGCGACATCGCCGCGTTGCCATGCGAGCCGCGCTTGCGCGTCGGCATCGTTCACCGGCACGAGCGACGCGGCCATGGCGGGTAGCTCGGCCGCGCGGTGCAGATGCGGCGCGCCCCGGTGCGTCCACGCCAACGTCACGTCCGCCGCGTCGAGCGTGTCCCGAAACCGCTCGCCGCTCAGCGCCACCGTGTCGATGTCCAACCGCGCCGCCAACGCCAGTCGCGCGGACCCGCGCTGGGCGTCCTGCACACCGAGGTCGAGCACCGCCAACGACGCGACGTCGCCGTGTGGTCGGTGCAACTCCTGCGCGGCGATCCGGTACGCCATCACCTGCGCGCGCTCGACGCTCAGCATGCCCGCATCAGTGCCCTGCCAACTCGTAGTCGAACGTGTAGTTCATCGTCTCCGACGCGCCGGAGATCGTGCCGCGCCCGGACAGGCCAGCCAGCTCGCCGGTGCCGGACCCAGACAACACCTCCCACGTGCCGGTGACGCCGTGTTCGTCGAACCCGACGTCATGCTTGATCACGAACGTGCCGCTGCGGCCGTCGACGCTGCCCGCGATCCGCTCCAGCCCCGGCGACGTCGTCCCGACACTGTCCGCTTTCTCACCGGGGTAGTACAGCAGGTAGTCACACGACGAGGTGCCTTCGATGGCACCGGAATAGGTGAACGTCGCGTGCGCGTGGGCGTAGCGAGGCGCGCCGTCGTCGCCGCTGACGACGTCTTCCTGCCAGGACTGCATGATGAAGATGTTCTCGGTCATGCCGCCATCCTCGACGCATTACCTGACAGCTTCTGGCAAGTTTTCTGCGACAATCGAAATGTGCGCGCGAGCAGGCTGCTGTCGGTGTTGCTGCTGTTGCAGAACCGGGGCCGGATGACGGCCGAGCAATTGGCCGCCGAACTGGAGGTGTCGGTGCGCACCGTGTACCGGGACATCGACGCGCTGTCGGCGGCGGGCATTCCGGTGTACGCCGATCGCGGGCGTGCCGGTGGCTACCAACTCCTCAACGGCTTCCGTACCCGGCTCACGGGACTGACTGAACCCGAAGCGCAGGCCCTCGCGCTGGCCGGGTTGCCCGAGGCCGCTGCCGAGCTCGGACTCGGGGCCGTGCTCGCTGCCGCGCAGCGGAAGGTGACCGCCGCGCTGCCCGCTGAGCTGCGAGAACGTGCGGACGCCGTGGCGCAGCGGTTCCACCTCGACGTGCCCGGCTGGTTCCGCGACGTGGAGCACCCCGACCACCTCCCGGCGCTGGCCGACGCGGTGTGGCGGGACCGCAGAATCGTCGTCCGCTACCGCAAATGGGGCAACGAAGACGTCGAGCGCGCGCTCGATCCGCTCGGCCTGATCTTCAAGGCAGGCAGGTGGTACCTCGCGGGGAGGCACCCGTCCGGCCGTGTCGCGACCTACCGCGTCGCCCGGATCAGCGACCTCACCGATACGGGTGAGCACTTCGAACGGCCGACCGACTTCGACATCGCGGCGTACTGGCGCGACTGGTCGCGGGACTTCGAACGCCGGATGCATCCCAGGGTCGCGAGGCTGCGGATGTCGCCACTCGCACGTTCGGTCGCGCCGTTCTACCTCGGCGCGATCGGTGCGACCGCCGTGCGGGACGCGACCGCGCCGGTGGACGCCGACGGGTGGCAGGTGGTGGAACTGCCGGTGGAGGCGGGTGCACCCGCGCTGGGGGAGTTGTTGCGGTTCGGACCGAACGTGGAAGTCTTGGAACCCGCCGACCTGCGGCGCGAGGTCGCCGACGCGATCAGGACGATGGGTGCGATCTATGACTGACCAGCAGAACCCGCTCGTGGGTTACACCGTCGGGGTGACGGCGGAACGGCGCGCGGACGACTTCATCACCGCGCTGGAACGTCGGGGCGCCACCGTCCGGCACGCCCCGACGATCCGCATCGTCCCGCTCGTGGACGACGACCAGCTCCGCGCCGCCACCGACGCCGTGCTCGCCGAGCCGATCGACCTCGCCGTGATGACGACCGGCCAGGGCTTTCGCGGCTGGGTGGCCGCAGCGCGCGAGTGGGGCGTTGGCGATGCGCTGCTGCGCCGGTTCGACGCGGCACGGCTCGTCGTGCGCGGGCCGAAGGCGAAGGGAGCCGTGCGAGGCGATGGGCTGACCGAGGAATGGTCCGCGCCGGCGGAAACCAACGCCGAGGTGCTCGACTACCTGTTGGAACGCGGCGTCGCCGGGCTGCGGATCGCGGTGCAACTCCACGGTGCGCCGCTGCCGGAGTTCGTCGGCGCGCTGACCGACGCCGGGGCGTCGGTGGTCGAGTCCCAGCCGTACCGGTGGTTGCCGCCGCTCGACGTCGATGCCGTCATCCGGCTGGTCGATGACGCCATCGCCGGGGACGTCGACGCGCTGGCGTTCACCAGCGCGCCCGCTGCCGCCAACCTGCTCGTTCTGGCGCGGGAGCACGGCCGCGACGAGCCGTTGCTGGCGGCGATGCGGGAGCGCGTGCTGTGCGCGTGCGTGGGCCCGGTGACCGCCGCACCGCTGGTCGAGCGAGACGTGCCGGTGGCCCAGCCGGAGCGGCAACGTCTCGGCGCGCTGGTCAAGTTGATCGCGGCCGAGCTGCCCGCGCGCAAGCAGGTCAGCTGACGCTTACTCGTCAGTAACGCCTTGCCGGAACGTCTCCCCGCTTTCACCGGCGTCCCGACGAGGTCCTGCGCGCCCCCAGCGCACCGAGGCGTTCACCCGCGCTCCGGTCGCCATCGGTATCGCGTGAGGTCCACGCGCCCGTTCCGCGACATCACCCCCTCTGCCAGCAGTCGCGCGCACTGCTCCTCTCGCAGATGCTTGGCGGGGGTGCCGTCCGCGCGCAGCACCCGATGCCACGGCAGGTCGTGGCCGTCCTCACCGAGCACCCTGCCCACCAGCCTCGGCGTCGACGCTCCAGCCAGCGCCGCGATGTCGCCGTAGGTCGCCACCGACCCCTCGGTTATCGCCGCGACCGTGTCCCGCACCCGCTCGTGCAGTTCCTCGTCCACGTCGGACACCGTAGCGAGCACCACCGACATCCCACGAAGGGCAAGCAGGACAACCGGCACGTTCGCTCTTGCCGGTCAGGCTTGGGTTCGGCCGGACGAGTATCTACCGGCACAGACGGCGAGGCGCCGACACGCGGTGTCGGGGCGGCGTGGTTGCATAAAAGCCATGAGTCGGAATGCGGAACGCCGCGGGCCGAGGCTGGTCCGTGACCCCGTCATGCCCGGCGAACCGAGACAGTGGCCGCAGGCCGTGCGGCCGGTGCTCGATGGCGACACCGGGTTCGTGCGGGTGCTCGGCGGTCCAGGTAGCGGCAAGACGATGTTGCTGGCCGAGACGGCGGCCCGCCGCATCCTCAGTGGCGCCGACCCGGAGCAGGTGCTGGTACTGACCGCGTCCCGGCACGCGGCTGACGCGTTGCGCGCCGAGATCACGCGACTGCTGACGGGCGGACCCGAGACCGATGCGCCGCGCACGGTCCGCGAACCACTCGTGCGAACGGTCCACTCGTACGCCTTTGGGGTGCTGCGGGTGCAGGCCACCGACCAGGGCTTGCCGCCGCCTCGGCTGCTCTCCGGCCCGGAACAAGACGCCGTGGTCCGGGAACTGCTGTTGGGCGACGTCGAGGAGATCGATGCCGAGTACTGGCCCGGGGCGCTGCGGCCCGCGCTGACCGTGCCCGGCTTCGCGGAAGAGCTGCGTGACCTGTTGCTGCGCGCGGCCGAGCGTGGGCTTGGCCCGGAGGACCTGACGCGGCTCGGCAGGCAGCGCGGCCGGCAGGAATGGGTGGCGGCAGGCACGTTCTGGAAGCAGTACGAGCAGGTCACGCTGTTGCAGGGTGCGGGAGGCGGGTCGCTGGCCATGCCCGCCGCCGAGGCGTTGGACGCCGCGGAGTTGGTTTCCTCGGCGTTGCTCTCGCTGCACGGCGACGACGACCTGCTGAAACGCGAGCGGGGTCGAATCCGGCACCTGCTCGTTGACGACGGCCAGCACCTCGATCCGCTGCAGTGGCGGTTGCTGCGGCTCGTCGGCGATGGCGCGGAGCAGTTCCTGCTGGTGGGTGACCCCGAGCAGGCGGTTTTCTCGTTTCGGGGCGCCGACCCGCGCGTGCTGGGCGACGCGGACGTCGACGGCCAGCGCACGGTCGTGCTGGACACCGGGCACCGCATGGGCGCGGACGTCGCGCGCGCCGCATCGCGGGTCGCGGCGGGGATGCCCGGACCAAGGCAGACAGACGTCAGCCCGGCGGGTGACGCCACCGTGGTGGTGCGCAAGTTCGTCACCGCGTCGGTCGAGGCGGGCTGGATCGCCGACCGGTTGCGGCGCGCCCACCTCATCGACGGCGTGCCGTGGTCGGAGATGGCGATCGTGGTGCGCTCGGCCGGTCGCACGTTCCCGGTGCTGCAACGGGCGTTGCGTGCGGCGGGCGTGCCCATTGCCGCAGCGGCGGACGAACTGCCGCTGGCGCGCAACCCTGCGGTCCGGCCGCTGCTCGCGGCGTTGCGGGTCGCCGCCAATCCACACCTGATGGACGCGCGGCTGGCCGAGGAACTGCTGTCGTCGCCGCTCGGTGGGGCCGACCCGTTCGCGTTGCGGCGGCTGCGGCGTGGACTGCGCAGGCTCGACCAGGCGTCCGGCGGTCAACGGCAGAGCGACGAACTGCTGGTCGAGGCGCTACAGTCCGGCGATCCGCTCACCGGACTCGCGGACTCCGAAGCCGCTCCGCTGCGCCGCATCAGCGACGTGCTCGCGGCGGGCAGGAAGGCGATCAAGCGCAACGCCGGTGTCGAGCAGGTGCTGTGGGAGTTGTGGCGCGCCAGCGGGCTGCAGCGCCGGTGGCTGGCGTTGTCCGAACGCGGCGGTTCGCTCGGCAGGCAGGCCGATGCCGACCTCGACGCCGTCGTCGCCCTGTTCCACGCCGCTGGCTCCTATGTGGACCGACTGCCGCAGGCCGGGGTCGGCGGGTTCGCGGAGTATCTGCTGTCGCAACGGATCGTGGGCGACAGCCTCGCCCCGACCGCTGCCCGGTCGGACGGTGTCGAGCTGGTGACGGCGCATGGTGCGGCCGGTCGCGAGTGGACGGTGGTGGCGATCGCCAGTGTGCAGGAGGGCAGTTGGCCCGACCTGCGGCCGCGTGGCTCGCTCCTCGGTGTGGAACGGCTGGTCGACATCGTGTCCGGGGTGGAGGCGAACGAGGTCTCGGCGATTGCGCCGCTGCTTGCGGAGGAACGGCGGCTGTTCTACCTCGCGGTGAGCCGTGCGCGTGGTCGTCTGCTGGTGAGCGCGGTCGAGGGGGAGGACGAGCAGCCGTCGCGGTTCATCGAGGAGCTTGCCGATGTCGCGGGCGAGAACGACGACGATGCTCGCCGCATTCCCGCGCAGCAGGAGCCGGAACGGCCGTTGGTGCTGTCGCGGCTGGTCGGTGACTTGCGCGCCGCTGTCTGTTACGCCTCCGCCGATCCGGAACGTCGTCGCCGTGCCGCGCGACAGCTCGCGCGGCTGGCCGAGGCTGGTGTGCCTGGCGCGCACCCCGACTCCTGGTACGGCCTTGTCGACGTCTCCAGCGATGCGCCGCTGCTCGGTGGCGACGAGCAGATCTCGGTGTCCCCGTCCACAGTGGATCTGTTGCGGCGGTGTCCGTTGCGGTGGCTGCTGGAACGTAACGGCGGCACTGACCCGCCGCAGCTTGCCGCCATCGCGGGGACGGTCATCCACGCGCTCGCGCAGTCCGCTGCGGAGGGCGCGACAAGGGAGGAGCTGACGGGGGCACTGGACGTCGCGCTGAAACAGATCGACGTCGGCGCGCCGTGGTACACCCGCAGCGAACGGCGTCGGATGAGTGCGATGGTGGAGGCCTTCCTGACGTGGCTCACCACCAGTAGGGGCGAGCTGGGTGTTGAGCGCGACATCGACGTCGAACTCCCGGTCGGCGAGCGGCGCGTCCGGTTGCGCGGCCGGATCGACCGGCTCGAGGCCGACCGCGACGGCAGGCTGGTGATCGTCGACGTCAAGACCAGCAAGAAAGCCGTCACCAAGGCAGAGGCGGCCGAACACCCGCAGCTCGCGACGTACCAGCTCGCCGTGTGGCTCGGCGCGGCGGGCGCGGGCGTGCAGCCGGGCGGCGGCAGGCTGGTGTACGTCGCCGACGCGGTGAAGAAGACCGGTGCCGCGAAGGAACTCCAGCAGGACCCGCTCGACGACGACGCCAGGCAGGAGTGGCTGGCCGAGGTACAGGCCGCCGCACTGGACAGCCTCGGGCCCGGTTACCTGGCGCGGGAGTCCGCCGACTGCGGCCGGTGTCCCGCGCGGGCATGCTGCCCGCTGCAATCGGAGGGCAGGCAGGTGACGTCATGACCACCATCGCCACACCCGCCCGCATCGCCGAATCGCTCGGGCTGCACCCGCCGACACCGGAGCAGGCCGCCGTCGTCGCCGCACCGGTGGAGCCCGCGCTCGTCGTGGCCGGTGCCGGGGCAGGCAAGACCGAGACGATGGCCGCCCGCGTCGTCTGGCTGGTCGCCAACGGCATCGTCGCACCGGAGCGCGTGCTCGGCCTGACCTTCACCCGCAAGGCGGCGCGCCAGCTCGCGGAACGCGTGCGCGCCAGGCTGCGGGTGCTGGCCGGGTCGCGGCTGCTCGACGAACTCGACCCCAGCGGGCAACGCAGGGCCAGTATCGCGGCGGGCGAGCCGACGGTGCTCACCTACCACGCGTACGCGGGCAGGCTGCTGTCCGAGCACGGCCTGCGGCTCCCGGTGCAACCCGGCGCCCGACTGCTGTCCGAGACGGCGTCCTGGCAGCTCGCCCACCGCGTCGTGTCCACATGGGACGAGGACATAGACACCGACTACGTGCCGATGACGATCACCGCGTCCGTGCTCAAGCTCGCGGGCGAACTCGGTGAGCACCTGCTGACGCCCGAGCGGCTCGTGGCCTACACGGAGGAGCTGACCACCCTCATCGAGAACGCGCCGCGCGCCAAAGGCGGCAGGCAGGAACTCCAGCAGGATCTGGTCAAGGTCATCGAGGCGCAGCGGTTCCGGGTGCGGCTGCTCCCGCTGGTTGCCGAGTACCAGCGGCGCAAACGCGTCGAAGGCGCGCTGGACTTCGCCGACCAGATGGCGCTCGCCGCCCGGCTTGGCGCGGAACATCCCGAGGTCGTCGACATCGAACGCGAGCGCTACGGCGCGGTGCTGCTGGACGAGTACCAGGACACTGGGCACGCCCAGCGGGTGCTGCTGCGCTCCCTGTTCGGCACGGGACGCCGCGCACCGATGCCGGTGACGTCGGTGGGAGATCCGGTGCAGGCCATCTACGGCTGGCGGGGCGCGAGCGCCGCCAACCTGCCGCGGTTCATCACCGACTTCCCGCGCACGAAGGGCGGCAAGCCGGTGCCTGCCCGCGAGTACGGCCTGCTCACCAGCTTCCGCAACCCGCCAGAGGTGCTGACGCTGGCCAACGCGGTCTCCGAGCCGCTGCGCGATGACACCGCCGAACTGCGTCCCCGCGACGGCGCGCCACCCGGCGACGTCCGGTGTGGGCTGCACATCGACGTTGGCGCGGAGCGGGAGTGGGTCGCCGACGAGATCGCCGCACGGTGGTTCGCGGACGAGGCCGACAGCCCGCCGACAACGGCGGTGCTGGTGCGCCGCCGCGCCGACATGGCACCTCTCGCGAGCGCCTTACGGGAACGCGGTGTGCCGGTGGAGGTCGTCGGCCTCGGCGGGCTGCTGGCTGAGCCGGAGGTCGCCGACCTGGTCGCCACGCTGCGGGTGCTCGCGGACCCGATGTCCGGCTCCGCCGCTGCGCGGCTGCTGTCCGGCGCGCGCTGGCGTATCGGCGCCGCCGACATCGCGGCGCTGTGGCGGCGGGCGCGGGAACTGTCCGCCGAGGACAACGGGAGCAACCAGGACGACCCCGCCGCGATCGTCGTGCCGGAACGCGCCGAAATGGCCGGGTTGGTGGACGCGCTGGACGATCCCGGCGACGAGCAGCGCTACTCGGCGGAGGGCTACCGGCGGATCAGGACCCTTGGTGCGGAGCTGGCCGCACTGCGCCGCCGCATTGACCAGTCGCTGCCTGAGCTTGTCGCCGACATCGAGCGCACGATGCTGCTCGACGTCGAGGCCACCGCACGGCAAGGGCCAACAGGGCGGGTGCAGTTGGATGCGTTCGCGGACGTCGTGACCGAGTTCGCGGAAGGCGCGGGCAACCCGACGCTGTTGTCGTTCGTGGACTACCTCGCCACCGCCGAGCACGCCGAAGACGGCCTTGAACCCGGCGAGGTTGAGGTCGCCGCCGACCGGGTCCAGGTGCTGACCGTGCACGCCGCGAAGGGCCTCGAGTGGGAGGTGGTCGCGGTGCCGCACTTGGTGCGCTCGGTTTTCCCCGGCGAGCGGCGCGGCGGCTGCTGGCTGACCGCGTTGACCGAGCTGCCTGCCGTTTTGCGCGGTGACGCCGAGGACCTGCCAGAACTCCGGGTGAGCGCGGGCATGGATCGCAAGGAAGTTCTCGACGAGATCAAAGCGCACAAGGAGGCGTTCACCGAGCGGCACGCCGCCGAGGAACGTCGGCTCTGCTACGTCGCGTTGACCCGCGCCGAGGAAACGCTGCTGGTGTCCGGGCACTGGTGGCGGGAGACCGGGACCAAGCCCGCCGGGCCGTCGGAGTTCCTGACCGAGCTGGCCGAGCTCATCGAGTCCGATCCCGGTCTGGGCCGGGTCGTGCACTGGGAGGAGGAACCGGACGGCGACAACCCGTACCTCGCCACCGGGCGCGAGGCGCACTGGCCCGCCGATCCGCTCGGGAAGCGGCGGCAGGCCGTCGCCGAGGGCGCGGAACTGGTGCGTGCTGCCCTCGCTGCGGGCACCGCCGGTGACGACACCGCAAATGTGGCTGCCGTCGAGGAGGACCCGGACGGCTGGGCGGAGGACACCGACGTCCTGCTCGCGGAACGGGCGCGGGCCCGGTCCGAACCCGAACAGGTGGCGCTGCCCCCGCAGCTCTCGGTGAGCCAGCTCGTGGAGCTGGCCGCCGACCCGACCGCGCTCGCACGCAAGCTGCGCAGACCGCTGCCGCAGCCGCCGAACACCGTCGCGCGCAGGGGCACCGCCTTCCACGCGTGGCTGGAGCGCCGTTTCGGCAGCGCCCGGCTGCTGGAGTTCGACGATCTGCCCGGTGCGGCAGACACCAACGCGCAGCACGACTCCGACTTCGAGGAGCTGCGGAGCGCGTTCGAGGCCAGCGAGTGGGCCGACCGCACGCCGTTCGACATCGAGGTTCCGTTCGTCTGCGAGCTGGACGGCATGACGCTGCGCGGGCGCATGGACGCGGTGTTCGCCGACCAGGACGGCGGCTGGACCGTCGTGGACTGGAAGACCGGCGCTGTGCCGAGCGAGGACGCCATGACGTCGGTGTCGGTGCAACTCGCCGCGTACCGGGTGGCGTGGGCGGCGCTCACTGGCGTCCCGCTGGAGCAGGTGCGGGCGGCGTTCCACTACGTTCGCCATGACCGCACCGCGCGCCCCGCCGATCTGCTCGACGCAGACGGCTTGCGGGAACTGCTCCGGTCGGTCGAGCCGCGTGCGGTTTCTGGTGGCTGACGCCACCGGCACCATGCCGCGGCACGACGTGTATTCGGCGGCACGATCTGCCACGATCAGGATGTGGCCTGGCTCCTCGCACAGCTGACCCCGCGCGTGCGCGCGATCCTCGTCGCATGCGTGGTCGGTTTCATCGTGCTGCTGTTCGCGTGGTGGATGGGGCCCGACCTGTTCGCAGGCAAGGACGAGCCAGCGCGCGTCGTCACCGCGTCGGTGGTCAAGCCGGCCGACTGCACGGAGTCGACTCCGGTCGAGACGATCACGCTCGCCGACGTGGACGGTAAACAGGAAGCGCGATTGCGCGCCTGCGGCCACGACAAGGGTGAGCAGCTCCAGGTCGTGCTCCCGGCGGAACCGGCCGATGGCGAGCTGACGGTGCATACTGCTGACACCGAGATCGGGCACAGCAACCTGCGGCAGTCCGTTGGGCTGCTGCTGATCGCGCTGTCTTCCGCGGGTGGTGCGACGTACGCGGTGCTGGTGGCGCGTGGCGCCCCTCGGCGGCGTGGTCTGCTCCCGGTGTAGGAGCCGCTGCGCTCGATCTGCGTCCCTCATGGCGCGAGCAGGCTGTCGCGCTGGGCGACGTCGGTGACCTGGTCCACGGGCAGGTTGAAGTCGTTCGCCACCGCGTCGACGGTCGCTCCGGCTTTCAGGAGGCCCTTGACGACCTCGAGGGGTGTGCCGTTGGAGTCGAAATAGGGACGGCCGAAGTTGGTGTCGGTGTCGGTGGCGATCGCGGCGACTTCGTAGCGCGGCAGGTGCAGGCGACTCGCGTAGCCGTCGTCGTACTCGATCCGCTGCAGAAAACGGTCGATTCCGTCCCGGAAGACGTACTGGTCGCCCCGCAGCACGATCAGGTCGCGTGCGCCACGTCTGGCTGCCTCATCGAGTGTGTCGGACCTGCCGATGTCGGCGAGTAGGTCCGGTCCCGCGACGAGGAGCTCGCGCGACGCCAACGGGTGTGCGACGGCCATCCTGTCGCACAGCATGTCCAGTGCTGGCCGGACTTGCCGCAACCACATACCCATCGAGCGCAGCGCGGACAGGAACAGGGCTTCGGCGAGGCCGCCGAACGGGATGGACGGGCCGCCGTGCAGCTCAGGTGCCAGGCCGGTGACCACAGGTGCGCCGTCGGTGATCGTCCGGGGAGGGACATCTCGCTGGCGTCCCTTTACCCAACTGGCGAAGGTGGACGAGGGGACGTCGAGATACCGGGCCGCTTCCGTTGCCGTGAACAGCGGAACGCTGAACCGCACATCGTGGTCGGGACAGCCGGGGATCGCCACGGCGTCGTGTGGATAGTTGACGGGCGCGGCGTCGGTGTCGGGAACCGCGCCGGAGTCGGAGACCAGGTGGATCATGACGCCTCGCTACGAGGTGCGCGCGGCGCCCGGACAGGGCGATAGGACAACGGAGACATGCCTGCTCCTCACAGGGTGAAATGTGGCTGATGGCGACCATGAAATCGGCGCGGATGTCGCCTAGCTGGCGAGCTGGTCGCGCCCGGAGATCAGGAAGCCCGCACTTCTTCGCAGGCTCAGCGGTGGCTCTCGACTGCCACGAAACGATAGAACAAGTGTACGAAAGACGGCCAGTGGTGGCAACCCCTCGTCACCCGCAGGTCGGGCAATCCGCTGTCAGCGAACGGCCTCGGTGCTCGCCTTGAAGGTGTTGCAGTCGGAGATGCGGTTGTCGAGCGCGCCGACCCGCCACCACATCGCGTAGTTCTCGTTGCTGCCGTGCTTGTGGCCGCCCGACGTGTCGTCGCCCCGTGTCTCCTGGTCGTGCCACGCCTGGTCGTACGTCTCGCGGGTGATGGAGCCGCCCCGGTCGACGTGCGAGCCGAGGAACATGCCGGAGAAGCACTGGGCCTGCAGCTCCTTGCGGCGCGACATCTCCTGGCCGGTGGGGGAGTCCTCGCCGAACTGGTAGATCTTGCGCCAGGCGGCGTCCATGATCCCGGCCAGTTCTTGCACGTGGTGGCCGTACTCATGGGCGATCAGCGCGAGGTACACGCCGGGTTTGTCCTCGTACTGGTCGATCTGCAGGCCGTTGAACGGCAGGAACAGCTCGCCCTCGCAGTAGTACGCCGCCGTCGAGAGGCCGACCTCGATGCGCCCGCAGTCGCTGTCGAAGCTTTCACCGGCCGGGAAGTACAGCCGGGGCGGGGTGAACGGCAGGTTCTGCGACCGCAGCAGTGGCGCCCACGCCTCGTTGAGGCAGTTCGTCGCGCTGCGGAAGAACGACCGCGCCGCCTTGGCGGAGGTGCCCCACGGCGGCAGTTGGCAGGCGCGGTTGGGCAGGCCGACGTCGCTGGACTGCACCAACGGGTGGCTGGCGAGTTCGAGGACCTTGCCGGGGAAGACGTTCGGCGTCGTCTCCGATGGGGGCCGCGCGCCCGCCGCGGAGCCCTGACCATTGGGTTGCTGCTGTGTGGTCTCCTGCGCCTTCGTGTCGGTGTCGTCCTCGGACATCGCCGCGATGAGCACGGCGACGCCGGTCGCCAGCAGGGTGATGACCGCCGCACAGGTCACGATCACCGCGGTGAGATGCGTCCGCACCGACTTGGCCGCTGGGGCGGAATCGGGGTGCGCCGGAGAATCCGGCCGCTGCTCGTGCGGCGGTGGTGTCATCGAATTCGTCGTCCCTGGAAGCAGACCGGTCGTGGGGCTCCAGCATAGCGATCATCGCGATCGGTCCTGCCGTCACCTGCTCCGGTGGGACGGGCGAGGCCGGTGAGGGTGACGCTGGGTGCCGTGAAGGGCACCCTTGGGGCACCAGACGCCCATAAGATGCCCTTCACGGCACCCAGCGGGTTCGCGGGGGGCGGAGCCCCCCGCGGGTGGATACAGTGGCTGGCATGGCCGCACCCGAAATCCATCGCTACGTCACAGACAACGGTCTGCGCGTGGTGCTCGCCCCGGACACGACGTCTCCCGTCGTCGGCGTGAGCGTGCACTACGACGTGGGCTTTCGTTCCGAGCCGGAAGGGCGCACCGGGTTCGCGCACCTGTTCGAGCATCTGATGTTCCAGGGCAGCGAGAGCCTGGAGAAGCTGGCGCATTTCCGGCACATCCAGGGCAGCGGCGGCACCTTCAATGGCTCGACCCACCCGGACTACACCGACTACTTCGAGGTGCTGCCGTCGGCGGCGTTGGAGCGGGCGCTGTTCCTGGAAGCCGACCGGATGCGGGCGCCCAAGCTCACCGAGGAGAACCTCGCCAACCAGATCGACGTCGTCAAAGAGGAAATCCGGCTCAACGTGCTGAACCGCCCGTACGGCGGGTTCCCGTGGATCCTGCTGCCGCCGGTCCTCTACGACACGTTCCCCAACGCGCACAACGGCTACGGCGACTTCGTCGACCTCGAACAGGCCAGCGTCGAGGACTGCGCGGAGTTCTTCGACACCTACTACACCCCGGCCAACGCGGTGCTCACCGTCGCAGGTGACCTGGACATCGAGCGCACAACGGCGCTCATCGACAAGCACTTCGGCGACGTGCCCGTGCGCCCCGCCCCGCAGCGGCGGTCGTTCGCGGAGCCGCTGCCGACCGAGGACCGCCACGACACCCACCAGGACCCGCACGCGCCGTTGCCCGCGCTCGCGGTCGGCTACCGGATGCCCGACCCGATCAACGAGCTGGACGGCTACCTCGCCAACATCGTGCTGGCCAGCGTCCTCGCCGACGGCGACGGTTCCCGCCTGCAACAGCGCCTGGTCCACGCCGACGCGCTGGTCAGCGACATCAGCGCGGGAGCTGGCCTGTTCGGCCCGTTCGAGGCTCGTGATCCGGACACCTTCGCCGTCACCGCCATCCACCCCGCCGAGGTCAGCGAACAGCGGGTGCTGGCCGCGCTCGATGACGAGCTGGACACCCTCGCCGCCACCCCGCCGAACGACGAGGAGCTGGCGAAGGTCACCGCGCGCTGGACCGCGAACCTGCACGCCGAGCACGACCGGCTCGTTTCCCGCACGCTCGGCTACGGCTCGCTCGAACTGCTCTACGGCCAGCCTGAGCTGCTGTTCGAGCTGCCAGCACGCATCGCCAGCGTCACCGCGGACGACGTCTCCGCCGCCGCAAAGGCGTTGCGGGAAGGGTCGCGCGCGGTGCTGACCGTCGAGCCGAGCGCACAGGAGGGAGCGCAGTGACCGTCAACGCAGGAAACCGCAGCGCCGATGAGATCGGCAGGACACCGCAGGGCCCCCGGCCGCTGCCCGAGCTCGGTGAGCAGCGCAAGGTCGCCGACCTCGCCGTCGCCGACACCGAGCTGAGCAACGGACTGCGGGTGCTCGCGGTGCGCAAGGCGTCCGTGCCGACGGTCGAGCTGCGCATGCGCATCCCGTTCGGCGGCACCGACCCGATGCACAGCGCGCGTGCCGAGGTGCTGGCCGAGACGTTGCTGACCGGCACAGCCACCCGCGATCGCGTCGCCATCGACACCGAACTGGCGTTGATCGGCGGCGAGCTGGGCACTGCCGTCGACCCGGAACGGCTCGTCGTCTCGGGCAGCGCGCTGTCCAGCGGGCTGCCGACGCTGCTCGACGTTCTCGCGGACGCCCTGACCGGCGCGACTTACGCCGACGCCGAGGTCGCCCGCGAGCGAGACCGCCTCGTGGAGCGGCTGGCCGTCGCGCGCACCCAGCCGGGCGTGATCGCGCGGGAGGCGTTGCAGCGCAGGCGCTACGGCGACCACCCAGCCACCCGCGAGGTGCCGCAGGCCGAGGACGTCGCCCAGGTCACGCCGGAGGACGTCCGCGCGCTGCACCAGGCGTCGGTGCTGCCGCGCGGGTCGGTGCTGGTGCTGGTGGGCGACATCGACCCGGACGCCGTGGTCGGGCAGGTCGAAGGCGCGCTGCGCGGCTGGTCCGCCGGGGCGTCCGCGACGCCGCTGGCCGAGGTGCCCGACATCACCGGCGGCGATCTGCACCTGATCGCGCGCCCCGGCTCGGTGCAGTCGCAGCTGCGGCTGTCGGCGCAGGCCATCGGCCGCACGGACCCGCGCTACGCCGCGTTGCAGCTGGCCAACCTCGCGTTCGGTGGCTACTTCTCGTCCCGGCTGGTGGAGAACATCCGCGAGGACAAGGGCTACACGTACGGGGCCCAGTCCAGTTTCGACTTCACCGGCCAGGCCGCGACGCTGATCGTCTCGGCCGACACCGCGAGCGAGGTCACCGCGGCAGCGCTGCTGGAGACCCGCTACGAGCTGGGGCGGCTCGGCCTCGTATCGCCCACCGACGCCGAGCTGGAGTCGGTGCGGCAGTACGCCATCGGCTCGCTGCTGATCTCGACGTCCTCGCAGGGTGGGCTCGCCAGCCAGCTCGCCGCGCTCGCCAACGCCGGGCTGGACGCCGACTGGCTTGCCAAGCACCCCGACCGACTCGCCGATGTCACCGCGGACCAGGTCGCGGACGCCGCGCTGGAGTTCTTCGCGCCGACGAAGTTCACCGGCGTGGTCGTAGGCGATCCCGACGTCGTCGGCACCGGTCTAGCGGCGCTCGGTGGTGTCGTCGCGCCGTGACGGAGCCGTTCCAGCTCGGCAGCGTCCCCGCGCTGTCGAGGTCCGGCGTCGACCGCGCGGAGGACCTGCGCACTGACACGGAACGGCTGCGGGCCCGGTGGCCGAAGGCGCACGTCGTCGTGCTGGACGTCCGGGGGCGCACGCCGGTCCCGTACGACGGCGAGCGGACGTCACCGTCGCTCGCGGTGCGGGATGCGGCGACGTTCGGTGAGGAACCACCCGCTGGCGCGGTGTTCCTCGGTAGCACCGACGACGGCGACTACTGGGCGGTCCTGGACGTCGACGTCGCCGAGGGCGAGACACTCCGGCTGCCTGGCAGGTTCGGCGCGGTGGTGGAGGCGATCGTCTCCGGCGGCGAGATGTGGGTCGGGCTGCGGGAGCACGGCGACCGGATCGACGAGGCGGGCGCCGGCCTGTTCACCACGGCGCTCGCGCTGCGCAACTGGCACCGTCGCGCGCGGTTCTGCGCCAAGTGCGGCGGCGAGACGCGCATCGCGCAGTACGGCTGGGTGTCGCGGTGTTCGTCCTGCCACCGGGAGGAGTACCCGCGCACCGATCCCGCCGTGATCTGCCTTGTCCATGACGACGTCGGCGTCAACGGCGAGCACGTGCTACTGGCGCGCGGGGCGAGTTGGCCGGAGGGCGCGCGGTCGGTGCTCGCCGGGTTCGTCGAGGCGGGGGAGTCGCTAGAGGCGTGCGTGCGGCGGGAGATCTTCGAGGAGGTCGGTGTCGACGTCGATGCTGTGCGGTACCTCGGGAGTCAGCCGTGGCCGTTCCCGCGCTCGATCATGCTCGGGTTCGCGGCGCGGGCCAGCCGCGACCAGCCGCTGCGACATGCCGATGGGGAGATCGCGGAGGCGCACTGGTACTCCCGGGAGGAGATCAACGTCGCGTTCGCGCGCGGCGAACAGCGGGGCGAGCCGGGTGCGCTGCGGCTCCCGGGCAACTCGTCGATCGCCCGGGTGATGCTGCTGGCGTGGGCGCGGGCGAGTCCCTAGCTCAGTCGCGCTCGCGTCCCGGCACGGGCAGCGGCCGCTCGGCGGCCTCGTCCTCGGCGAGCTGTTCCGCCACCGACTTGCGGCGGGGCTTCTTCGCGCGCGGCTCGGCAGCGTCGCTCGGGCGCTGAGTCCTGTCCCGCAACGCTCCGCCCGGCTTCGACTCCCGCACCGTGAAGTACAGCCAGCCCGCGAGCGCCATGATGCCGAACGCGATCCACTGGAAGCTGTACGAGAGGAACGGTCCCGAGTCCACGCGTGGCAGCGGCACCGGGTTCAGCACACCAGGCTGGTCGGGGGTGAGCAGGAAGTAGCCGGACCGCAGGTCCAGCCCGGTCTCGTCGGCCACGACGGACGAGTCGATCGCGTAGACCTGCGGGGCGCCTGCGCCGTTCGGGGTGAACGCCGAACGGCCCTGCGGGTCACTCTCGTCGGCGCGCACCCGCGCGACCACCGTGACCTCGCCGTCCGGGGGCGGTGCGTAGTCCGGCACGCCGACCTGGTCGTCCGGCTGGATGTAGCCGCGGTCGACCAGCACGGTGTCGCCGGACGTCGTGCGCAACGGCGTCAGGACCTCGTACGCCGGTTCGCCGTTGACGCTGCGCAGCCGGGCGACGAGCTCGGCGTCCGGCAGGTAGGTTCCGGTCACTTCGACCCGTGCCCACTCGGTGTCCGACGAGGGCGCCTCGCCGTCCGGCAGCACCTGCTCGACGGGGCGTGGCGGCTGCGACAGCGACCGCTCGATGGCCTCGTTGCGGGCGTCTCGCTCGGTGTGGCGGCCCCACTGCCATGGCGAGAGCAGCAGGAAGCACGCGATGGCGAACAGGAACACCACCAGCGTCAACGCGACCCAGTTCGGGCGCAGCAGGAACTTCAACCGCACGCCTTCAACGGTAAGTCACCCGAGCGGCGCGGCGTGCGACAGCGCCCGCTAAGCCAGCGCGAGCGCGGACCGCGCCGCCGCGACGGCCTGCCGCGCGTACCCGCCGCCGAACAACACCGTGTGCACTAGCAGCGCAAACAGCTGGTGCAGCCCGGTGCGCTCCCGCCAGTCGTCTGCGAGGCACGCGCCAGCGTCGGCGGCGGACTCGGCGTAGGCGTCGAGGATCACATCGAGCAGCGGCGCCCCGAACAGTCGCATCATCGCGAGGTCGGTCTCCCGGTGCCCGCCGTGCGCGGCAGGGTCGATCAACCACAGCCCGTCGGATGCCCAGTGCAGGTTGCCGCTCCAGGCGTCGCCGTGCAGCCGCGCGGGTGGCTCGGGCGGTCCCGCCAGGTCGTCGATGTGTTCACACACCTGGCTGATGACGCCCGCCTCCCGCGCGTCGAGCAGGCCCTGGTCCACGGCGTCACGCAGGTACGGCTCGATGCGGTGGGCGGCGTAGAACGTCGCCCAGTCGGATTCCTCGGTGTTGTGCATGGGCGCGAGGCCGATCCACGCATCGCGCGGTCCGTCCGGTGGGGGAGCGCCGAACGCGGGCGCGCCGCGCAGGTGCAGCGCCGCGAGGCCACGCCCGAATGCCTGGGCCGCTTCCGGTGTCGGCTGCGCGGATGGCACGTACTGCATCAGCAGCCAGTCCTCGTCGTGCGCGTAGACGTCGGGGACACCGACGTCGCCGGTCGCCAGCCAGCGCAAGCCAGCCGCCTCCGCCGCGTTCGCGCCGGGACCGGCGCCACGCTTGGCCATCACCTGCCTGCCGTCGTCCAGCGTGACGACGTTGCTGCTGGCCGACGTCGGCTCGGCACCGAGCAGGTGCCGCACGGCATCCCGCGCGCCCATCACAGCCGTTCGCGTACCCAGTCGACGAGCCGGGGCGTCGCGGCCTCGATCATGGCGAGCACTTCGTTGAAGCCACCGTCCGCGCCGTAGTACGGGTCGGGGACCTCGGCGTCGAGCGGGGCGTCCGGGTCGAACGACCGCAGCAGCCGCGCCCGCTCCGGCGGCACGCCGAGCCCAATAAGGACGTCGAGGTGGCCCGCGTCGGCCGCGAGCAGCAGGTCGGCGTTCAGGTGCTCGTCGTTGATGCGGTTCGCGACGTGCTCGACGTCGTAGTCGTTCGTGCGCAACACCTCGGCCGCGCGCGGGTCGCAGGGCTCACCGATGTGCCAACTGCCCGTTCCCGCGCTGGTGACCTTGACCTTGTCGGCGATACCCGCGTCCTCGCCGTAGCTGCGGAACACTGCTGCCGCGATCGGCGAGCGGCAGATATTGCCGGTACAGATGAACGAGACATGCACGCGCACTAGCCTACTGGGCCGATAGATACCAATCTGGCAGCCGCGTTATGCGAGGATCACCGCCATGTCACCCGCTACTGTTGGCGACGTCATCGCGGCACTCGACGCGGCCTACCCGCGTTCGCTTGCCGAGTCCTGGGACGCCGTTGGCCTGGTGTGCGGCGATCCCGCCGAACCGGTCGAGCGCGCGCTCGTGTGCGTCGACGTCGTGGACGAGACGGTCACCGAGACGCTTGAGCTGGGCGCGCAACTGATCGTGGCACACCATCCGTTGCTGCTGCGCGGCGTGCACGGCGTGCCAGCCGACTCCACCAAGGGCAGCGTGGTGCATCGCCTGATCCGTTCCGGTGTCGCGCTGTTTTGCGCGCACACCAACGCTGACTCCGCGAACCCCGGCGTGTCCGACGCGCTCGCCGCCGCCATCGGGCTGACGGTGGAGCGCCCGCTCGCGCGGCACGCGGACAATCCCGAGACCGGCATCGGACGTATCGGCGTGCTCTCCGAGCCTGAGCCGTTCGCAGCGTTCGTCGACCGGGTGAGCGCGGCTCTGCCCGCCACGGTGCCGGGCGTTTCCGGTGCGGGCGACCCGGACCGGCTGATCAGGCGGGTCGCGGTGTCGGGTGGGGCTGGCGACAGCTACCTGTCCGCCGCCGTAGCCGCCGGAGTGGACGCCTACGTCACCGCCGACTTGCGGCACCATCCCGCCAGCGAGCACCTGGCAGCGGGTGCCAACAACCCCGCCCTTGTGGGTGTCACTCATTGGGCTAGTGAGTGGCCGTGGTGCCAGCAGGCGGCCGACGTCATCGGCGACGTCGACGCGGGTACGGTCGAAGTCCACGTCTCCCACCGACGCACCGACCCGTGGAACGTCCCCGCCCGCACACACGAAGGAAGTCCCCAGTGAAGGTCGACCCCGAGGTACAACGGCAACTGCTCGAACTGGCCGACGTCGATGCGGAGCTTGGTCGCATCGAGCACCGGCGCAAGAAGCTGCCGGAGCTGGCGGAGATCGCGACCATCGAGAAGGAGCTGCGCGCGAGCAGGGACGCGCTCGTGGCGGTCCAGACGTCGGCGTCCGATCTCGACCGCGAGGTC
This sequence comes from Actinophytocola sp., assembly GCA_009377475.1. Classification (GTDB taxonomy): domain Bacteria; phylum Actinomycetota; class Actinomycetes; order Mycobacteriales; family Pseudonocardiaceae; genus Haloechinothrix_A. Next base: position 30,145 of record WHTY01000019.1, read on the forward strand.
ACCCGGCAGGAGAAGGAGATCGAGTCGGTCCGGGCGCGTGAGGACAAGGACCGCTCGCTGATGGCGTCCGGGTCGGTGTCGGCGAAGCAGCTCACCGATCTCGAGCACGAGTTGGAGACGCTGCAGCGGCGGCAGAGTGCCCTCGAGGATGACCTGCTTGAGCTGATGGAGCGCAGGGAGGCCGTCGGGATCGACGAACAGCGGACGGCGGCGGAGGTGGCGGAGTCCGAGCGCAAGCTCGCCGACGCGCAGCGACGTCGCGACGAGACGTTGGCCGAACTCGACGCTCAGCAGGCGCGCAAGGACGAGGAGCGGACGAGGTTGGTCGCGCCGCTGCCAGCCGACCTGCTTGCCCAATACGAGAGGGTGCGCGCGGCACGGGGCAGGGGTGCGGGGCTGCTGCGGGCGCGCCGCTGCGGCACCTGCCAACTGGAGCTGGACAGCACCGCGTTCTCGGAGATCAAGGGTGCCGCCCCGGACGCCGTCATAACGTGCGAGAACTGCGGCGCGATTCTGGTGCGGACGGCGGAGTCCGGTCTGTGAGCGCGGTGGGTCCCCGGGTCATCGTCGAGGCGGACGGCGGGTCGCGAGGCAACCCCGGGCCTGCCGGGTACGGCGCGCTGGTCAAGGACGCCGACACCGGCGAGCTGCTGGCCGAGCGCAAGGGTGGCCTCGGCATCGCGACCAACAACGTCGCGGAGTACACCGGCCTGGTCGAAGGCCTGCGCGCCGCCATCGAGTTGGATGCGTCGTCCGCCGACGTGCGGCTGGACTCGAAGCTCGTCGTCGAGCAGATGAGCGGCCGGTGGAAGATCAAGAACGCCGCGTTGCAGCCGTTGGCGCGCCAGGCGCGTGACCTCGCGCTGCAACTCGACCGGGTGAGCTACACCTGGATCCCTCGCGCGCAGAACTCCCACGCCGACCGGCTCGCCAACGAGGCGATGGACGCCGACGGCGAGGAGGCCGACGGCGAGGAGGCCGAGGCTCCCGAACCGGCCGCTCAGGACACCAGCGGCCCGACGTCCGGCACCAGCCAGGCGGATCGGGGCGTGCCCGCGTCGTGGACCGGCGCGCAGGGTGCGCCGACCCGACTGCTGCTCGTGCGGCACGGCCAGACCCCGATGTCGATCGACCGGCGGTACTCCGGCCGGGGCGACGTCGACCTCACCGATCACGGCCGATGGCAGGCGGCCGCCGTCGCCAAGCGGGTCGCGGCGCTCGTGGGCGCGCGCCAGGACGCGACGGGACCGCTGCCGGTGGTGGCCTCACCGCTACGCCGAGCCGTGGACACCGCGCGGGAGGTCGCGACGCTGCTGGGCAGCGAGGTGCGCACCCACATCGGGCTCACCGAGACCGACTTCGGCGCGTGGGAGGGCCTGACCTTCGCCGAGGCGTCCCGTCGTGACCCCGAGCTGCATCGCGCCTGGATCGCCGACACCTCGGTCGCGCCGCCGGACGGGGAGAGCTTCGACGCGGTGCACCAGCGGGTTCGCCGTGCCCGCGACAACATCCTCGCCGAGTACGGCGGCCAGGACGTCGTCGTGGTCTCACACGTCACGCCGATCAAGACGTTGCTGCGGATGGGGCTCGCCGCCGGTCCCGAGCTGCTGTTCCGGCTGCACCTCGACCTGGCGTCGCTGTCGATCGTGGAGTTCTACCCCGACGGGAACGCGTCGGTTCGCCTGGTGAACGACACCGCGCACCTCGACGTGCCATGAAGGGCTTCTTACTTGCGTCAGACGCAAGTAAGAAGCCCTTCATCGCACCGCCGGTGGTGCCATCCGCCGCGCCACACCCGCCGGGTACCCTGAGTAGTCGCGGATGAGTTGGCGGGCGGCCGCGAGCGGTGCTTCGGCATCGTTCGAGGAAAGTCCGGACTCCACAGGGCAGGGTGGTTGCTAACGGCAACCCGGGGCGACCCGCGGGACAGTGCCACAGAAAACAGACCGCCGCGGCGACGCGGTAAGGGTGAAACGGTGGTGTAAGAGACCACCAGCACCCCGGGCGACCGGGGTGGCTCGGTAAACCCCACCCGGAGCAAGGCCAAGAGGGCGCGTCATGCGCCTGCGCGAGCGAGAGGGCTGCCCGTCCTGCTCGCGGGTAGGCTGCAGGAGCCCGTCGGCAACGGCGGGCCTAGATGGATGGTCGCCGCCCGGCAGGCCGCAAGGCGTGTCGGGCACAGAATCCGGCTTACACGCCAACTCGTCCGCGTCCACCGGTCGCTACGCCGGAGAGCTGTAACATTAAGTGAACTCTCGGTGACATCTTGTGTTCCAACGCAGGCGTGTCCTGGGCTCCGAGCCGCGCCATTGCTGTCGCGGTTGAGCACCGTGACGCGCTTCTTACCGCAAGTAAACAGTGCGAGTGGTCCACTCGTAGGGATAGATGCTGCTCCGTTCCGGTGGTTTCGCAGGGCGGTGCTCGGCGGTGACGCGGATACCCGCATGATGGGTTCTGGCCCCTGTCGGCATGGCGACAGAGTCGGCACGGGGCGTGACGATACTTAACAGAACGGGTTGAGAAGGCTACCTTTAGTGACGGTGCAGATGACCTGGACCAACGACGGAGTACGTGCGATGCTCCGTTCGGCAACGCTCCTCGCACTCAGGAGTACACGATGAGCACGATGATGACCCTCGCCTCCCTGGCGCAGCAGGAAGGGGAGATCACAACAGGAGGGTTGCAGACCTGGCTGCAGAACAACGTCATTCCGCTGTTGCTGCTGACCGTCGCGGTGCTGCTGCTGTGGCTCGGCGGCGGCAGAGGTGACAACGCCGGTGTGATGCGCCGCCTCGGTGGCGTCATCATCGCGCTCGCCGTCATCGGGCTCGCGGTCAGCGGCGCCGGTGTCGACGTCGGTACCTGGATTTCCAGCTTGTTCACAGGCTGAGGTCGGGGACCGTCTTGCGCATCCGCACCGACGACGATGTGTACCGCGTCGACGCCGTGTGGCTCGGCCCGCCCAAGGCCACGTTTCCTTGGCGCGCCCGCTACGTGGCGTGGGGCGTCGGATTCGCCGTATTCCTGCTCGTGCTAACCATCGAGCGGCAGCTCGGGATCTCGTTCGGTTTCTTCAGCACGGCGTGGGCGTTCGTCATCACCATCGCCGTGACCCGGTTGATCACGTCACGGATCAACCATGAGCGTCCGCTCGGCTCCGTGCTCGCGATGTGGTTTCGCGAGCTCAACACGCCGAGAGAACAGGTGACCGGAGACGGCGGGGCGGTGAGCGCGGCCAAGATGCGGGTGCGCACCCAGCGGCCACGACCGAAACGGACACGTCGCGCGAGCACGCGCGCAGCCGGACAGCGGCGACCCGGTGGCGGGCCGCCCCCGGCGGCAGCACCAGCACGTCAGCGCGTCACGCAGGCCAGGAGGTAGTCGTTGTTCGGTCGCGGCGCAAGCCACAGTACACCGGAGCCCACGGGGCAGCCCGGCTCCGGCGCGCGAGCGAGGCGCACCGGGGGTGCCACCAAGGGACGGCGCCTGCCCGGTGAGCAGGCCGTGCCGTCCTACACCCCGTCGATCGCCGCCCGCAGCATCGACGGCCACCTGCTGCGCACCGGACAGGAGATCTACGCCTGGTACCGGCTCTCGCCGCAGCGCTGGTCGTTCCGCTCCGACTCGCAGCGCAGGGACCTGATCGCCGCGATTGCGGGGCAGTACGCCGAACTGCAGGGCCGCTGGCTGCACCTGCGGGTCACCAGCCGCCCGTACCCGATCCGGATGTGGGCCGAGGCGCACGTCCACAACGCGCACAACCGGCTGCCGGACGCCCAGGGCGCGCTGTCCTTCGACGACTACCTGATCGGCGAGCAGCAGCAGCTCATGGGCCGGTCGATGGCGGAGAAGGAGGTCTACCTCGGCGTCCAGGTGCAGACCCGCAACGCGATGGACCGCGCCGTCGAGCGGGCCGCGCCGCTGCTGCGGAAGGTGCTGCCGGAGGCGGTCGACGCTGAGTTGATCGCGCTCGATTCCGAGGTGGAGCACCTGGACCAGATCATGTCCGCCGCCGGGCTCGACGGCAGGCCAGCGGAGGCGTCCGAGATGTCCTGGCTGATGCACCGCTCCTGCGCGCTCGGCCTGCCAGCGCCGCGCACCATGCCCGCCGTGCCGGGCTCCTCGTGGGAGCCGGAGGACCTGGCCAGCTTCACTGACGCCGCAGACTTCCACGCCGAGCCGTACGCCCCGACCGTGACCGTGCGGGGCCGCACCGGGTCGAACGCGGGCATCACCAGCCACGTCGCCGTCCTGACGATGGGGCAGATGCACGGCCTGCAGATCCCCGAGGTGGACGATCCGTGGATGCAGCACGCCGACCGGCTGCCCGGCGCGGTCGAGTGGTCCGCCCGGATCTACGTCCGCCGCCCTGAAGAGGTCGCTGGCGAACTGAGCAGGCAGATGAACAAGGTCCGCTCGCAGGTCAAGCACTACACCGACGAGCACGACCTTGAGCCGCCGCAGTCGCTGGCGCGGCAGGCGTCACGGGTGCTGGAGATCGACGACGAGATGACCACCGGCTTCACCGCGCTGGCCACTCGTGTCCACTCCTGGTGGCGGATGGCGGTGTCCGGCCCGACCGAGCGGGATGCGCTGCGACAGGCGCAGCAGTTGCTTGAGCTGTACAAGCCCAAGATCGCCATCGAGCACCCCGAGGCGCAGTACGCGCTGGCCAGGGAGTTCATCCCCGGCGAGCCGGTCGCGTCCGGCGCCTATAAGCGCCGTGGCTCCGTCGTGTGGGCCGCGTCGTCCGTGCCGACCGCGACCGCCGACGTGGGTGACCGCAGGGGCATCCTGCTCGGCGAGACGTGCACCGCTACCCGACGTCCTGTCGCCTGGGACCCGTGGATGGCGCAGGAGATCCGCGACGGCTCCGGTCTCACCGCGATGGTCGCCGGTCTCGGTGGCGGTAAGTCGTTCCTCGGCGGCGGCATCGTCTACAAGACGCTGCGGTCGGGCGGGAGCTGGACCATCCTCGACCCGTCCGGCCCGCTGTCGCGGCTCTGTGACCTGCCGGAACTGCGGCCGTACGCCCGACCGATCAATCTGCTCAACGCCCAGCCCGGCATCCTCAACCCGTACCGCGTTGTCGCCGAGCCGCAGCTGGAGCACTTCCTCGACGAGGACGACCCGGAGCGTGCGTGGCGCAGGGAGTCCGCGCTGGCGGGGGCGACCCGCCGCAGGCTGGTGCTGGACGTGCTCTCCGGCATCCTGCCGTACGAGGTGTCCCGGCTGCCGCAGACCAGGATCGTGCTGTTGCGTGCGGTTCGTGCCGTGGGCGGCCGGTACGACGCCGACCCCGGTCAGGTCATCGACGCGCTGCGCCGCGACGCCAGCGAGCACCACGAGCACGCCGTCATCGTCGCCGACTTCCTCGACGAGATGCGCGAGCGGATGTCGCTGCTGATCCCGGAGGCCGACGCCGACCCGTACCGCGACATCCGCGACGACCGGCTCACCGTGCTGACCATGGCCGGGTTGACGCTGCCGAAGGATGGTGTCGGCCGGGAGCACTGGACCGACGCGGAGGCGCTCGGCGTTGAGATGCTGAACCTCGCGGCATGGCTGACGCAGCGCTCGGTGTACGAGCGGCCCAAGGAGGAACGCAAGGGCGTCTGGATCGACGAGGCGTTCTTCCTCTCCGAGGTGCCGACCGGCCGGGTGCTGATGAACCGGTTCGCCCGTGACTCCCGGAAATGGAACGTCCGGGTGCTGCTGTCCTCGCAGATCCCCGCCGACTTCCTGCGCATTCAGGGCTTCGTGTCGCTGCTGGACTCGGTGTTCGTCGGCAGGCTGGACGACGAGAACGCGCAGGCCGACGCGTTGCGGCTGCTGAAAGTGCCGGTCGGCGTTGGGTACGAGCAGGTGGTTGCCGCCCTCGGCAGGCGGCCCGGCGCCGATCGGGGCGTCGAACGCGACCGCGAGCCGAGGCAGTTCATCTTCGCCGACGGCGCGGGGGGCGTGGAACGCATCCGCGTCGACTTCTCCGGCGACCACCTGACGCACCTGCGCGAGGTGCTTGACACCACGCCAGGGGCTCGGCCTGGCGGTGCGGAGAAGCAGAGCGCGGACGAGCAGGACCAGGAACCGGACGAGACCGCACTCGGCCAGCGCGGCAGGACCCCGCAGCGCACGCCCAGCTCGCCGCCGCCAGACACCGCCGATGAGGCAATCCCCGACACCGCGGAGGCGGCAGCGCCAGACACCGCCAGTTCCGCAGCGGACGACGTGGCGCTGGACCAGCCGATGTTGCCGGACGACGACATCGACTTCGATCTCGCGGCGGACCAGGAGCTCGGGCTCAGCGAGGACGCACAAGGCGAGCCGGAGCGCGCCGGGTCCGGCCGGAAGCGCGGCGCCGGGTGGGACGCGGCATGAACGCGCTGCTCGTGGTCGCGATGATCATCGCAGCGATTGGCCTCGGCAAAGCCGTGCGCCACCGACTGCGCCGCCCCGGCACGACCAGATCGCGTGTTGTCCTGGCCGTCGCCGCCATTCTCGGGTTCCAACTGCTAATCGGTGCTCCCATGGCGTCGGCGGCCGACTGCGGTGAGGCCCCTAACCCGGAACGGCCCGGCACCGGCATGGTCGGCGCGTTCGACGCGGCGGAGGCGCGGGGCGAGGCGGGCAGCCCCTACAGCGACTACGGCTACGCGGGCATGGTGTGGCACACCTACACCCCGGAGTCCGAGTGCAACGGGCTGTCCGGCGTCACCGACGCCAACACCACGCTGGACACGTGGGCGGGTAACCAGCTCTTCAACATCGGCAAGGCCATCACCGGCGCGACGAACGCGCTGCACTACACGGTGCTGGAAGGCGGGCTGTTCGCCCCGCTGTACGACGCGATCGAGACCGGCACCGAGAAGGTCTACAACAACATCTACGCTCAGTTGTTCGGGCTGGTGGCGCTGCTGTTGGCGATCCTGATGTTCCGCCACATCTGGCGCGGTGACCTGCCCTCGGTCAGCAAGCGCGCGCTGTTCGCGCTCGCCGCCGTGTGGCTCGCGGCGTCGTCGTTCGCGCTGCTGCGCTACTTCGACACCATTGACCGCGCCATCGTGCAGACCACCACGAACATCCAGGCCGGCTTCGTGGACGAGTCGGAGGACAGGGTGGTCCGGCACATCCTGCCGACGAACCTGCACGACGAGATCATCTACAAGAACTGGCTACGCGGCGAGTTCGGCTCCGCCGATGCGACCGAGGCCGAGAAGCACGGCAGGGACCTGCTGGACGCGCAGGCGTTCACCTGGGAGGAAATGGCCAACGGCGATGACGCCGACGAGAAGGTCATCCAGGAGAAGAAGGCCGAGTACAAGCGCATCGCGGCCGAGCTAGGGCCGTCGTCCGGCTACTTCACCGGCGAGGACGGCAGTCGCACCGGCGCCGGGCTCATCGCCACGCTCCAAGCGCTGGTGTACTCCCTGTTCCAACTGCTCGCCAAGACGGCGGTGCTGCTCGCGCAGGTGCTGGTCCGGCTGCTCGCGCTCACCGCGCCGCTGATCGGCCTGGTTGCCCTGTTGCATCATGACGTCTTGCGTCGGGTCGCGAAGGTGGCGGGCACCGTCGGGTTCAACCTCATCGTGTTGTCGGTGCTGGCCGGCGTGCACGCGCTGCTGCTCAACGCCATCTTCGCCGCATCCGAGGCGCTGTCGATGCTGACCCAGATGACGATGGCCGCGTTGGTGACGATCCTGATGTTCGTGGTCGGCAGGCCGGTGCGCAGGCTGTGGCAGATGGTCGATATGTCGACCCGCACCGTGGGTGCCGCGCTACCGGCGTCGCCGGGCCTGTTCTCCCGATTCCGCCGCAAGCCGCAGGAGGACACCCAGCAGGACCAGTTCTGGCGCAACATCGCGAGCAGCGGCGGTGATGCGGACGCCGAGCCAGGTCAGCTGGGCACCGCCACGATCTCCGGCCGCAGGGTCCGACCGGAAGCGCGGACGATCGGGGCGTCGGCACAGCGCCTCGACCGGCAGTCACCGCAGGGCATCGGTACGGCCCGCGGGCAACAGCGGGCGCTGCCCGCGTCGGGGACACCCAACCCGGCCCACCTCGGCTTCACTCCGGCCGGCGGCATCGGTGGCGCGTCGCAACCGGAACGCGCCTACCAACGGCGGGACGAACGACGCTCAGCGGCCACGCACCGGAGCAGGCCGATGTCGCGCACCCCGCGCGACGGCGGCTGGGGCTACGGCGACAGCGGCAACAGCGCCGACTCCCCTTACGTCGTGCCGTCTCGCATGTCCGGACCCGCCCCTGACTCCAGCACCACGCGCTCGAACGCCGATGCCGCGCCGCACTGGCGCTCCGACGCGTCCGATCCCCGGCGGGTGGAAGCGGAAGTCATCAATGGCAAGCCGGTGTTCATGCTGTACCGGCCGTCACGCGGCCTTGAGGTGCGCCAAGACACCGGCTTCCGCGACACCGACTCCATGGTGAGGTGACGCGGGCATGCCGATTCGTACTCATCGGGGCCGCGCGGCCGTGTACCGGCGCATCTGGGGCGCGCCGCTGCGCTCCCCGAAGCACCTGATCGTGACCGTGATGATCCTCGTTGCGATCGTGACCGGCATCGGTTTCGTGGTGCCGAAGATCCTGCCCGGTGCCGACCAGGGCAGCATCACTGCCGCCGCGAACCGGGCCACTCAGACGAACACGGATGCCGCCCCCACCACAGAGCCGACCGAGCTCACCGAGACCCGGCTGACCGAGCCGCCGATGACCCGCACGTCGGCGCCGGCGGACCCCGCCGCCGTCGACGTGGCCCGGAAGTGGGCGTGGGCCTGGGTCACCCACCCGGACGGCATTTCGACCAAGAAATGGCTACGCGGCCTCGCCCCGTTCACCACCGCGGAGTACCTGCCCGTGATGGAGACCGTCGAGCCGGACAACATCCCAGCGACCAAGGTCACCGGAGAACCGAAGGTCGTCGAGTCCTACACCGCCTCCGTCGTCGCCGAGGTGCCCACCGACGGCCCGACGTTGCGCATCACCGTCGTCAAGACGGGCGCGGGCTGGCGCGTCTCGAACTACGGCAAGGCGGCCTGAGTCATGCGGCTCGGCATCGTGGTGAGCTTCGCGCTGGCCAGCGTCTTCGGCTTGGTCGTTGCGGCGACGACCGTGGTCAACGTGATCAACGCGGGCGAACGTGCGCAGCTGATGGACGTCGAACCCGTGAGCTGCGAGGCGATGATCGGGCCTACGCAGCCCGGGGCGCCCCGGGTCGGCGCGACCGACGCCGCCAATCTGACCCAGGAACAACTCGACACCGTCCGCTTGATCATCTCCATCGGCAAAAAGCGCAAGATGCCGCCGCGCGCGTGGCAGGTCGCGATCCAGGCGGGCATGACAGAGTCGGGGCTGCGCAACCTGTTCTACGGCGACCGCGACTCGCTCGGCATCTTCCAGATGCGCCCTTCGATGGGCTGGGGCACGGTCTCGCAGGTAACCGACCCGCCGTACCAGGTCAACAAGTTCTACAACGTCCTCAAGGCGCTCCCGAACTGGCAGAGCATGCGGCCCGGCGACGCGGCGCAGGCCGTCGAGCGCTCGGCGTTCCCCGACCGCTACCACGAGTGGGAGGCCATGGCCGTCCATCTCGTCGAGAACATTGGCGACATCGCCAATGCGGCAGGCTGCGGTGAGGGCGTCGGGCTCGCGCTGCCGCCAAGCAAGGCTGCGGCCAAGGCCATCGAGTTCGCGATGGGCGAGCGCGGCAAGCCGTACGTGTGGGGCGCCGAGGGCCCGGACTCCTACGACTGTTCCGGTTTGCTGATGCGGGCGTTCGAGTCTGCTGGGATCATTCTGCCGCGGGTGTCTCGCGACCAGTACCACGCGGGAGCGATGCTGCCCGTGGCGAAGGCGAAACCGGGAGACCTGCTGTTCTGGGCCTATGACGAGTCGGACCCGAGCACGATCCACCACGTGGCGATGTACATCGGCAACGGGAAGATCGTGGAGGCGCAGCAGTCCGGCGTGCCGGTGCACACCAGGGACGTCACCTTCGGCGAGCCCGAGATGTTGCCGGTCGCCGTCCGGCCAGGGGTGTGAGGAAGGAGCGGTGTCGTGAAACGTCTTGGCAAGCGGGGCAGGCAAACGCCCGAGGAACCGCAGTCTGACCCGCGCAGCTCGTTCGCGGCCGCTCCGTTGCCGAGGCACGCCGGTCCGCCCGCGTCGAGCACGCCGTTGGCCGACCACCTCGCGGAGGGTGGTCCCGGCGTCACCGAGGACTACGTCGTCCTGCCCCGCTCCATCGCCGAGGACATGCCGTTGCCGTGGCAGCGGCAGCTGGCCAGCGTGCTCGGGGAGTTCCACCACATGCACCGCGAGTTGTCGTGGCCGAAGTACCGCGTGCTGCCGTCCCGCGAGGAGAAGCTGACCGACCTTGATGAGGAACAGCTCGCCGAGGCGGGCTACACCGTCGAGATGGACGACGACGGCGACCTGGTCTACCGCGAGCGCAGCGGCCGCAAGGTCGAGGACCCCGAGGCGACAACGGTGCTGGTGACCTGCCTCGATCCGGTGATCTCCGAGACGAGCGTTCGGCGGCAGCAGACGCCCGCCGAACCGGCCCCGGCCGCACCGGAGCAGCCCCAGCAGCCAGCGCCGCAGCGTGCCGCGCCGATGAACATCGGTCCACAGCCGGTGTGGCAACCCGTGTCCGGCGCGGAGCACCCTGGTCAGACCGTCCCGCCGCAGCAACGTCCGCAGCCGGGCCAGCCCGTGCCGTCCGCCGACCCGGAGACCCCGGCGCGCGGGACGCCGGTGGCCGATCCGGTGGCGAGCGCCGCGACGGACTGGCCCGAGCCAGCCGGGGGTCCCGCTCCGTCGGGTGACTTCGGACCGACCGGTGACCCGATCGAGCGCCCCTACCGGTACGGCGGCTGACTGGGCGGTGCGTCCGCCGAAAGATGCCCTCGCGGCCATTCCTGCGTCAGACTGGGGGTATGGCACTGTGGCGCAAGAAGGACCCGAATCCGGACAAGGGTTGGTACTACAACACCAAGACCGGTGAGGTCGAGCACCTCGAGGTGTCGCGGGCGATCGACCGGCTCGGGCCGTATCCCGACGAGGCCACCGCACGACGTGCCCTCGAAATCGCCCGGCAACGCACCGAGGAGGCCGACCGGGCTGACCGGGAATGGCGCGCGGACCGGGAACGGAATGAGTAGCGACCCGCTACCACCGGCGCGGACGCCAGGGCAGCGATGGGACTTCGCTGCCGTCCGCGCCGAGTTCGACCTGCCGAACGGCTTCGCCCCGGACGCCCTCGCCGAAGCGGAGGACGCCGTTGCCCGCGGGTTGAACGGCGACCGCGGTGGCGGACGGGAGGACGCGACCGACGTCCCCGTCGTCACCATCGACCCACCCGGCGCGCGTGACCTCGACCAGGCGATGTGTGTCGAGCGAACGCCGCGCGGCTACCGCGTGCGCTACGCCATCGCCGACCTCGGCGCGTTCGTCACGCCGTCCGGCGCGCTCGACCGGGAAGCCACCGCACGCGGCCAGACGCTCTACCTCCCGGATGGCACCGTGCCGCTCCACCCGCCGGTGCTCTCCGAACGGGCCGCGAGCCTGCTGCCCGGTGAGGTCCGTCCCGCCGTGTTGTGGACCATCGACACCGACGACGAGGGCAACCCGATAGACGTCGACGTCCGCAGGGCCATGGTGCGTTCCGCCGGCCGGTTTGACTACCAGGGCGTTGCCGACGACCTCGCGCGCGGCGACGTCCACCCGTCGCTGGCGGCGCTGCCGGAATTCGGAACGTTGCGCCGGAGGCTCGCCACCCAGCGCGGCGCGATCGAACTGCAACTGCCCGAACAGGAGGTGACCTCCGACGGCAACGGCGGCTGGCGGCTCGCGCTGCGGTTGCGCACCGACATCGACGCCTTCAACGCCGAGATTTCGCTGCTCACCGGCATGTGCGCGGCAGACATGATGCTCAACGCCGGGGTCGGCATCCTGCGCACCGTCGTCGTGGCGGACGACGACGCGCTCGGCTGGCTGCGGCAGTCCGCACGGGCGCTCGGCATCGCCTGGCCGGACGGCACCGGTATCGCCGACGTGCTCAGTGGGCTCGACCCGCAGCAGCCCGAGTCGTTGGCGTTCTACGCCGACAGCACCCGGCTGTTGCGCGGCGCGGGCTACACCTCGTTCGACGGCGAACCACCCGGCGCGGCGTCGCACGCCGGGATCGGCGGTCCGTACACGCATGTCACCGCGCCGATCCGGCGGCTGGTCGACCGCTACGCCACCGAGGTCTGCGTCGCGGTGTGCGCTGGCACCGAGGTGCCGGAGTGGGTCCGCGCCGGGATGGCCGAACTGCCCTCGGTGATGGGCATCTCAGACGCCCTCGCCGCCAAGGTCGAGCGCGCCTGCCTTGACCAGGTGGAGTCGTGGGTGCTCGCCGATCGGGTGGGGGAGACGTTCGACGCCGTTGTGCTGCGCGGCGGCGGCGAGGAGGCCGAGGTGTTGATCTCCGACCCACCGGTGCTGGCGCGCTGCGACGGCACCGATCTCACCGAGGGACAGCGCGTCACCGTCCGGGTCACAGCGGTCGACACGACCGCGCGGACGGTCACCCTGGAGCCGGTACCGTGACCAGGATGCACTTGATCGACGATCTTGGTGAGGAAGTGCCGCTGCGCGGGACGCCCGAGCGGGTGGTGTCGCTGGTGCCGTGTCTGACCGAAGCCGTCCAGGCCAGCGTCAACGGCACCGACAGCGCCGCCGGCGCCGCCAGCGTCATTGTGGGCGCCACCGACTATTGCACCCATCCGGTCGACCTCGACGTCACCCGGGTCGGTGGCTCGAAGTATCCGAGGGTCAACGACGTCCTCGCGCTGCAGCCCGACCTGGTGCTGGCCAACTCCGAGGAGAACCGCAAGGAAGACGTCGAGCGGATGCGCGCCGACGGCATCCCGGTGTGGGTGATGGCAGCGCCCGCGACCGTGCCCGACGCGCTCGGCTCGCTACGCAGGCTGCTCACCCAGGCGTTCGGCCTCGAAGAGCCGGCGTGGCTGGTCGATGCGGAACACGCCTGGTCGGAGACGTTGCCGGAGCGGAAACGCGCGGTGGTGCCGGTGTGGCGCAAGCCGTGGGTGGTGATCGGTCGTGACACCTTCGGCGGGGACGTGCTGCACCGGCTCGGCGTGGCCAACGTCTACGCCGACAACGCCGACCGGTACCCGAGGCCGAAGCGCGACGAGATCGCCGCCCGGTTCGACGCGGGGGAGGCTGACCTGTTGGTGCTGCCGGACGAGCCGTGGGAGTTCACCGAAGACGACGGTCCCGACGCCTTCCCCGGCGTGCCGTACGCCCTGGTCTCGGGCCGTTACCTCACCTGGTACGGCCCGTCTCTTGTCGACGCCCATCGCGAGCTGGCTGCGACGCTGAGCGAGCCGCGAGTCTCACCTTAATCGCCGCGAGTCGCACCGAAAATCGCGCGAGTCACACCATATTTGGCGCGAGTTGCACCGAAAATCGCGCGAGTCCCGTGCTCTGGTGCCGCGAGCCCCGCGATCCGGAGAGCCGAGTTCCGACTTCCGGTGCCGCGATCCGGCGCGCCGCCCGGCATAAGCACCGGGCGGCGTCAACCGGCACTCAGTGGAAGGCGTGCTCCGGGGCCGGGAACTCCCCGCCCCGCACCTCGGCCGCGAACGTCGACGCGGCCGAGGACAGCACGCCAGCCATGTCGGCGTAGCGCTTGACGAACCGTGGCGCTTTGCCGCGCCGCAGCCCGGCCATGTCCTGCCACACCAGCACTTGCGCGTCGCAGTCCGGACCAGCGCCGATGCCCACGGTCGGGATCGTCAGTTCGTGCGTGATCTGCTTCGCGACCTCGGCGGGCACCATCTCCATGACGACGGCGAACGCCCCGGCCTCTTGCAGCGCCAGCGCGTCGGCGAGCAGTTCGTGGCCCGCCTCGCCCCGGCCCTGCACCCGGTAGCCGCCGAGATTGTGCTCACTCTGCGGGGTGAAGCCGATGTGGCCCATCACCGGAATCCCGGCCGATGTCAACGCCTCGACGTGCGGCGCGAACTTCCGCCCGCCTTCCAGCTTGACCGCGTGCGCGAGACCTTCCTTCATGAATCGCACCGACGTCGCCAGTGCCTGCTCCGGCGAGAGTTGGTACGACCCGAACGGCAGGTCAGCGACGATCAGCGACCGGCTGACCGACCGGGTGACCGCGCGCACCAGCGGCAACAGCTCGTCCACCGTGACCGGAATCGACGTCTCGTAGCCGTAGACGTTGTTCGCCGCCGAGTCACCGACGAGCAGCACCGGAATGCCCGCCTCGTCGAAGATCTGCGCGGTGTACATGTCGTACGCGGTGAGCATGGGCCACGCCTCGCCGCGCTCTTTCATCTCGCGCAGGTGGTGGACCCGGACTTTCTTCGGTGGCTTAGCCTCGCGCGCGCTGCCAGAGCCGTACGGAGCGGCTTCTTCCGCACCAGTCATCGTCGACCGTCCTTCCTCGGGGCCCGATCCGGGTCCCCGGGCAGTGGTGTTGCCCGTGCTCGGGCCGTTCCCTCTCGCGTGCGCTCGTCGCCGTGGTGCGGTCGACGGCGCGAGTGGACGGCCGAAGTCGCGGGTTGTCCACGTCAAGCGTGGCACCGCTCGACGCGGAAGGCAGCAATCGTGCGACGAGGGTCACACCGTATTCATGGGTCGGACTGTTCACCTCGGCGCGTCCCGTCGATCACGACACTCGCCCGCAGTGAGCCGTCGTGACCCACCCTCCGGGCGGGCCTCGCCAGCTCACTTGTGAGTAGCCCTCCCGGGCGTGTCAGTGCGTCTCCCGCCAGCGGTTGGTCAGCGGCAGCCTGCGGTCGCGCCCGAACGCCTTGAATGTGATCTTCGTCCCGGGTGGGTACTGCCGTCGCTTGTACTCCGCAACGTCGACCATCCGGACCACCCGGTCGATCAACGCCGCGTCGAAACCCTGCGCCAGCAGGTCCGCGAAGCCCCGGTCGCCCTCGACGTAGTCGTCCAGGATGTCGTCCAGCACGACGTAGTCCGGCAGCGAGTCGGTGTCGAGCTGGTCCGGCCGCAGCTCAGCCGACGGCGGCTTGCTGATCGAGTTCTCCGGGATCGGCGGAGTCTCGCCGCGCTTCTCCGCTACGTCGTTTCGCCACCGCGCCAGCTCCCACACGTGGCTCTTGAAGACGTCCTTGATTGGGGCGAACGCGCCGACCGCGTCGCCGTACATCGTGGAGTAGCCGACGGCGATCTCGGTCTTGTTCCCGGTGGCAAGCACCAGGTGACCTTCCTTGTTCGAGAGCGCCATCAGCAGCACGCCACGCACCCTGGCTTGCACGTTCTCCTCGGCCAGTCCGGACAGCTCCAACTGGCCGACGTAGGCCTCGACCATGTCAGCGATCGGCTCCACCCGGAAGTGGCAACCCAGCCGACGCGCCAACTCCGCCGCATCGGACTGCGAGTGCTCCGAGGAGTACTTCGAGGGCATGGACACGCCGTACACCGCGTCCGGGCCGAGGGCGTCCACGGCGATCGCGGCCGACACCGCGGAGTCGATGCCGCCGGAGAACCCGAAGATCGCCGACCCGAAGCCGTTCTTGCGCACGTAGTCGCGCAGGCCCACGACCAGCGCGGACCACACTTCGGCGGGGTCGGACAGCGGCTCGGCCAGCGGCGGCGACGGCTGTGGCTCGTACGTGGGCAGCGGTTCGTCGGACAACATCGTCCGGCGGACGTCCAGCCCGGCGAACGTCCCCGTGCCATGGTCGGTCCCGGTCGACACGTCCAGATCGACCACCAGCAGGTGCTCGGTGAACTGCGGCGCACGGGCCAGCACGGTGCCGTCGGTGTCCACCACGAACGAGTCGCCGTCGAAGACCAGGTCGTCCTGCCCGCCGACCTGGTTGCAGTACGCCAGCGGCGCTCCGGCCTCGCGGGCGCGGCGCGCGGCCAGCGGCAGTCGTTGCTCGTCCTTGGACCGCTCGTACGGCGACGCGTTCGGCGCGACGACGAGGTCAACGCCCGCCTCGCCCAGCGCGGCGATCGGCCCGCCGTCCTGCCAGATGTCCTCGCAGATCACCATGCCGATGTCGATGCCGTGCAGCCGCACGACGTCGAGCGTCTGGCCCGGCTTGAAATACCGCTGCTCATCGAACACGCCGTAGTTGGGCAGGTGGTGCTTGAACTGCCGGGCGATGACCTCGCCCCGGTACAGCGCGGCGGCGGCATCGCGCGGACCGACGTCGTCGACGTCGAGGTAGCTGACGTAGGTGAGGACGTCGCCGCAGCCCGCCTCGTGTAGCCGGACCGCCAGCGACTCCAGCGCCGCCGCCGACGCCCGCACGAACGTCTCGCGCAGCACCAGGTCCTCGACGGGATAGCCGGT
Source organism: Actinophytocola sp. (assembly GCA_009377475.1). GTDB lineage: Bacteria > Actinomycetota > Actinomycetes > Mycobacteriales > Pseudonocardiaceae > Haloechinothrix_A. The sequence goes on from WHTY01000019.1 coordinate 46,517, forward strand.
CAGCGCCATCTCCCCGGTGACGACGACGTGCGCGCCCGCGCCGGCGGCCTCGCGAGTCGCCGCGACGATCAGGTCGGCGTTGCCGGGCAGGTCACCGACGGTCGGGTTGAGCTGAGCCAGCGCCATCCGAAGTTGAGCCATGCGCCCATTCTGCACCGCGCTCATCTTCATAGTCGGGCCATTCACTGGTCTGCTCGTCGTGATCTCGCGCCTCACCTGCAGTCGGGTGGCGCGACCACCCTGCGGGCGGCCCCGCCACCCGACTTGTGAATGGACCTCCTGGTGCCTAGCGCCGCTTCTTGCGTAGTGTCCCCCTGATCTTTTTCAGCGCCTGCTCGGCGTCGGAGTCGAACGGATTGTCGTGCACCAGGTACGTCCAGGTCGACGTCGGGCGCTTCACCCCTGCCCCTGCCAGGTCGAGGCCGTCGTCGGTGACCTCGGTGTCGGTGAACGTCTTGACCGCGCGGTCCTTGGCGTCGCCGACGATCTTGTGGAACTGCGGGATCGCCGCGCGGTGGAACTCGTCGATCGGCGTCTCCTTGCCCAGCGCCCGCAGGTGGATGCTCTCCCGCACGTCCGCGAGGAACGCCAGGTGATCGGACCACAACTGGTCGAGGTGGTACAGCATGATCTCCCGGCACACTTGTGCCAGCGTCTCCTCGGACAGCCGCTCGGCCAGCTCGTCGTACCGCTCCGGCGCCTGAGTGTGCAGCAGTTCGGCGGCGGTATCGGTGAGCAGCACCTCGTCGCGGAACGTCAGCAGGTCGGTGCGCTGTCGCTCGATCAGCCGGGTGTAGCGCCAGGTGTTGCGGTGAATCTCCTGGTTGGCGCCTTCGACGACGCGCTGTGCGTGGTTGAGGTGCCGCACCGCGGCCGGGTCGGTGATCTCGCCAGTGTCCTCATCGGCGGCAAGGCCGTCCGGGACGTCGGGCGCACCGGCCAGCACCAGGTCGTCCTCCATGCTGGCGAAGAACACCGAGCCGCCCGGGTCGCCCTGCCGCCCGGCTCGTCCCCGCAACTGGTCGTCCAGCCTGCTGCTCGGGTACCGCGCGGTGCCGATGACGTACAGCCCGCCAAGCTCGACGGCCTTCTCCCGCTCGGCCTCGTCCGACGAGCTGCCGCCGAGCTTGATGTCGGTGCCGCGGCCCGCCATCTGCGTGGACACCGTGATCGTGCCCGGTTTGCCTGCCTCGGCGATGATCTCCGCTTCCTCGGCGTCGTTGCGGGCGTTCAACACCGTGCAGGTCAGCCCGGCCTTGGTCAGCTTCTCGGCCAGTTCCTCCGACTCCGCGACGTCCTGGGTGCCGACCAGGATCGGCCTGCCTTCCTCGTGCACCCGGGTGATCTCCGCGACGATCGCCCGCAGCTTCTGCGACGGCGACGAGAAGATCCGGTCCAGCTCATCGACGCGAATGATCGGCGTGTTGGGCGGGATGACGGCTACTTCGAGCTTGTAGAACTCCCGCAACGTCTCCGCGACGGCGACTGCGGTGCCGGTCATCCCAGCCACCACCGGATACCGCGCGATGAGCGCCTGCACCGTGATCGAGTCCAGCACTTCGCCCCGGTCGGACGGCGGCAGTTGCTCCTTCGCCTCGACGGCTGCCTGCAGCCCGTCCGGCCAGCGCTGCAACTCCGCGACACGGCCGCGCGAGGTGTTGATGAGCTGCACCTTGCCGTCGCGCACCAGGTAGTCGACGTCGCGGGTGAGCAGCGCGTGCGCGTGCAGCGCGACGTTGACCGATGCGAGCCGTTCCGTGCCGGACTCGTCGTACAGGTCGATGCCGCCGAGGGCCTTTTCCACCACGGACGAGCCAGCCGGGGTCAGCCAGGCGTTCTTGCCGTCGGCGTCGGTCTCGTAGTGCAGCCCGAGCCGCAGCCGCCGCACGATCTTGGCGACCTCTTCGTCCACGATGCCCGCGTCAACCGAGCCCGCCATGACCAGCGGCACCCGCGCCTCGTCGACCAGCACCGAGTCGGCCTCGTCGACGATCGCCACGTGCGGCTGCGTCAGCACCCGGTCCTCGGCCTTCGTGACCAGCCGGTCGCGCAGGACGTCGAAGCCGATCTCGCTGACAGCGCCATAGGTGACGTCGCAGTCGTAGGCGTCCTTGCGCTCGGCGTGCGTCGTCGCGGGTTCCACCCATCCGACGGACACACCCAACAGGTCGAACACCGGGCGCATCCACTCGGCGTCGCGCCGCGCGAGGTAGTCGTTGACCGAGATGACGTGCACCCGCTTGCCCTGCAGCGCGTGCCCGCACGCCGCGAGCGCGCCGACCAGCGTCTTGCCCTCACCGGTCGCCATCTGCACGACGTGCTGCGAGAGCAGCCCCATCATGCCGAGCACCTGGACGTCGAAGGCCCGTTCCCCGAGCGCGCGCCTGGCCGCCTCCCTGCCGAGCGCGCCGAACTCGATCAGGTGCTCGGTGCTGAACTGGCCGTCGGTGCGCAGGTCGCGTGCCGCGCGGGTGAGGTCGTCGTCGGAGCGCTCTCGCAGGTCGTCCTCGCGCGCCGCGATGGCAGGCAGCAGCTTCTCGTACTTGGTCAGCTCCACGCTGGCGGGCCGCTCGATGATCCTGCGCAGCCGTTTGCCGACCCGCGTCCGCATGGGGACTCGTCCGAGCGTCATTCAACCGTCTCCTCGTCGTCTGCGCCTGATGCCAGCCATCATCCCGGATCCGTCGTATGCTCGGCGTGACCGGCGGGACCGGATCGTGCCCGGTGTCCCCGCTCGACCACAAGCAAGCCACCAGCAAGCCACAAGCACCGCCCGGTCCAACGGCACATGACTCCTTCGGGTTCCAGCGTTTCGTGGCACGATCGCAGCGTGCCACGTTCTCCGCGCAAGCTCTCCGCCCTCGTCGGCGCTGTTCTGATCGCCGTGACCGGCTGCACCGTCCTGGACGAGGGCAGTCCTTCCGGCGGTGACCGTGCGCCCGCTGGCCCGGTCGGCCCCGTCCCGGATGGCCTCGACGACTTCTACTCCCAGCGACTTGACTGGGGTGACTGCCAACCGTATGCGACGACGAACGTCGCCGAGCAGACCTTCGCCGCGCCCGAGGTGGAGTGCGCGCTTCTCGAGGTGCCGTTGTCGTACGAGAACCCGGACGCCGAGACCATCGAGGTCGGCGTGTTGCGCACCCGCGCGCAGGACGATCGGATCGGCTCGCTGCTGGTCAACCCCGGCGGGCCCGGGGTGTCCGGTATGGAGGCAGCCGCCAGCCTGCGGTTCTCACCAACCATCAACAAGCTGGGGGACCGCTTCGACGTCGTGGGCTTCGATCCACGTGGCGTCGGCGCGAGCGAGCCGTCGGTCGACTGCCTGACCGACGCCGAACGGGACGCCGACCGCGCCGATGACAGCGAAGTCGACGGCACACCCCAGGGTGTCAAGGAGCAGGAGGCCGAGGAGCGGGCGTTCGCGCGCAAGTGCGCGCAGCGGACCGAGCACGGCGAGGAGATGCTGGCGAACCTCGGCACCCGCGACGTCGTCAAGGACATGGACATCCTCCGCTCGGTCCTCGGCGACCGGAAGCTCACCTATCTGGGCTACTCCTACGGCACCCGGATTGGGTCTACCTACGCCGAGCAGTTCCCGGACAACGTGCGCGCGATGATCCTCGACGGCGCGCTCGACCCCGAGCAGGAGCTCGTCGACTCGCTGGTCGCGCAGGGCAAGGGCTTCGGCGACGCCTTCGCGGAGTTCGCCAAGTGGTGCGCCAAGCGGCAGGACTGCGGCCTCGGCGACGAACCGGCGAAGGCCACCGAGCGCTACCAGGACCTGGTGCGGCCGTTGATCGACGACCCGGTCACCATCGCCGACGGCAGGGAGCTGTCGTTCGACGACGCCACCACCGCGACCGTGCAGGCGCTGTACTCGCAGCAACTGTGGGAGAAGCTCAACACCGGCCTCAACGAGCTGCAACGACGTCGCGGCGAGGCGCTGATGGCGTTGGCCGACCAGTACAACGAACGCGGCCCGAACGGCGAGTACTCCGACACTCAGGACGCCTTCGCAGCGATCCGCTGCGTCGATGACCCGAGGGTGACCGACCGCGACACGATCCTCACCGCGCAACGTCGTTACGCGCAGGTCGCGCCGTTCCTGGACAGCGGAAAGCCGATCAGCGAAGCCCGCGACGCCTGCGCGTTCTGGCCGGTGCCGAACACGTCGGAACCGCACCTGCCCAACGTCGAAGGCGTGCCACCGGCGCTCGTCATCTCCACGACGAACGACCCGGCGACGCCGTACCAGGCGGGCGTGCAGCTCGCGAAGGCGATGGGCGGCAGCCTGCTGACGTACGAAGGCACCCAGCACACCGTGTTCGCGCAGGGCAATCAGTGCGTGGACCAGCCGGGCATCGACTACCTCATCAACGGCACGCTGCCGAAGAAGGGACTGCGCTGCTCGGGCTGAGCCTCACGCGCCGGTGGCGAACGTCCGCCGGTACGCCAGCGGCGGCACGCCCAGCACCGCGCTGAAGTGTTTGCGCAGTGAGGCGGCACTGCCAAGGCCGGACTCCTCGGCCACCTGATCCACGGGCAGGTCGGTCGTCTCAAGCAGCCTGCGGGCGTAGTCCACCCGCTGTCGGATCAGCCAGGTGTGCGGCGGCAGCCCCGTCTCCGCGCGGAACCGCCTGCTGAACGTGCGCTCGCTCATCATGGCGTGCGCCGCGAGCATCCCCAGGGTGAGCGGTTCGCCGAGCCGCCGCAGCGCCCACGCCCGCGTCGCCGAAGTGCTCCCGATGCCCTGCTGCGGCAACGGCGCCTCGATGAACTGCGACTGGCCACCATCCCGCCACGGCGGCACGACGCAGTAGCGGGCGGCGTGGTTGGCCACCCCGCTGCCGTGGTCGGAACGCAAGACGTGCAGACACAGATCGACGCCCGCAGCGAGCCCCGCCGACGTGAGCACATCGCCCTCATCGACGAACAGGACGTCCTCGCGCAGATCGACCTGCGGATACAGCCGTCGGAAGTCGGCAGCGTGCGCCCAGTGCGTCGTGGCCTTACGACCGTCGAGCAGCCCTGCCGCGCCGAGCACGAACGCGCCAGTGCAGATCGACATCATCCGCGTGTCCGGACGGATGAGGGCAAGCGCCGCAGCGATGTCGTCGGTCAGCACGCCCTGGTGCCTCGGCCCGGGCGTGCGGGTGCCGGGGATGATCACCGTGTCCGCATCGGCAAGGATCTCCGGCCCATGGTCGAGCCGCGCTTCGTAGCCCGCACTCACCCGCACCGGACGGTCATCGACGCCGCAGAGCTTGACGTCGTAGAGCGGGACGCCGTCCCGATGCGCTTCGGCCAGGATCTGCGGCGGGATCTGCATGTCGTAGCCGACGACCTCGCCGATCGCCAGCACAGCGACGCGATGAACCATGGCAATATCTTCTCATATAGTGGCAATCTTGCCACTGGTGCAGGTGCGACCGCCTGGCGAGGCTGAGCAGGTGACTCTCGTTGATCTCTCGCAGCGGCCGTCCACCCCACGAGGTCGGCGGCCGCACTGGGCCTGGCTCGTGGCCTTCGCGGGCTTCATCGCACTGGTCGGCGCGGCTGGATTCCGGGCGGCGCCCAGCGTCCTCATCGACCCGCTGCACGCCGAGTACGGCTGGTCGCGTGGCACGATCTCGGCCGCCGTCTCGATCAACCTGGTGCTCTACGGCCTGATGTCGCCGTTCGCCGCCGCGTTGATGGAGCGCTTCGGCATGCGCCGCGTCGTCTCCTGCGCGCTGGTGCTCGTCGGTGTCGGTAGCGGCCTCACGGTGTTCATGACGTCGAGCTGGCAACTGTTGCTGCTGTGGGGCGTGCTGGTCGGCACTGGGACCGGCGCCATGGCGTTGACGCTGGTCGCGACGTTGACCAGTCGTTGGTTCGTCCGCCGCAGGGGCTTGGTGAGCGGTCTGCTCACGGCGGGCAGCGCGGCAGGCCAGTTGGTCTTCCTGCCGTTGGTGGCGATGCTGGCGACTCGCTACGGCTGGCGCGAAGCTTCGCTCGCGGTGGCGCTCGCCGCGCTCGGTGTCGTCCCGCTCGTGCTCGCCTTCCTGCGCGATCATCCCCGCGACGTCGGCACGACGGCCTACGGCGCTGAGCCGGCCGCCTTCGCCGCTGGTGCGGCGCGCGATCAGCTGGGCAGCTACGACATCGCCTGGTACGGCGCGGGCGTGCTGTGCGTGCTGGCCACGGTGATGTCGCTGCGCATCCGCCGCGCGCCGAGCGAGGAACCGCCCGCCGCCCAGCACGGAGTGTCACGGTAGGGCATGTCACATGCGGTCCGGCGTGCGTTGCCGTTAGTCTCCGGAGCATGGATCGCCAGCAGGAGTTCGTGCTGCGCACGCTCGAAGAGCGCGATATTCGCTTTGTCCGGCTGTGGTTTACCGACGTCCTCGGGTTCCTGAAATCGGTGGCGGTCGCGCCCGCCGAGCTGGAGGGGGCGTTCACCGAGGGCATCGGGTTCGACGGCTCGGCCATCGAGGGCTTCGCGCGGGTCTACGAGTCGGACATGGTGGCCAAGCCGGACCCTGCGACGTTCCAGGTGCTGCCATGGGAGACGCCGGAGGGCGGTCACTACTCGGCGCGGATGTTCTGCGACATCGCCATGCCGGACGGCTCGCCGTCCTGGGCAGACCCGCGCCACGTACTGCGCAGGCAGCTCTCCAAGGCGGGCGAGGCGGGCTTCACCTGCTACGTGCACCCGGAGATCGAGTTCTTCCTGCTCGCTGACTCCCCCGAGGACGGCGCCCCGCCCATCCCCGCGGACAACGGCGGCTACTTCGACCAGGCCAGCCACGCGACGGCGGCGCACTTCCGCAGGCATGCCATCGAGACGCTGGAAGCGATGGGCATCTCGGTGGAGTTCAGTCACCACGAGGGCGCGCCGGGGCAGCAGGAGATCGACCTGCGTTACGCCGATGCGCTGACCATGGCCGACAACGTGATGACGTTCCGCTACGTCGTCAAGGAGGTCGCGCTGACCCAGGGCGTGCGGGCCACCTTCATGCCCAAGCCGTTCTCCGACCAGCCCGGTTCCGGCATGCACACGCACCTCAGCCTCTTTGAAGGCGACCAGAACGCCTTCTACGACCCGGAGGACCCCGACGAGCTCTCCAAGACCGGCAAGGCATTCGTCGCTGGCATGCTGGCCCACGCGCGGGAGATCTCGGCGGTGACGAACCAATGGGTGAACTCGTACAAGCGGCTCATTGTCGGCGGCGAGGCCCCGACGACGGTGTCGTGGGGCAGGGCCAACCGCTCTGCGCTGGTACGCGTGCCGATGTACTCGCCGGGCAAGGCGTCCTCCCGACGGGTGGAGCTGCGCTCACTCGACTCGGCGTGCAACCCGTACCTGGCGTACTCGGTGATTCTCGCCGCTGGGCTGAAGGGCATCAGCGAGGGCTATGAGCTGCCGCCCGCCGCAGAGGACAACATCTGGTCGCTGAGCGAGACCGAGCGCAGGGCGGCTGGCTACAAGCAGCTCCCGCAAAACCTCGGCGAGGCGCTGACCGAGATGGAAGGCTCCGAGCTGCTGCCGGACGCCCTCGGCGAGCACGTCTACGACTTCTTCCTGCGCAACAAGCGAGTCGAATGGGACAACTACCGCAGCGAGGTCACCCCGTACGAGCTGCGGACACTGCTGCCCGTCGTCTGATGATCGGTCACCAATACGCGAACAACGCGGATTTTCGCATTCCGCGTTGTTCGTCTGCCGTGAATTCGCTGCACAGAAAGGGTTGTGAATGGACGCTTCGGGAACTCAGGTGATTGAGCAATTGGTCAACACCGAGAGCTACCCGTTATCGGAACCAGGAAGCGACCGGTGGCGCGAGATCGTCACCGCCATCCGGGGTGAGCTACGCGACGACGGATGCAGCGTCCTGTCCGAGTTCGTCCGTCCCGAACTGCGCGACGTGCTGCGGCTGCAGGGCGCCGAGATGGCGCCGAAAGCCTACTACGACGCCGAGACCGTCAACGCCTACAACGTCGACACCGACGCCGACCTGCCGGACGACCATCCCGGCAGGCGGCCGATGCAGCGCGGCAACGCCTTCGTGCCCCGCGACGCCATTCCGTCGGACGCGATCATCCACCAGCTCTACACCAGCCCGCTGTTCCAGCGGTTCCTCGCCGACTGCTTCGAGCTGACCGAGATCCACCCGCTCGCCGACCCGCTCGCCGGGCTGGTGCTCAACGTGGTGTCGCCGGGCAAGGAACACCCCTGGCACTTCGACACCAACGAGTTCACCGTCACCATGCTCACCCAGGAGTCGGACGCCGGCGGGGTCTTCGAGTACTGCCCCAACATCCGGTCGGCGGAGTCCGAGAACTTCGACGGCGTCAACGTGGTCCTTGCGGGCGACGGCGAACACCTGATCCGCGGACTCGAGCTGCGACCGGGTGACCTGCAGTTGTTCAAGGGCCGCTACGCCCTGCATCGGGTGAGCGCCGTGCGGGGCGACCGTGCGCGGCACACCGCGATCTTCGCCTACAGCGAGCGCGACGGTGTCATCGGAACGCCTGCCCGCACCAAGCAGCTTTTCGGCAGGGTGCTGCCGGAACACCATGCCGCCGCCGCGCAAGCGGTGCGCGTCGACCAACTTCTCGACTAAAGGAGGCCCGGTTCGTGGGATTCGACGCCACCGGAAAAGTGTCGCTCGACCACATTTACGCGCAGCCCGATCCGCGCGCGTACTTTCGCGAACTACGAGAGCTCGATTACCGCATTACACAACTGGCGAAACCGTATTTCGCGAAACTCGTCGACGACTATCGGCAAGCGCGTCAGGTGACGACGTGTCAGATTGTGGATATCGGTTGTTCCTACGGCATCAACGCCGCGCTGCTGAATTGCGATCTGACGATGGACGAGCTGTACGACCGGTACTGCGGTGCCGCTGACAACGCCGTGACGTCGATGTCGCGCGCCGAGCTGCTGCGGCAGGACCGGGAGCTGGTGCGGGCACGCGGCGGGCTGGACCGGCACCGGTTCATCGGACTGGACGCCTCGCAGCCCGCGCTCGCCTACGCGCGCGAAGCCGGGTTCCTCGACGCTGACGTCCACGCCGATCTGGAGTCGCACCCGCCCACCGAGCAGCAGCGCACGGTGTTCGACGGCACCGACTTAGTGATCTCCACCGGCTGTCTTGGCTATGTCACCGGCACGACGCTGGAGCGCGTCATCGCGGCGTCGGGGGAGCGCAGGCCGTGGTTGGCGCACTTCGTGCTGCGGATGTTTCCGTTCGCGCCGGTCGTCGACATGCTCACGCGGCTCGGTTACGACACCATTCCGGTCGACGGCGTGTTCAAGCAGCGGCGGTTCGCGGGCGAGCAGGAGCAGGCGCGGATGCTCGACACCCTCGCGACGCGCGGCTTCGACCCCGATGGCCTGGAAACCGACGGCTGGCTGTACGCCCAGCTCTACATCTCCCTGCCACGCGGGGAGCGCAGCACCATCGACAGCAGTGACGTGAGGATTGAGCGTGAGCGGTAACGAGAACCTGTCCACCCGCACCTTCGGCAACGACGACACCCTGCCCCGGGTGCCGCTGCCCACCGTCGAGGAAAGCTGCGACCGGTTCCTCGAATGGTGCGGACCGCTGTTGACCGAGGACGAGCTGGCCGAGACGAAGGCGGCGGTCGAGGAGTTCCGGCGCGACGGCAGCCCCGCGCACACGCTGCACGCCGCGCTGGCCGAGTACGACGCCACCGAGGGCGTGCGCAGTTGGCTCGACACGTTCTGGCTGTACCGCTACCTCGGCCGCCGGGACCGCATCGCGCTCAACGCGAACTTCTTCTTCCTGTTCAACGACGTCGACGTCAGCCAGGCCGAGCGGGCGGCAGGGCTGATCGCGTCCGCGCTGCACTACAAGACGTTGCTGGACGAGGAACGCATCCCGCCGGTCGTGCAACGCGGTGTGCCGCAGTCGATGGACCAGAACAAATTCCTGTTCTCCACCACCCGCATCCCCGGCGCGGTGCAGGATCGGGTCCGCGCGCCATACAGCGGTGAGTGGCCAGGACCGTCGACCGAGCGGCACATCCTGGTGTTCTACCGGGGCAACCTCTTCCGGCTGGACGTCCTTGGCGAGCAGGGCAAGCCGCACACCCTTGCCGAACTCGCCGACGGCATCCGGGCGGTGATGGCCGCGGGCGCCACCTCGGCGGCTCCTGGGACGTCCGTGGGTCACCTCACCACCAAGGCGCGGGCGGAGTGGGCCGCCAGCAGGCAGGATCTGCTCGCCGCCGACTCGGGCAACCCCGCGCTGCTGGACGAGGTGGAGCGGGCGTTGTTCTGCGTCTGCCTCGAAGACCTGGTGCCGGAGGACGCTCACACGGCCTGCGACCAGTTGCTGCACGGCGACAGCGCCAACCGCTGGTTCGACAAGGCGGTCTCGTTCATCGTGTTCGGCGACGGCACGGCGGGGATCAACGTCGAGCACTGCGAGCTGGACGGCACCACGATCCTGCGGTTCGTGGACGCGCTGTTCGAAGACACCGCCGAGGCGCACTCGACGCAGTCCGGCGCGGTGGCGCAGGGCAAGCCCGCCGTCACGCCGATCGAGTTCTCGCTCACCGACGCGCTGCGCGCCGACATCACCTCGGCGGCGGAGTCGTTCGCCGCGCAGGCTGCCGACACCGCGACGTCCCTGCTGTCGTTCGACGACTTCGGCACGAATACGGCCAAACGGCTGGGAATCTCGCCGGACGCGTTCATGCAATGCGCGTACCAGCTGGCCCACTACCGGGCGAAGGGGTTGCAGGGCGCGACGTACGAGTCCATCGCGACCCGGCAGTACCGGCGGGGCAGGACCGAGGCGATGCGGGTGGTCACGCCCGAGCTGCAACGGTTCGTGGCCGCGATGACCGACGACGACGTCGACGAGGCCGCCCGTCGCGACGCCTTCCGGGCCGCGGCGGACAAGCACGTCGCGCGCGCGAAGGAATGCCAGACCGGGCAGGCACCCGAGCAACACCTGTGGGAGCTGCAACTGATCCAGCAGCGACGCAAGAAGGTGCTGGGGACAGTGGAACCGCTCGCGCTGTACGAGTCACCGGGATGGTTGCGGATGCGCGACGACTATCTCAGCACGAGTTCCGCGCCGTCGGTCAACATCCGGTACTTCGGGTTCGGGTCGACGAGTGGCACATGCATCGGCGTCGGCTACGTCTTGCTGCCGGAGCGACTGGCGATCTATCTCAGTACGCCGCGCCCCGTCGCGGAGCCGATGTACGCGTTCGGGCGCGAGCTTCGTCGAGCCGTCGGCGAGCTCGCCGCGTTGCTCGCGTCAGAGGTCTAACGCGGCCCCTTGCGGGGCGCACCGCGCTGACCTGGGGCTTTACAGAAAGGGACCCCCCTGTTTTTGGCGATCTTGAGGACGTGTAATGTTCTCCATGTCGCCAGGAACGCCGGGCCGACAGGGAAAACACCCCCCGAAGGACCGGCAGGGAGACGGCTGGTAAAGTAGTAACTTGTCAGCAAGAAGCCACCCGGGCCGAGCGGGTTGACACCGCGAGACGGACCGGGTAATGTACTGCGACGGCCCGAAGTTGGGCCGAGACCCCTGACCAAGTCGATTCGACTAACTGTCCGGGGTTGAGGCTTCGCTGAGGGAAGCAACTACCAAGAATTTCTCTAAACTTAGAGTGATTTGCGGTGCGTGTTGTTTGAGAACTCAACAGTGTGCTTTGTTTTTTAAGCCAGTAGATTTTTTTTGGAACCTTTGTTGGTTCTGTTTGAGTTTTTTGAGAGTCGATGATTCTCTTCTTCTATTCATTGTTGGAGAGTTTGATCCTGGC
>WHTY01000154.1 GCA_009377475.1 Actinophytocola sp.
ACCAGTCAAGAAAGTCCAGGCACGCGGCGTCGTTCGGGAACCAAGCCCGCAGGTCAGCGAGACTTCCCGGGTAGTGCACACCTGCCCGCGGACGATCCAGCACGGTCGCAGACTACTGCATCGATATGGATAGCCAATTTTTGGAAAAGACATCCGTCCCCGAGGGACCGCACGCCGAGCCGCGCGGCGGAGCACCGCGCACCGCTGGCGTCAGCCCCGCCGCGCCGCCAAGCGCCGCGCCCGGACCACGGCCGGACAGGCGGCCACGCGCCCCGCGCCCTAACGTGGCAGGTAGGCGCCCTCGGTGGCGTCGTAGTACCACGCCCGCTCGCTCGGCACACCCCGCTCGCGCAGCGCGGCGGCGTTCGGGCGGAACCACGTCGTCAGCGGCATGTCGGCCACGACGTGCACGACGTCCGGCCGCTGGTCGGCGGGCAGCTCGGCGAGCGCCTTCGTGACGTCGTCGGGCGTGATCTCGGCGCCACTTTCCTGGCCCTGCCAGGGCGTCACTGCCGCGACCGCCATGTCGTGCTCCCCCGCCAGGACACCGTAGGCGACGGCGAGATCCACCGACGGCAGGTCGTCAAGGGCGTCGGCAATCGGCTGGCCGTAGACCGGCCCGCGTGCCGCGCGGATCACGGTGTGGACGTTGTCGACCAGCCAGTAGTCGTCGTCGTTGTCCGCGACGAACAGGTCGTCGGTGGCCAGCCAGGTGTCGCCCGGCGCGAACGCGCCGCGCAGCCTGCGGGCGGTCGGGTCGACGTCGACCCTCGGGTTCGCCAGCAGCAGTCCGACCTCGCCCTGGGCGCACGGCACCGCGTAGCCACGGTCGTCCTCGACCAGCCTGCGCGCCACCGGGTCGTACTTCGCGAGCCGCACCTCGGCGCTGCCTGGCAGCGGCCTGCCCTTCGCCCCCGGCTTCGCGCCGGAGAGGTTGGCCAGCACGGCGTCGCCCTCGGTGGAGGCGTAGAACTCCAGCACCTTCGCGCCGGGGAACCGCGCCAGCACCCGCCGCCACAGCCCACGCGGCATGCCGGAGCCGAGGAACAGCCGGATCGGCCGGTGCGGCTCGCCGCCCGCCGGTTCCGGCTGCGCGATGAGCTCCCGCAGCAACGTCCAGGTGTAGGAGACGACGGTGACGCCGTAGCGGTGCACCTCGGCGTCAAACCGCGCCGGGTCGAACCCGCGCGACAGCGCCATCCGCGAACCACCGGCCACCGCGCCACCGACGCTGGTCAGCAGCCCGGACGGGTGGTGCAACGGCGTGATGCAGTAGACGGTGTCGCGGCTGGTCAGCGCGGCGGCCGACGCCGTGCCGAACGCAGACAGCGCCCAGCGATGGTTCGTGATCAGCTTTGCCTCGGTGTGCCCGCAGGACCGGCTGAACAGGACGAACGCCAGGTCCTTCGCCAGCCCGGGGTTGGGCCGGTACCAGCCGGGCAGCGTGACGGCGTCCGGGTCGATGCGCTCCATGTCGACGACGTTCCCGCCAGCCGCAATCTCGCGCTCACCGCCCCCGCCGAGGACCAGCACCTGGCAGCCGGTGGCCGCCGCCACCTCGACGTGCAGCGGGTCGACGACGATCTCCGACACCTCGCCGAGCCGCACCGCCGACGTCAGGTCCGACGCAGGGGGCAGTAGCACGGCGACCGCGCCGAGCCGCGACAGCGCCGCGATCGCGACCAGCGCGCTCGGCCGGGTGTCCATCAGCACCCCGACGTGGTCGCCCTGCCGGATGCCGACGTGGATCAGCCCGCGCACGACGTTGTCGATGCGCTCGGCGACGGCGGCATTGGTGTGGACGCGGTCGTCGAACAGGAAGCACTCGCCGTCCGGGTTGCGGTCGGCCTGCTCGGCGAGCAGCTTGCCGAACGACACGCGGGTGTGGCCCTGGATCTGGCCCAGCCGGAACAGCCTCGGCAGCGCGTGCACCGCCTCCGCCGTGATCTCCCGCGACGTCCGCACCGCCTCCGTGGCGCGCGCGGCGATGGTCTTGGTCGCGCCGAGGCCGACGTCGGCAATCTGGTTGAAGCCGTAGGTGATGCGCGAGGTCACGTCGGACGCGCGCGTGCTGGGCTGCGGGTCGGCGTTCAGCGGGACGACGCCGTCCGGCCGCGTGCCCTGGCCCTCGCGCCACCGGATCCAGTCGGCCACGGCGGGCCACGTCGTCTTGGTGGCGGCCGACCCGACGACAAGTCCGAAGTGTCCCGCGCGCATGGGGAACTCGAACACGTCGGCCTGCGGCGCGGCCTTGCCGATGCCGCGCACGGCGGCGGGCTGGCCGATGTCGTCGACCTCGCCGACGAACGCGAGGATCGGGCAGGTGATGTCGGCCAGCGTCACCAGCCGGTCTCCGATCGCGAAACCGCCGGTCATCATGCGGTTGTGCACGACGAACTGCCGCAGCAGCTCCACGATCGCCGGGCCGGACCAGGCCACCCAGCCTTCGCCTTCGAGGAAGCGGCGCTGCCGTTCCCTGCCGATGAGCGCGTCGCGGTTGTGCAGCTGGCGCAGGAAATCAACCTGCGAGCGCGCCGACTTGACCGGGTCGAGCAGCTTGAAGCCGAGCCGCGCGGCCCAGCTCGGCAGCGCGAGCCTGCTGAAGACGTGGTCGGCCAGGAACTCGGCGCTCTTGGTCAGCACCTCCTCGGACAGGCCGAGCGGCGCGCCAGCGAGGATGTCGGCCGGGCTGCCGAACGTGATGACGCTGGCGATGTCGCGGGCCTTGCGGTACGCGGCGGCCTGGTAGCAGAACATGCCGCCCTGCGAGTATCCGGCGAGGTGGACGTCCTTGCCGGTGTGCTTGCGGACCAGGTCGATGGTCTCACTGACGGCGATGACGTGGTCGGTCAGCGCGCGGTCAAGGCCGCCGGTTTCCTTGTCGGGCGCGCCGAAGTCCACCACCCACGGGTCGATGCCCGCCTCGTGCAGTGCGGTGACGGCGCTGCTGGACGGCGCGACGTCCCAGACGTCTGCGGCGAGCATCATCGGATGGATCAGCAGCAGCACCGGCCGGTCGTCCGCCTCGGCACTCTCGGCGGTGCCGGGGTAGTAACGGCGCAGCCGGAACATCGGCCCGCGCTCCACGACCTCGAACGGCGACGGCTGCTCGCCGGTGTCGAGACCGCCGAAGCGCAGCACCTCGAGCCCGTTCTGCGCGTAGGCCACCAGCCGGCCGAGTGGGCCGGTCACCACGTCGGGTTCCACTCGCATGCCGATCCTTTCCGCTGTCAGCGGGTCGACTCTGGCTCGTACTCCGGTCGGTTCGCCGGTGTCGAGGCCGCCGCGCATGGCTGCGCTGAATGACGCATCGCAGTCTAGTGCGACCGGGGCAGTGCCACGCGCATCGCAGTGTGTGACGTATTGGCTACGCCACACTCACGGTGTAGTCACGGCGCCGTCGCGACCTGGTCGAATGTGCGCCACGTGGCCCGCTGACGGCCTGTCGCGGGCGCTGCGGTGACCGGGTGATGCCCATTCTGGCCCCTTGATCGTGACTTGACCGGTTGAGATGGTTAAGTTATTCAGAACACTCGTCAACTCAACCCTTCTGAGGCACTGAACATGATGCGCGTCCAGACCTAGCTGGCTGATCGACACTCACGCATCGCCATGGTGGCGGTCGGCCCGCAGGGAGCAACTGGTCGGCCCGGCCGATTGGAGATCACCATGCTCGCCACCATCGCCTTCCTCGCCCTTCTCGCCGTCGCCTTCTGGCGCGAGTCGCTCAAGCTCCTGCTGGCAGGCGTGCTCGCGCTCATCGTGCTCGGCATGATCCAGGTCGCCTCCTTCACCGGCGCGCTCGACCTGCCGACCGACATTCCCGTCAGCGAGAAGGCCCAGGTCGCCACCGAACCCGAGGGCAGCTGGGCGCCCTGAGCCCGCTGTGTGGCCTGAGCCTGGTAAGTGCCGAAGGTGGCCTTGGGTACACCCAATGTACCCAAGGCCACCTTCGGCACACGCCTGGCGTGTCCCGATGCCCCGGCGGACGCCACTACCGGCTGCCGTTCCGCGAACCGTTCCTCGGCGCGCCGATGCCCTCGGCCCTGATCAGCGTGTGCTTCAGCCGTTGCGGCGGCACGCGCCCGTTCACCACCGGCACCCGGAACAGCACGAAGAAGTCCGTCAGCCTGCCGACCTCGGCGCGGATTGTCTCGACGTTGTCCGCCACGACGTCGGGATGCGTGAAGCTGCGGACCGCGCCCAGCACCCCGGCCGGATGACACCCGCTGCACAGCGTGATGTCGACGGCCGGGTTGGTCGGGTTGCTGGCCCGCAGGAACAGCCCGACGTCCTCGATCAGCTCGCGCTCGCCGTCCTCGAAGTCCGCCATGACCGGCCCCAGCTCCGCCCCATCGGGGCCGTCGTCGAGCAGGAACGCCTCCGGGCCGTCGTCGTGCACGATGTGCTGTGAGAACGGCAGGCGGAGCAGGCGCATCACGTTACGCGTCATCCGGTTGTCCGACGGGCCGCCGATCAGCACGAGGGTGCTGGCAGGGTCGATGCCGCGGTCGTTGGCGGAGCGATGCCGCCGGTTGCGGTAGCCCAGCTCGGCGATTCGCATGTACATCTCGAAGAACGAGTCGATGTGGCCGTAGCGGGCAAGCCGCGTGTAGTTGACGCTGCCCGCGCGCGCGTTCGCGGGCAGCTCGTCCTCCGGCACCTCCGAGGTGACGACGACGATCTCCTCGTCACGGTCGTGCTGCCACATCTCGTTCACGACCGACCGCGCCGGACTCGGCGTGCGCTCCCGGCGCGCCTCCTGCTCGGCCTCGTCGCGCAACCGCGCCAGTTCCCTGCGCAGCGCGTAAAACTGCTCGCGCGCGGACTTGTCCAGCGACGACTCGCTCGGCACGTGCGGCTCCGGCTTGAGATTGCCCGGCGTGGAAAACAGCAACGCGTACTGCACGATCCGCTCATCGGACGGCCGCTTCTCGCTCTCGCCGTTCTCCCACGTCGAGACGGCGGCGCCGGAGAGCCGCTTCGGTCCGGACAGTGCGGCGGCGAGTCCGTCCTGGGTCAGCTTCTCCCCCAGCTCGAACTCGCGCAGCTCCCGCAGCCGTCGCGCGAGCTGCCGCCGAGCGGTCCGTGCCATGGCATCCTCACTTCCGGTCATCGCGGATGAGCATAACCCGCTAAGTCGGTTAAGTCAGTTAAGAACACTCGAATGCGGCACGAGAGTCGGGGCTCACCCGACGCGGCCACGACACACCGGGGAAATAACGAACACACGTTCGATGCTTCGGGTAAGGTGGTGGCATGTCCGTCGCACTGCAAGGCTCGCTGCTCGACCTCGTCGGCGTGGGCTCGGGCGAGACCGCCGAGCCCGCGCTGCGCCCGCTGGACGCCGTCGAGCGCATCCCGCTCAGCCACGGCGCGTGGGTCGATCTGCGTCCGGGGTGGCTGACCGGGGCCGACCTGCTGTTCGACCACCTCGCCGAGGATGTGCCCTGGCACGCGGAACGCCGCCCGATGTACGACCGGGTGGTCGACGTCCCGAGGTTGCTGAGCTTCTACGACGACGGCGACGAGCTGCCGCATCCGGTGCTCGCGACGGCGCGGTCGGCGTTGTCGGAGCGGTATCGCGGCGAACTCGGCGAGCCGTTCCGCACGGCAGGGCTGTGCTTCTACCGGGACGGGCGCGACAGCGTCGCCTGGCACGGCGACCGGATCGGCAGGGGCAACACCGAGGACACCATGGTTGCCATCATCTCGATCGGCGCGCCGCGCGACCTGCTGCTGCGCCCACGCGGCGGCGGGACCACGCAGCGACATCGGCTCGGCCACGGCGATCTGCTGGTGATGGGCGGCTCATGTCAGCGCACCTGGGAGCACGCCGTGCCCAAGACCGCGAAACCGGTCGGGCCGAGGATCAGCATCCAGTTCCGGCCGCACGGGGTGCGGTGATGAGTAGCGCACCTTCGGCGGAGCCTCGCGCTCCCACGGCTGCGCACGCTGCTGCTACGCCCGCCGCGCCTCGTGCTCCCCCGGCGCTGCCTAGTTCTCCTTCGGCATCAAGATCCACAGCGCGATGTAGACCAGGAACTGCGGGCCGGGCAGCAGGCACGAGAGCACGAACACCAAGCGCACGGCGTTGGCGCTCCAGCCGTATCGATTGGCGATCCCGGCGCACACTCCGGCAATCATCTTTCCCTCACGCGGGCGGACAAGCGCATCAGTCATGTGTCCACCATGCCGTAGACCGCTGACGGCTGCGAACGGGAGGCACCGGCGAGTGAACCGCCCCGTACGCTGACGGTGATGCGCAAACGCCTACAGTCCCCGTTGCCGAAGCGGCATGGCCTCGACGCCGCGCGGCTCAAGCTGCCCGCCGAGGGACCGTGGCGCACGGTGCGGGACCATCTCGTCGACCGGCTGCCGGTCGCGCCCGAACGCATCGACGCGATGTTCGGCGAGCAGCGGTTCGTCGGCCTCGACGGGCCACTGGCGCACGACGCGCCGTTCGTGCCGGACTCGTTCGTGTGGTTCCACCGCGATTTGCCGGACGAGGTGCCGGTGCCGTTCGAGATCGACGTCCTGCACCACGACGACAGCCTGCTCGTGGTGCACAAGCCGCACTTCATCGCCACGATTCCGCGCGGCAAACACGTGCTGGAGACCGCCCTGGTGCGGCTTCGGCAGCGACTCGACCTGCCGGAACTGAGCCCCGCCCACCGCCTGGACCGCGTCACCGCTGGCCTGCTGGTGTTCGTGATCCGGCCCGAGCTGCGCGGCGCGTACCAAACGTTGTTCGCGCATCGCCGGGTACACAAGGAGTACGAGGCGATCGCGCCGGTCCACGACCACCTGGCCTTGCCGACGACGATCCGCAGCCGCATCATCAAGGAACGCGGCGTCATCGCGGCCCGCGAGGTGGACGGACCGCCCAACGCGGAGACCCGTGTGGAGCTGGTCGAGCGGCGCGGCGACCTGGGCCGTTACCACGTCACTCCCATGACCGGCCGCACTCACCAGATTCGGTTGCACATGGCGAGCCTCGGCATCCCGATTCTCGGCGACCGCTTCTACCCGACGCTGACCGAGACGCCGCTCAACGACTTCAGCCGACCGCTGCAACTGCTGGCCAAGACGCTCGCCTTCACCGACCCGATCTCCGGCGAGCACCGCCGGTTCGACAGCCCCGCGACGTTGCAGGCATGGACGTCCTATGCGGACTGGGACCAGCCGAACTAGATGGCGAACTAGGTCGCGAACACGGTGAACGCGGCGACGTGCACCTCGCCGTCCACCTGGAACTCGACGAACACCCGGTGTTCGCCGCGCTCGTCGAACTCCACGGTGCCGCTCAGCTCGCCGCCGGGCAGCGGGTCGCCGGGCCGCTGGGTGAGCTGGACGTCGTGGGCAGCGAACGTCATGCCGTTGAACGCCCAGATGGTCGCGTAGTTGCCGAGGTACGGCTCCAGGTCGGCGGGTTTGTCGGTGTCGTCGGTGAACCGGAACCGCAGCGTGACGGGCGTGTCGACCGGCGGCTGCGCCGGGC
Organism: Actinophytocola sp.; assembly: GCA_009377475.1. Lineage (GTDB taxonomy): Bacteria > Actinomycetota > Actinomycetes > Mycobacteriales > Pseudonocardiaceae > Haloechinothrix_A. The sequence continues at coordinate 7,502 of WHTY01000154.1, forward strand.
CGTCCGGGCGGGTCACCGTGACGCCACCGACGTCGACCCGCTCGCGCGGCTCCGGCATCGGCACGAACTGGGTGTTGCCCGGCACCACGAACGGCGCGCCGAGGACGGTCGGGTGCTCGTCCTTCGGCTCGCCTTGCGGCACGAAGATCGTGAAGATCCGGTACTGGCCGCCATCCGGGACGGAGATCTCGGCGCGCCAGGTGTCGCCGTCGAGTGTCGGGAACACCCGCTGGTAGGCGTGCGTGTCGTCGCGCAACACCAGCAGGTGCATCGGCTTCGCTCGGTACGACAGGTACTCGGTTTGCGGCCTGCCGGACGGGTTGAGGATCTGGAACTCGACCGGCATCCGCTTCCCGGTTGCCGCCGGGAGGTCGTCGGCCACCAGCCGGTAGCCGGTGTGCGAGGTCGCGAGCCCGTCGCCGTGCACGATCACGCCGTCCGACCCGGGCCCCGGCGCGTCGTCGCCGGAGCCCACCGCGGCCGTGATCAGGATGCCGATCAGCACCAAGCCGACGACCGCGAGCACGATCTCGTACCGCGCGGCGAGGGCACGCAACACCGCCATATCAGAACCGCAGCGACCAGCTCGTCAGCTCACCGGGCCGCCCGCCGCCACGGGTGTCGGTGATCCGCAGCCGCCACGTGCCGGACGCGGGCGACGCCGATGCATCCACTGTGTACGCCGGTTGCAGTGCCTCGCCGCTGTTTTTGAGCGAGTAGGTCGCGCCGTCCGGACCGACCAGGTCCACGGCCAGCGCCGTCGGGGCGGCGTGGCTGACGTCGATCGCGACCTCCAGGGCGGCCGGCGCACTGCCGTCGATTCCGCTGACGTCGATCGCGCTGGTCACCGTGCTGCCCGCCTTGATGCGAACCGGGTCGGTGCTGCTGAACTCGGTCGGCGCGCCGCCGGTGAGGTTCGGTTTGACGACGACGAGCCCTTGCTCGATGCCGCTGATGATCACGGTCCCGCTGTCGAAGTACGGGTACACGCTCCAGGCGCCGTTGAACTGCGCGGCGTTGCCGCTCGGGTAGATGTCGAAGTAGGCGACCTCGGATAGCGACCCGCTGCCGACCTGCGTGACGTCGAGGATGCGCAGCCCAGCCTGGTAGTTGGCCTGGTACACGTGGTTGCCCTTGACGTACTGGTTGTGGTCGATCGCGGTCACGTCCGCGATGTGCGTTCCGATGTGGACGGGGCTGTCCAGATCGGACACGTCGAAGATGTAGGTGCGGGTGCGCTGATCACGGCGGTTGTTGGACTCATCGAGTTCGTCGTCCAGCACGAAGTACTGCTGGTCCTCGGTGAACCAGCTCTGGTGGGTGTAATTCGCGCCCGTGTAGCCGGTGCGGGACACCTGGACCAGGTTCGCCTTGTCGGTCACGTCCTCGATCGTGAGCGTGTCCTCGTTGGAGTTCATGCAGATCTCGCGGCCCGCGTAGTCGGCGTCGGGACCGCTGTAGTTCACGCACTGGGCGTCGTGGGTGTAACCGTCGCCGCCGACGCACCCGGCCGCGAGCGGCGACGTCGGCGTCGAGATGTCCACGATGTGCGGCCCGGCGTTGCACGTGTCCGAGCCGACCGCGTAGGCGTAGCCGCTGGCCTCGTTGATCACGATGTTGTGCGCGGGACCGAAGCCGTCGTAGTGCGCGTCC
>WHTY01000104.1 GCA_009377475.1 Actinophytocola sp.
GCGCCGTGACCTCGCCGATGCTCGCCCCCGCCAGCGACAACCCCACCAGCGTCGACACCGGCCCGTCAGCACACAGCACGGCATCGGTCAACTCGAACAGCGCATCCGCCCGCCGAGGCAGACACCGGTAGAACTCCCGGCGAAACCCGGCCAGATCCCCGAGCGCGTCGGTGCGCTCGCCATCGTGCACACTACTCACTGCGGCCCTTGTTGTTGATCTTGTTGCTGTGACAAGAAGCATGATCAACCAAGGGCCGCTTCCATGATCAACCGGGGTCACCACACACCCGACCAGGGGTTAAACGACAAGCTCAGACACGGCGGCTCACCGCGTTTGTCTGCGACGGACACCTCAACCAGGACCGGATCGAGCAGGCATGGCGCGAAGCGGTGGATGAAACGTTACATTGACAGGTGCGGGACCGTCCCGACCAACGTTTGTTTCTATTCGGTGGACGAGTCTGGCGCCGGGCCAGATGCTGTCGGTTCGGCAACGAGCCATGCCGCCGCCGTTGTGGTGGACGGCGGCGGCACGACGCTCAACGTTGCTGTCGATCCTCAGCCGTTGGTCGGACTAGCGGGGCCGCGAACCCCGGTACCGGGACCCGTGCCCAGTCGATATCCGAGCCCAGGTAGAAGCCAGGGTAGGACGGCTGGTTGTAGGTGGTCTGCTGCCGCGCCACGGCCGCCCGGTACTGCGGGTCGTGCATCAGCGTGTACAGCTTGCGATCGGTCACCTCGGTGCTGACGTAGATCCGTATCGCGCTGCTGTCCGCGGTACGAACCAGCAGTTCCTCGCGCCAGTCGCCGACGACATCGGCAACGAGGCCGGGGGTACCCTTCGTGCCGTTGTCCGTCCGGGTGTCCTCGGCGGTAAGCAGTCGGCCCCGGCGCCAGTCGTCGATCGTCGGAGTCTGGTTGCCGGAGCCGTTGACGATCTGCGTTGTCATGTCAGCAGCCCACCGGATGCTCTGGTTGGTGCCAGGCCGGTCGCTTCCGATGAACTCGCCGTCCGCGGTCCGCAGGTCCACGGACCAGGTCTCCAGACCAGGATGCTCGGGCAAGATGTCGCCAACCATCCCGCGACCGGTGTCCCGGCCGCTGTAAGCGCCGTAGCGCACGTCGCCGGTGGCGGAGTCGCGCAACACGTACCCGTAGGGTGCCCACCGGCCGTTCTCGTGCACCGTGTAGATCTCTTTGCCGGGCTGCTGCGGGTCGATGTCGGTCACATGCATCGCGTCACCGTGGCCGAGTTTCGCGGTCGCACCGGGATCGGCGCTTTCGGGCGGCAGGACGTCGCTCGAGCTGTATAGCACACTGCCGTCATGGTCGATCGTTGCCGCGCCGTAGACGATCTCGTGTTTGCCATCGTCGTCCACATCGGAGGCACTGAGCGAGTGGGAGCCTTGGTTGGTGATGGAACCGAACCGCGGGTCCGTGCCGTCGACGGCATGGGGGTTGTCGTTGAACGGGTTACTCATCGGCGTCCAGCCGCTGTCCACGTACCACTTCTCCGTGATCGCCGTGCCGTTCCAGTCGTAGGCGACGAGAGTAGTCCTGGTGTAGTAGCCGCGTGCGAAGACAGCTGATGGGCGGGTGCCGTCGAGGTAGGCGACACCGGCAAGGAAGCGGTCGACCCGATTGCCCGGCTCGATGCGAGACATCGCGTAGTCGCCCCACATGAGGCCGTCGTCGTGGCGGCCAGGTTTGTAGTGGACGGTCTGCAGCTCTTCGCCGGTGGCCCCGTCGAACACCGTCAAGTACTCGGGCCCGTCGAGGATGAACCCTTCGAAGGCACGAAGGTCGTTGCGGCTGCTTCGTTCGGGTGCGTAGACGTCCACGAAGTGGTCTGCCAGCGCCTCGGCGTCCTCCCGGGAGAGCGGGTAGTCGTAGCGCTGCTCAATGCCGAATGCCTCCTCCAGGGTGGCTGGCCAGTTGCCTGCGGCCACCTCCGGGTGCTTGTGCCAGCCCATGAACATCGTGACCAGATGGTCGTAGTAGCCCTCGGCGCTCAGCCGGTAATCGTCGTCGTGGGAATAGCCGGCCTGCCGGTCAGTGACCGGCATGGTGATGTACTCCTCGGCTGCTACCTCACCCTGGTTGTCATACCGGATGCTCGTGGTCCCTGGAGCTGTCTTGAGCATCATCTCGGAGCGGCCGTCTCCGTCGAAGTCGTAGACGAGGAACTGGGTGTAGTGTGCGCCCGCCCGAATGTTGACACCCAGATCGAGCCGATGAAGCAGGGTGCCGTCGGCCTCGTAGGTGTCGATGTAGACGTTGCCGGTGTAACCGACCTGGGAGACGTCCTTGGAGTTGGACGGATCCCACTTCACGACGTACTCGTACTCGCCGTCACCGTCGACGTCTCCCACGCTCATGTCGTTGGCCGAGTAGGTGTACCGCTCCCCAGCGGGCGTCACCCCGTCGGCCGGTTTCTGGAGGGGCAGCTCGTACGAACCGCCGGACCACGGCTTCACCGCAATGCCGGCATCGGTCCGGCCAGCCTCGGCAGTAGACACCACCCGGTACCGCGAAGCGGCTGAACCCTTGGTGTCGAGATAGTTCGTACTGTCGGAGACTGTGGCGACGCGCTCGCCGTCACGGTAGACGTGGAACGGGGCGGACTTCATACCGTGGTCGGAACTCCCAGTCACCTCATCACCCAGCAGCCGCCAGCTGAGGAACACGCCTTCGCTGGTGGTGGTCGCGATGAGGCCACGGTCGAGGGTCTCGAGCTGTGGTTCGCTTGGACCGGCTCGGAGGTGGTCGTCACCCGCTGCGGGAGCTCCCGGGGCGGCCAAGATGAGTAGTGCGGCCGTGAGCGAGGCCGCAGCCGTTCGTCGCAGCGGCATTCGACTGACGCGCATGACTGGAAATCCTTCCGCTGGTTGCGTTATCGCTCGCGTGTCGGCGTAAACCAGGCGTTGTCAGGTACACCGTCCCGGTCAGTTTGGTCTCAATAGGACTGGATGGCCGACGATAGTAAGCGCTTTCAGAAAGTTTGATCCGGCGTTGGTATTGGGTCAAGGCCGAGCAGTGGCCAGATCCGGACATACTGTCCGGTGCGCCAGTCAAGAGCCAACCTTGACCGTCTTCCGGCAACCGCCTAACATCCGGTTGAATCGATTCATCAAGCGCGGCGCCGACGACGTTTCCGAGCATTGCGAGATACGGGAGGCCTTAATGTCGGCAACTCCACGTCCTCGTCGTCGGCTCGTTGATCGCTATGACGGCCAGCATCGCGATGCGGTGTGCTCCGCGGCTGGTATGACGGTCCGATGCCACGTCCGTACCGGGAGATTGCCCGGTGTGTGCGTAACCGGAAGTCCTACGCACGCAAATCGTTCGGAGGCGTACATGCGGTACCAGGCGACGGAGCCGAATGGCGACGTGTCCGAGGAGGACCTCCAGATGATCGCGCTGTTCGCCGAGGGGTTGTCCGTTGAAGCGATAGCGCGCCGGTTCGACCTGTCCGAGCGGACGGTGCGGCGCCGCGCTCGCACCCTCTGTGACCGCTTTGGCGCACGCGCCATGGTCCAGGTGGTGGCGTGGGCCGCCCGCCGCGGCGTGATCTGAGCGATCCGCGAGACCTTTCGGAGTCACACTGGATTCCCCGCATCCGCTCCCGGATGCGACTGACTCGACGGTGGACCCCCGCCAACCCTGGTCCGATGGAGCAACACGCACCACCGCCCCGCCCGCACCTCCGGAGCGGCGCCTCAGCGCTCGGCGCGCAGCACCGAGCGGAGGCTGTCCAGCACACCTGGATCCTCGATGGTGGACGGCACCGGCTCGTCCCTGCCGTCCGCCATACCGCGCATGGTCTTGCGCAGGATCTTGCCGGAGCGGGTCTTGGGCAGCGCGTCGACCACCGAGACGTCCCGGAATGCTGCCACCGGCCCGATGTCGCGCCGCACCGCCGCCACCAGCTCGTCGCGCAGCGTGTCCTCCTCAACGTCCACACCGGACTTGAGCACCACGAACCCGCGCGGTACCTGGCCCTTGAGCGCGTCGTGCACTCCGATCACCGCGCACTCGGCGACTGCGGGGTGGCTGGCGAGCGCCGCCTCGATGGAGCCGGTGGACAGCCGGTGACCAGCGACGTTGATGACGTCGTCGGTGCGGCCCATGACGAACAGGTAGCCGTCGGAGTCGAGGTAGCCGGAGTCGCCGGTGAGGTAGTAGCCCTCGTATCGGGACAGGTACGACTCGACGTAGCGGTCGTCGTCGCCCCACAGCGTCGGCAGCGTGCCGGGCGGTAGCGGGAGCTTGATCGCGATCGCGCCCTCCTGCCCGGCTGGGACCTGGTTGCCCTGCTGGTCGAGCACCTGGACGTCGTAGCCAGGCACCGGGACGGTCGCCGAACCGGGCTTGACCGGCAACGTCTCCAGCCCGCGCGGGTTCGCCGCGATCGGCCAGCCGGTCTCGGTCTGCCACCAGTGGTCGATCACCGGCACGCCAAGGACGTCGTGCGCCCAGTGGTACGTCTCCGGGTCGAGCCGCTCCCCAGCCATGAACAACGTCTGGAACGCCGACAGGTCGTACTTCGCGATCTCGGTGGCCTTGGGATCCATCTTCTTGATGGCGCGCAACGCGGTCGGCGCGGTGAACAACGCCTTCGCGCGGTGTTCGGAGAGCACCCGCCAGAACGCGCCCGCGTCCGGCGTGCCGACCGGTTTGCCCTCGTAGAGCACGGTGGTCGCGCCGACAAGCAGCGGGCCGTAGACGATGTAGGAGTGCCCGACGACCCAGCCGACGTCGGACGCCGTCCACCAGACGTCGCCGGGTGCGACGTCGTAGACGTTGCGCATCGACCAGGCGAGCGCGACCGCGTGGCCGCCGGTGTCGCGCACGACGCCCTTCGGCTTCCCGGTGGTGCCGGACGTGTAGAGGATGTAAAGCGGGTCGGTGGCGGCGACCGGCACCGGATCGGCGGGGCTCGCGCTCGCGACGAGGTCATGCCAGTCGACGTCGCGGTCGGTCATCGCAGCGGTCGCCGCCTGTCGCTGCAGCATCACCACGTGGTCGGGCTGATGCGTGGTGGCCGCGAGCGCGTCGTCGATGATCGGCTTGTACTCCACCACCCGCGACGGCTCGATGCCGCACGACGCCGCGACGATCACCTTCGGCTGCGCGTCCTCCACCCGCGCGGCGAGCTCCTTGGGCGCGAACCCGCCGAACACGACGGAGTGGACCGCACCGATGCGCGCGCAGGCGAGCATCGCGACGATGGCCTCCGGCACCATCGGCAGGTAGATGATCACCCGGTCGCCCTTGGTGACGCCGAGCGAGGTGAGCGCGCCCGCGAAGGTGGCGACGTACTCCCGCAGCTCGGTGTAGGTGTAGGACGCCTTGGTGTCGGTGACCGGCGAGTCGTAGATCAACGCCGTCTGGTCGCCCCGGCCGGACTCGACGTGCCGGTCAAGCGCGTTGTGGGCGGTGTTCAGCTCGCCGTCGGGGAACCAGCGGTACAGCGGCGCGCGGGAGTCGTCCAGCGCCATGGTGGGTTTCCGCGTCCAGTCGATGTCCTCGGCCGCCGCCAGCCAGAACCCCTCCGGGTCGGCCATGCTCCGGTCGTACACCTCGACGTAGGCACCCATCGACGTCTCCTCTCGGCGTGCGGTGATTCAGGAGTACACCGATACGTGCCCAGCTGGCTACCCTCCACGCGGTCGCGATCGGTTGTTGATCACGTGTACTCGCGTTGTGGTGCGAAAACGTCCGATTCGAGCCTGTTGCGCTTTCGGAGTTGAGTGCCGCGTCGCGAAAGAAGTTGATCTACCTTGCTCCCTGAGTTGCCAAAATTCGTTCCGATTGTCCGGTTCTGATGGTCAGCCACGGAGCAAAGTAGATCAACTAGGCCCAACAGCGATCACGATGCACGGCACTCCGACTTCACCGGCCAAAGCGCAACAGCCTCATTCGCCGGGTTTCGCGAGCAACAGCGCGAGTAGGTGCGATCAACACCGGGACGTCGAGGGCTGCAACCGCAATCCGAATGCATGTAAAATGCATGCATGGTGAACGTGCAGATCAGGGACGTCCCTGAAAACGTGCGCGACGTCTTGGCCGAGGTGGCGAGGTCGCGCGGGCAGTCGACCCAGGCGTACCTGCGCACCCTGCTCGAAAACGAGGCGCGGCGGGCGGGCAACACCGCGATGCTGGACGACGTGCGCGCGGTCGGCGGCGGCTATGCGGCCCAGCCAGGGGAAACCGCGCGTGAGATCGAGGAGATCCGAGCCGACCGCGACCGGCGGAACACCGCGTGATCGTCGTCGACGCCTCGCTCATGGTCGCCGCACTCACCGACGACGGCGAGCAGGGCAAGCAGGCATACGCGGCGTTGACCTCGGACTCGCACTGGGCAGCGCCCGCACATCTCCCCGTGGAGGTGACGTCGGCGGTTCGGGGCCGCTGGCTCGCGCGCAAGATCAGCGACGAACGCGCAGGCCACGTCGCGGCGACCTTGCCCCGGCTCACCGTGGACTACACATCAGGGGGTGACATCGCCGAGCGCGTCTGGGAACTGCGGCACAACTACACGCCCTACGACGCGGCCTACATCGCGCTGGCCGAACTCCGGGGCTGCACGTTGCTCACGCTCGACCGCAAGCTCGCCAACACGGGGTCCCACCACGCCACGGTGCACGTCGTCGGCGACTGAGCGGGCGCGGCCGACCCCTACCGGCGCAGGCGCTGGCCCCTACCCACGCAACCGCCGTGCCATCCGACGGACGACGCTGGGACGCTCCTGGCGTGGCAGACGTCCCGAGATCGCGTCGGCGAGCAGCGTGCCGACGGCCTCCTTCGCGCACGCCCGGTTCGCCCCGATACCGCCGGAAGGGCCGCGCTTGATCCAGCCGACGACGTAGTCGCGCTGACGTCCCTCCACGCGCCCACCGACGTGCGGGATCGTCCCCGTGCCCGAGTCGAACGGCAGCCCCTCGACCGGCGTGCCGCGATACCCAACCGCGCGGATCACCAGGCCCGCCGCGACCTCGACGTCCTCACCAACGCCGGTGACGCGGAGCCCACGCACCTGCCGGTCCCCCATGACCTCGCGCGGCGCGGAGCGGAACCGCAGCACGATGCGACGTCGTCCATGCGGCGGTGGCGCGGACCAGTCCACGACCTCCCGCCGGACGTCCCGCAGCCACGCCGCCTTGTCGCCGGTAGCCGCACCGCGCGGGTCGTGGTCGTCCACCACCAGGTCGATGTCCGGGTGCCGCGCCAGCGCCAGCAGCTCCGGCCGGGTGTAGGCGGCGTCCTCCGGCCCCCTGCGCCCGAGGACGACGACCTCCCGCACCTTGCTGGACCGCAACGCCGCCAGCGCCGCCGGGGAGATCGTGGTGTCCGCCAACGCCTCCGGATCCATCGTCAGGATGCGCGCGACGTCGAGTGCCACGTTGCCGTTGCCGACCACGGCCACCCGCTCTGCGGACAGGTCCACGGCGTCGGCGGGCACGTCGGGATGGTCGTTGTACCAGGCAACGACGTCGGTCGCGGCGTGGCTGCCCGGCAGGTCCTCGCCAGGGATGCCCAACCGGCGCGCGGACGACGCGCCCACCGCATAGATCACCGCATCGTGCCGCGCAGCCAGCTCGTCCACGGTGACGTCGGAGCCAACGGACTCACCCAGCCGCAGCCGCAGCCGGGGGTGCTGGTGGAACCGCGCGAACGTCTCCCCGATCCCCTTGGTCGCCTGATGATCCGGCGCGACGCCGTGCCGCACCAGGCCACCCGCCACCGGCAGCCGGTCGATCAGCGTCACCCGCGAGTTGGTGTGCAGCAGCAGGTCCTCGACCGCGTACATGCCAGCGGGGCCGGTGCCCACGACGGCGACGTCGAGCGGCGCGAAGTCGGCGGGGAGAACGCGGTCGAACACCGGCTCGTCCCAGGCGTGGAAGTTCGGGCTCGGGTCGCCGTCAGCCGGGGCCCGGTCCGCGAAGTACGACGCGTTGATCTCCGCGTACGGCCGCAACTGCTCGGTCAGGCTCGCCACCGGGAAGATCGCGTCGACCGGGCAGGCGTCGGCGCACGCGCCGCAGTCGATGCAGGCCTGCGGGTCGATGTAGAGCATGTCGGTGCTGCCGAAGTCCGGCTCGCCCGGCGCGGGATGGATGCAGTTGACCGGGCACACCGACACGCACGTGGCGTCGTTGCAGCACGTCTGCGTGATCGCGAAAGCCATGGCGTCAGACCAGGTTCGCGCGCCGGTAGAACCACATCGACGCCTTGGTGAGCAGCCCTGCCGAGTTCAGGAACTCCATCAGCCCGGCGCAGCTCGACCGCAGCATCGACTTGTGGTGCTCGTTCGCCTTGGCCTCCCGCCGCGCGCGGTCGACGTCGAGCCCAGCCTCGGCGTACACCCTCGGGTTCACCATGCTGGTGACGACGAAGTACGACGTGATGGCGACGACCAGCGCGTCCACCTGCCGCCGCAGCCACGACGAGCCCTCGAGCCGCTTCCTGGTCTCATCGCGGGCGAACTTCATGTGCCGCGATTCCTCGACCACGTGAATGTTGCTGATGGTGCGCACGAGAGGCGTCACTCGCTCGTCGCGCATCCAGTCGCGCTGCATGACGTCGAGGACTTCCTCCGCGACGAGGATCGCCGCGTAGGCCGACTCACCGAACGCGATGGTCTTGAACAGCCTGCCCAGCTCGACGACGATCCGGCTCGGACGATAGGCAGGCCCGCCGAGCTTCGCGGCACCGCGCGCGAACATGATCGAGTGGCGGCACTCGTCGGCGATCTCGGTGAGCGCCCACTGGAACTCCGGGTCGGTGGGGTCCTTGGCGTAGAAGTCCCGCAGCACGATCTGCTGCAGGATCATCTCGAACCAGATGCCGGTGCTCGCCACCGACGCCGCCTCCTGGCGCGTCAACTCCCGCTGCTGCGCCGGCGTCATCTCGTCCCAGTACGCCGTGCCGTACAACGTGCTCCACTCCGGGCTGGCCCCGTGATGATCCGTGTCGAGCGGCGTCTCCCAGTCGACCTCGACGGCGGGGTCGTACGACAACGTCTCGGACGAGTGCAGCAGCCTGCGCGCGACGTCGTGCTGGTCGGCGTGCGCCGGAGTGCTGGTGGGCATCGTTGCCTCCATAACTGTTACTCGAAGTAACGTGACACCTGGTAACACTAACCGTTCACGTCTCGCGCAAGGGAAGCGATTGTGGTCCACACCACAGACGGATCACCGCCTCGTGTGACGGCCGGCACTAGTACGCGTTTCAGGCTCAACCGCTGCCACGCCGGTTCTGGGGTTGTCAGCGAGTGGAACATGTTCTAGTTTTGACACTCGTAGGACGTCCGCCGGTCGGCACGGAGGTAGACATGGTGCGCTCACTGGCAGACAAGGTCGTCGCGGTGACCGGCGGAGCCCGTGGCATCGGAGCGGCGACAGCGGCGGCCCTCACCCGCGCGGGCGCGAAGGTCGCCATCGCCGACCTCGAACCCGACACCGGGACTGGAGACTCTGCCCTCGCGGTGCGGGTCGACGTCGCCGACCGCGCGGCGCTGACCGCGTTCCTGGACACCGTTGAGCAGAAACTCGGCCCCATCGACGTGCTGATCAACAACGCCGGGATCATGCCGCTCACCCGCATCGAGGACGAAGCGGACACCGCCACCGAACGCATCCTGGCCATCAACCTGCACGCCGTCATCCACGGCAGCAAGGAAGCGATCCGGCGGATGCGTCCCCGGGGCAACGGCCATGTCGTGAATGTCGCGTCGGTCGCCGCGAGGATCCCGTTCCCCGGCGGCGCGACCTACGCGGCGACGAAGTTCGGCGTGCTCGGGTTCTCGGAGGCGATCAGGGCGGAGCTACAGGGTTCCGGCGTCGACGTCTCCTGTGTGCTGCCGGGGTTCGTCCGCACCGAACTGGCGGCAGGACTCACCGAGGTGCCGGGCTTCCCGCCGATCACTGCCGACGACGTCGCGACGGCGATCGTCGGCACGCTGCGACGTCCCCGGTTCGAGGTGTACGTGCCGCGGCGCATCGGCCCCACGCTCCGGCTCGGCATGCTCACCGGCCGCCGCCTGTCCGAGTGGCTGCAACGGGTGCTGCACGCCGAAACGCCGATGCTCGCCGCGGTCGACTCCCCCGAACGCGCCGCCTACGAACAACGTGTGACACCACGGAAAGGCACCCGATGACAGCGGACAGTCTCAGCGCCCCCTACACGGTCGAGTTCCCGTTCGAGCGCACGGTCGGCCCGAAGATCGGGACGTTCCTCGGCGGACTTCGCGACGGCCAGCTCTACGGCGTCCGGACCGCGCGCGGCGTGCTGTGCGCGCCGCTGGAGTTCGAACCGGAGACCGGCGCGGAAACCGGCGAGCTGGTGCCGGTCGCCAACACCGGCACCGTGACGTCGTGGACCTGGGTGCGCTCACGCCCCGGCGATCCGGTGCCGCACGACTTCGCCTGGGCGTTGATCGCGATCGACGGCACCATCGGCGCGCTGTTCCACGCCGTCGACGCCGGTGGCGACAGCGGCAGGATGGCCACCGGCATGCGAGTGCGGGCTCGGTGGCGCGCCGAGCGCGTCGGCCAGCTCAGCGACATCGAATGCTTCGAGGTGGCGTCATGACCGAGGTGCTGCCGGAGCCCGTCACCACCATGCCGAATCCATTCCGGATGGACTACACCTACGTCGCCGGTACCGGCCGGTCCGTGTTCCTGCGCGGGCTCGCCGAACGGAAGCTCATCGCCCGCCGCTGCGCCGGATGCGGCCAGGTGTACCTGCCGCCACCGGAGTTCTGCTCCCGCTGCCTCACCGAGCTGGATGCACCGTTCGAACTGGACGGTCGCGGCGTCGTTTCGACGTTCTGCGTGGTCAGTTTTCCGTTCCCCGGCCAACGGATCGACCCGCCTTACGTGGTGGCGCACATCCAGCCGCACGGCGCAGGCACCCGGCTGATGCACCTGGTCCGCGAGATCGGACCCGAGGACGTCCACATCGGAATGGAAGTTGAACCGGTGTGGGTTTCCGACGATGAGCTGGGCACCTCCCTGCTCAGTATCCGCCACTTCCGCCCGGTCCACAAAGGAGGTGCCGATGCGTGACGTCGCCGTCGTGTCCTTCGCCCAGTCGCCGTGCCTAGCCGCGAACCGGCGCGACGACATGGCCGACATTCTGCTGCCGGTGATCCGGGAGGCCGTTAAAGCCGCTGGCATCAACCGGGACGACGTCGACTTCGTCGCCTCCGGCAGCCACGACTTCTACGAGGGCCGCACGTTCTCCTACATCGACTCGCTGGACGCGGTCGGAGCATGGCCGCCGATCTCGGAGTCGCATGTGGAGTCCGACGCGGCGTGGGCGCTGGCCGAGACGTGGACCTGGTTGCAGCTCGGCGAGGGCGATATCGCCCTGGTGTACGGCATCGGTAGGGTTCGCTGCCCGCCGACCTGGACCAGGTGGTGCCCGCGCAACTCGATCCGTACTTCCTGACGCCGCTGTCGCCGCATCGCGACGCGATCGCCGGGTTGCAGGCCCGCGTCGCGATCGAGGCGGGGCTGACCAGCGAGCAGGGCATGGCCGAGGTGGTGGCCCGCTGTCTCGACGCCGCGACGGACAACCCGCTAGCGCAGCGGTCCGGACAGGTCGACGTCGCACGACTGCTCGACGCGCCGTACGTCACCTCGCCGCTGCGAGAGCACGATGTCGCGCCGGTCGGGGATGCCGCCGCCGTGGTGATTCTCGCCGCCGACGACGTGGCGCGACGGCTGGCGCAGCGACCGGCCTGGCTGCGCGGTCTGGACCACCGGATGGACACCCACTACCCCGGCGCCCGGGACCTGACGACGTCCCCGTCCACCCGGCGGGCGGCGAGCAAGTCAGGCGAGCTGGCGGGTTTCTCGACGTCCGATGTGGACATCGTGGAGCTACACACCGAGTACAGCCATCAGGAGGCGATCCTGGCGAACGCGCTGGGGCTGAACGGGGCGGCGATCAACCCGTCCGGCGGCCCGCTCGCCGGGCGTCCGGTCACCGCCACCGGGCTCATCCGCATCGGCGAGGCGGCCCGGCGGATCAGCGACGGTAGCGCCGACCGCGCACTCGCGCACGCCACGAGCGGCCAGGCGCTGCAACAGAACCTGGTCTGCCTGCTGGAGGGAGACGGATGAGCCGCAGGGTGGCCGTGACAGGCGTCGGCCAGAGCAAGCAGGCCAAGCGCCGCGAGGTGAGCATCGGCGCGATGGTGCGCGAAGCCGTCACCGATGCGATGGCCGACGCCGAGCTGACCTTCGCCGACATCGACGCCGTGGTGCTGAGCAAGACGCCGGACCTGTTCGACGGCGTGATGAACCCCGAGCTGTACCTCGCCGACGCGATGGGCGCGGTGGGCCTGCCGGTCACCAGGGTGTTCACCGGCGGCAGCGTCGGCGGCCACGCCGCGATCTACGGCGCCCACCTGGTGCAGGCTGGCCTGGCGGAGCGGGTGCTGGTGGTGGCGTACTCCAAGGAGTCCGAGGGTAACTTCACCTGGGCGCTGTCACGGGGGCTGCCGTTCAGCGCGCCGCTCGGGGCGGGCGCAGGTGGGCACTTCGCGCCGGTGATCCGCGAGTACATCCAGCGCTCGAACGCGCCGGAGCACATCGGCTGGCAGGTGGCGGTGAACCACCGGCTGAACGCCGTCCGCAACCCGTACGCGCACGTCCACCGGCCCGACATCACCGTCGAGGAGGTGCGGGACTCGCGGATGCTGTGGGACCCGATCCGGTACCTGGAGTCCTGCCCGTCCTCGGACGGCTCCTGCGCGATCGTGGTCACCGCCGAGGAACACGCCAGGCACACGCCCGCGTGGGTTCACGGCATGGCGTGGCGCACCGAGACCGGCCACTTCGCGGGTCGCGACGAGGTCAACCCGCGTGCGGGCAGGGAGTGCGCCGAGGACGCCTACCGGCAGGCGGGCATCGACGACCCGGCCGCGCAGGTCGACGTCGCGGAGCTCTACATCCCGTACAGCTGGTACGAGCCGATCTGGCTGGAGAACATCGGGCTCGCCGACGAGGGCAGCGGCTGGAAGCTGGTTGACGACGGCCGCACCGCGTTCGACGGGGACCTGCCGATCAACCCGTCCGGCGGCGTGCTGTCCGGCAACCCCACCGGCGCGACCGGGCTGCTGCGGTTCGCCGAGGCAGCGCTGCAAGTGCGCGGGCTGGCTGGCGAGCACCAGATCGACGGCGCCCGGCGCGCCATCGGGCACGCCATGGGCGGCGCGTCACAGTTCCACGCCCTGTGGGTTGTTGGCAGCGAGAAGCCGGAGGCGGTCCGATGACGCGCGCGTACGTGGCGGGCGTCGGCATGACGCGGTTCGGCAAGAGCGGCGGACCGGCCTACCCCGCGCTGGTGACCGAGACGGTCGGTGCGGCGCTGGCCGACGCGGGCATGAGCTACGACGACGTCCAGCGCGCCGCCGTCGGCTACGTCTTCCAGCCCTCGGCGGCGGGGCAGCGTGCGCTGTACGACGTTGGCCTGACCGGGATCCCCGTAGTGAACGTGAACAACAACTGCGCGACGGGGTCCACCGCGTTGTTGCTCGCGCGCGAGTGGGTCGAGAGTGGACTGTCCGATGTGGCGCTCGCAGTCGGCTTCGAGCAGATGACCAAGGATGCGATGTCCGGCAGCGCTGGTGGTGTGTCCACAATCGATCGACACCTGGATTCCCTGTCGCAGCATGGAATCATGGACGCCCCAGTGACCGCGCAGTTCTTCGGCCACGCCGCCGAGGAGCACATGCGCCGCCACGGCACCACACCGGAACAGCTCGCGAGGGTCGCGGTGAAGAACCACCAGCACTCCACCCGCAACCCGCTCGCTCAGTTCCAGGAACCGTACTCATTGGACCGCGTGCTTGGCGACAAGCCGGTGCACGGCCCGCTCACCCGGTCGCAGTGCTCGCCAGTGTCGGACGGCGCCGCAGCCGCCGTCGTGGTCAGCGAGCGGATCGTGCGACACCGGGGCCTGACGGCACAGGCGGTGGCGATCGCGGCGCAGTCGCTGGTCACCGACACCGAGGCGTCGTTCGAATCCGGCTCGATGATCGACGTCGTCGGCGCGCCCATGACCCGCCGCGCGGTTGACGACGTCTTCGACCGCGCCGGGATCGGCATCCACGACGTCGACGTGATCGAGCTGCACGACTGCTTCTCGATCAACGAGATCATCAGCTACGAGGCAATGGGCCTGTGCCCCGAGGGCAAGGGCGGCGCGCTGGTCGAGTCCGGTGCGACGACGTGCGGCGGGCGCTGGGTTGTCAACCCGTCCGGCGGCCTGATCTCGAAAGGACACCCACTTGGCGCGACCGGGCTCGCCCAGTGCGCCGAGCTGACCTGGCAGCTGCGTAGGCAGGCGGGCGCGCGGCAGGTGCCGGGCGCGCGCTGGGGGCTCGCGCACAACCTCGGCCTCGGCGGCGCCTGCGTGGTGACGCTGTACGGCGCACCATGACGAGCCCCATAACGCAAGGGAGAACCATGACCACGGACGCGATGCGGCAGCCCAACCACCTCGGCCACCTCACCATCGCCGCGCTCCGGCGGCACCGCGACAAGCCGGTGCTCGAACTCGGCGACACGACGTTGACCGGCGCGCAGACCGCCGACGCGTTCAGCCAGTACGTGCAGGCGTTCACATCGCTCGGGCTTGGCACGGGGTCGCCGGTGGCGCTGCTGGCGCTGAACCGGCCCGAGGTGCTGATGATCATTGGCGCGGGGCAGATCCAGGGATCGCGGCGCACCGCGCTGCACCCGCTCGGGTCGTTGGACGACCACGCCTACGTCCTGGACGACGCGGGCATCACGACGTTGATCATCGACCCGGTGCCCGCGTTCGTGGAGCGTGCGCGGGGGTTGCTGGACAAGGTGCCGAGCCTGACGCGGGTGCTCACCATCGGCCCGGGGCCGGACGACCTCGCCGACGTCGGCACCGACGTCGCGGCGCTGGCGGCGACGTTCCAGCCGCAGCCGCTCGACGCGGCCCCGCTCGACCCGGACGACATCATCTCCATCACCTACACCGGCGGCACCACCGGCAAGCCCAAGGGCGTCATCGGCACCGCGCGGGCCATGACCACGATGACGCAGATCCAGCTCGCCGAGTGGGAGTGGCCGGACGCGCCGAGGTTCCTGATCTGCACGCCGCTGTCGCACGCGGGCGCGGCGTTCTTCGCGCCGACGTTGATCAAGGGCGGCTCGCTGGTCGTGCTGCCGAAGTTCGACCCCGCCGAGGTGCTGCGGACCATCGAGGAACAGCGGATCACCGCGACCATGCTGGTGCCCACGATGCTCTACGCGCTCATGGACCACCCGGACTCCCGCACGCGGGATCTGTCCTCTTTGGAGACGGTGTACTACGGCGCGGCGTCCGTCAACCCGGCGCGGCTGCGCGAGGCCATCGACCGGTTCGGGCCGATCTTCGCGCAGTACTACGGCCAGTCCGAGGCGCCGATGGCGATCAGCTACCTCGCCAAGCACGAGCACGACGACAAGCGGTTGTCGTCCTGCGGGAGGCCGTCGGCGTTCCTGCGCACCGCGCTGCTCGGGGAGGACGGCACGCCGGTGCCGCAGGGCGAGCCTGGCGAGATCTGCGTCGCGGGTCCGCTGCTCGCCGGGGGCTACTGGCAGCTGCCGGACGCCACCGCCGAGACGTTCCGCAGTGGGGGCGCCCCCGCCAATGAGGGCGTAGCCGGCGGGGGAGGCTGGCTGCACACCGGCGACGTCGCCCGGGAGGACGAGGACGGCTTCTGGTTCATCGTCGACCGCACGAAGGACATGATCGTCAGCGGCGGCTTCAACGTCTTCCCCCGCGAGGTGGAGGACGTCGTCGCGGAGCATCCCGCCGTCGCGCAGGTGGGCGTCATCGGCACACCGGACGACAAGTGGGGCGAGGCGGTGACGGCGATCGTCGTGCTCCTCGACGACGCGCCGCGCGACGAGGCCGCGATCGCGCGGCTCACCAAGGAGATCACGACGTCGGTCAAGGAGCGCAAGGGTTCGGTGCACGCACCCAAGAGCGTGATCGTGGCGGATTCGATTCCGGTGACACCGTTGGGGAAGCCGGACAAGAAGGCGCTGCGGGCTGCCTACACCTGATCTACTCGTTCGGACAATACCGGAGCCAAGATCAAACTAGGCTCCTGGCGCCACTTCCGTCGCGCCTCGGTCACCCGCGACAGCAACGCGACGCCGCCGCGACGCCCTCCCGGACATCGTGTCCGCACGGTTCTGACACCGGAGCCGCTCCGGCCTCGGGCAACCAGCCCGGCCAGCGAAGTGGAGGGCGTGATGAAGACACGGAACGGCAGACGTCGAGTGATGGCGGCAGCACTAGCGCCGCTGCTGGCGGCGACGCTGTCAGCCCCGGCCAAGGCGGCTGAGGGGAATCGCACGACATCGGGCGACACCGTCGTCGTCCAATGGAACGCGGAGTTGCTGACCGCCATCGCCGAGTCCGACCTCGGGCCACCGATGATCGCGCGCGCGACCGCGATCCTGCACACCTGCGTCTACGACGCATGGTCCGCGTACGACCCCATCGCGGCGGGCACCCAGCACGGCGACTCCCTTGACCGGCCCATCTTCGAGTGGACGACGTCGAACAAGCGAGCGGCGATCAGCTACGCCGCCCACACCGCCGCGGTCGACCTGCTGCCCGAAGCGCAGCCACGGTTCGACGCGTTCATGGCCGACCTCGGCTACCCGCTGGACGCCGACACCACCGCGAGCGACACCGGCAGGACGGTGTGCCAAGCCGTGCTCGACTACCGGCAGCAGGACGGCGCCAACCAGTCGAACGGCTACGCGGACACCACCGGGTACCAGCCGGTCAACGAGCCGATGGTCGTCGCGGAACCGCTCGACCCGAGCACGGTGCACGACCCGAACCGCTGGCAGCCGTTGACTCACCCGGCACGGGACGGCGCGTCGACCAAGACCGAGGGGTTCATCGCGCCGCACTGGGGTGAGGTCGAGCCGTTCGCGCTGCGGTCGTGGGACGAGTTCGACACCGATTACCTGCCGCCGCGCTTCGGCACCACGGAGTACCGCGACCAGGCGGAGCGGCTGATCGATATCGCCGCGAAGCTGACCGACCGGCAGAAGGCGATCGCCGAGTACTGGGCGGACGGCCCTGGCACGGAACAGCCACCGGGGCACTGGGCACAGATCGGCCAGTTCGTGTCCCGCAGGGACAACCACGGCCTCGGCGCCGACGCGAAGCTGTTCTACGCGCTGACGAACGCGATCTTCGACGCCAGCATCGCGTCGTGGGGCAGAAGAGCCACTACGACTACGTCCGGCCGATCACCGCTGTCCGCTACCTGTTCCACGGCGAGCAGGTGCCGTCATGGAACCGTGCGAACAGCGACCCTGAGCTGATCGACGGCGCGGAGTGGACGCCCTACCAGCCGACCTGGTTCCCGTCGCCGCCGTTCGCCGAGTACACATCGGGTCACAGCGCGTTTAGCGCGGCTGGCGCGGAAATCCTCAAGCGCTTCACCCACCGGAAACGACACCTACGGCGACTCGGTGACCATCCCCGCTGGGTCGTCCGATGTGGAACCAGGCGTCGCGCCGACCGCGGATGTCACGCTGTCATGGGACACCTTCACCGAGGCGTCCGACGAGGCGGGGATCTCCCGACGGTACGGCGGGATCCACTTCACCGACGCCGACCTGATCGGCCGCAAACTGGGCCGCAGGGTCGCCGGGAAGACCTGGGATAAGGCGACCGCCTATTTCCAAGGGACGACGGGGTAGCCGCTGCGGTACCATTTCCGGCTAAACCCGACAAACTACGTGGACAGCCGGGATTGCGACCGCCGTGTCCAGCGCCGAGGCCACTCGCCACACCGACAGGCCTCGGCGCTCGCCCGGGCGAGCCCGGCCGCCACCGGGGAAGCGAGCGGCCCCATGACACCGGAACCAGGCACGGTCCCCACGCCGAGCACGTGGAGCACTTGGACACTGCGGACGTTGATCTACGGCGGTGCGGTCGCCGGGATCGGCCTGATCGTCGCTGCTGTAACCACCGACGACGCGCCTACCTGGTGGTGGTGGACCGGCGTGCCACTCGCGGTGGTGTGCGGCGGGCTGGTGTCGATGTGGCTCCGGTTCCGGTTGCGGCACCGCTCCCCTGAGGAGCGGCACCAGGCACTCGCAGAGCTGGCCGAACGCAAGGCGACGGTGGGCGCTCCGCTGGAGCGCTCGACATTCGCGCACCGGGAGACCAAACACAAAAAGCACGTGTTGCGGTCAGGGATCGACGCCGAGGCCGTCGTCACGTTCCTGGCCGACGGCAAGCGCGGCACCGAGTTCGAGCACCTGGTGTACCTCGAACTCGACGTCACCGTGCCTGGTTCCGCGACGTACCAGGTGAGGACCGGCGAGTACCTCACGGCGGCGTCCACGGGGACGGTCGCGCCCGGTCGCACGCTGCGGGTGAAGGTACTGCCGGAGGAACCGCAACGCGTCGCGGTGGATTGGGAGCGTTCGCTGCGGCTGGAGTGAGCGGCTGCCCGCCGCCCGCCGGTGCATCGTCGGATGCACGTGCGGGGAAAGTTCTACGGAAGTTCTACACCTGCCTCTAGAACATGCGTTCGACGCTGGTGTAGTGTTGTGGGTATGACCAGCGTAAACACCTCGCTCCCCGCGCCCGGCCCGCTGGGTTGGTGGCAGGCCCCGGATGCCGATCTGGCTGCTGCGTTGCGGTCGGCTGAGGAGCTGCGGAATCAGGTTGAGGCCACTGAGGCGGCGGTGCTGGCGGAGATGCACTCGCGCGGGGTGTTCGCCACCTACGGCTACAGCTCGTTGGTGACGCTGCAACGCGATTTACTGCGGGTCAGTACCGCCGAAGCCAAAAAGCGCGCCCAGCGCGCCCAACGGCTGCACTCGACCCGCGAGGGTACGCACGAGAAGGCC
>WHTY01000014.1 GCA_009377475.1 Actinophytocola sp.
CCAGTCAAGAAAGTCCAGGCACGCGGCGTCGTTCGGGAACCAAGCCCGCAGGTCAGCGAGACTTCCCGGGTAGTGCACACCTGCCCGCGGACGATCCAGCACGGTCGCAGACTACTGCATCGATATGGATAGCCAATTTCCCGAATGGAACTGCGGAGGGCCGCGCGAGGCTCGATTGCCGTCGGGCGGCGCGGGGTCGATTCCGTCGCGGGACTACGTCATGCCGAGCGATACCGCCTGGGTGGCGAGCTGCGTGACGCAAGTCCAGTCGCCGGTGGCCACCGCGTCGGCGGGCGACAGCCACGACCCGCCCACGCAACCAACCGTCGACAGCGCGAGATAGTCCGGCGCGCTCAGCGGGGTGATCCCACCGGTCGGACAGAACCGTGCCTGCGGCAGCGGCCCGGCGAGCGCCTTCAGGAACGGCTGACCGCCCGCAGCCTCGGCCGGGAAGAACTTCATCTCCGTGATGCCGCGCTCCAGCAGCGCCAGCACCTCGGACGCGGTGGACACGCCCGGCAGGTACGGCAGGCCGGTGTCTGCCATGGCGTCGAGCAACGTCGGCGTGCTGCCTGGGCTCACCAGGAACCGCGCACCCGCGCCAACGGCGTCCTTGACCTGCGCCGGAGTGGTGAGGGTGCCCGCCCCGACGAGGACGTCCGGCAGCTCGGCGGCGATGCGTTCGATCGCCGTCAACGCGGCGTCCGAGCGCAGCGTGACCTCGACGATCCGCACGCCGCCCGCCGCGAGCGCCCGCGCAAGCGGCACCGCCGTGTCGACGTCGGAGATCACGACAACGGGAATGACCGGGCTGACGTCGAGCGCCCCGGTCGGCTGGGTCTGGCTCATGCGGCACCTCCTGCTGATGCGATGCGGGCCGCAGCGCCGGAACCGGCCCCAGGCCCGGCCCCGACGCCGAACCCCCGGAACACCGTCGCGCCCCGGTCGGCGGGACCGACGGCAGCGCGCAGCGGCGCGAACAGCTCGCGCCCGGTGCCGGTCGTCCGTGCGGACGCCGACGGCCCAGCAGCGGGACGGGCCGCCAGCTCCGCGTCGTCGACTAGCACCCGCAACATCGCGGTCTCGGCGTCCAGGTCGATCACATCGCCGTCCTCGATGCGCGCGAGGGGGCCGTCGTCGGCGGCCTCCGGCGTCAGGTGGATCGCGGCGGGGATCTTGCCGGACGCGCCGGACATCCTGCCGTCCGTGACCAGCGCGACGGCGTGGCCCGCGTCCTGCAACACCCCGAGCGCCGGGACGAGTTTGTGCAGCTCAGGCATGCCGTTCGCGCTCGGCCCCTGGTGTCGCACCACAGCGACGACGTCGCGGTTCAGCTCGCCCTCCTGGAACGCCGTCAGGAACTCCGCCTGGTCGGCGAACACCCGCGCGGGCGCCCGCACCAGCCGGTGCTCCGGTTTGATCGCGGACACCTTGAGCACGGCGTTGCCCAGGTTGCCTGTCAGCATCCGCAGCCCGCCGTCCGGCGCGAACGGGTCCGCGACCCCGCGCAGCACGGACTTGTCCAGGCTGTCGGTCGGCCCCGGCCGCCAGGTCAACCCGCCGTCGTCCAGTACCGGCTCCTCCCGGTACCGCTCCGCGAGCGTGCCACCGGCGACGGTGCGGGCGTCGGGGTGCAGCAGTCCGGCGTCCAGCAGCTCACCGACGAGGAACGCCATCCCGCCTGCGGCGTGGAAGTGGTTGATGTCGGCCGAGCCGTTCGGGTAGATCGTCGCCAGCGACGGCGTCACCGCCGACAGCGCCGAGAAGTCCTCCCACCGCAGCTCGATGCCAGCGGCGGCGGCCATGGCGACCAGGTGCAGCGTGTGGTTGGTCGACCCGCCGCTTGCCAGCAGCGCGACGATGGCGTTCACGAACGCGCGCTCGTCCAGCACCTCACCGATCGGTGTGTAGTCGTCGCCGAGCGCGGTCAGCCCGGTGACCTGTCGCCCTGCGGCCTCGGTGAGCGCGTCCCGCAGCGGCGTGTTCGGGTTGACGAAGCTCGCGCCAGGCAGGTGCAGCCCCATCACCTCGACGACGAGTTGGTTCGAGTTCGCCGTGCCGTAGAACGTGCAGGTGCCCTCGCCGTGGTACGACGCGGCCTCGGCGTCCAGCAGCTCCTCGCGGCCGATCTCGCCCGCCGCGAACGCCTGCCGCACCCGCGACTTCTCGCCGTTCGGCAACCCAGACGTCATCGGCCCTGCTGGCACCAGGATGGCGGGCAGGTGCCCGAACGACAGCGCGCCGATCACAAGGCCGGGCACGATCTTGTCGCACACGCCGAGCAACAGCGCGCCGTCGAACATGTCGTGGGACAGCGCGATCGCGGTCGACATGGCGATGACCTCGCGGCTGAACAGCGACAGCTCCATGCCAGCGCGGCCCTGCGTGATCCCGTCGCACATCGCGGGCACGCCACCGGCGAACTGCGCGATGCCGCCCGCCTCGATCACGGCCTGCTTGAGCTGCCGGGGGAACGTCTCGAACGGCTTGTGCGCCGAGAGCATGTCGTTGTACGCCGACACGATCGCGATGTTCGGCTTGAGCGTGCGGCGCAGCAGGTCCTTCGAGTCCGGTTCGGCAGCCGCGAAGCCGTGCGCCAGGTTGGAGCAGGCAAGCCCGCCCCTCGTCGGCCCCTGTGCTGCGGCCTCCCGGATTCGGGCCAGGTAGTCGGCCCTGCTGACAGCGCTGCGCTCGGCGATCCGCCGGGTCACATCGGCGACCGTCGGGTGGGTCACGCGTCCTCCTCGTGCCAGGTACGTCCGTCGCGTTCGATCAGTGCGGTGGCGGCGGTTGGCCCGCTGGTGCCTGCGGCGTAGCGCTTCGGGCGGGTGCCGGACTGCTCCCACGCCGCCAGTATCGGTTCCGTCCAGGTCCAGGCGGCCTCGACCTCGTCGCGGCGCATGAACAACGTCGGGTCGCCGCGGACGACGTCGCCGAGCAGCCGCTCGTAGGCGTCCGGCAGCCGCGAGTCGAAGGTCTCCGCGAAGCTCAGGTTCAGCGGCACCTGCCGTAGCCGCACCCCGCCTGGCCCCGGTTCCTTGGTGACCAGGTGCAGGCGCACCGCCTCGTCCGGTTGCAGCCGGATCACCAAGCGGTTCGGCGCGATGAACTCGTCCGCGATGCCGGGAAAGATGGAGTGCGCCACCGGGCGGAACTGCACCACGACCTCCGACGCGCGGCGCTCCAGCCGCTTGCCGGTGCGCAGGTAGAACGGCACGCCAGCCCACCGCCAGTTGCCGACCTCGGCCTTGAGCGCCACGAACGTCTCGGTGGTGCTCGGCTTGCCGTCGAGTTCATCGAGGTAGCCCGCGACCGGTTCGCCGTCCACGAGGCCGGGCGCGTACTGCCCGCGCACGGTTGCGCGCAGGACGTCCGGCCCTTCCAGCGGGCGCAGCGCCTGCAACACCTTCAGCTTCTCGTCCCGGACCGCGTCCCGATCCAGCCTGGTCGGCGGCTCCATCGCGACGAGGCACAGCAGTTGCAGCAGGTGGTTCTGCACCATGTCGCGCAGCGCGCCGGAGGTGTCGTAGTACCCAGCCCTGCTGCCGGCGCCGACGATCTCGCTCGCGGTGATCTGCACGTGGTCGATCGCGCCGGAGTTCCACAGCGGCTCGAGCAGCGCGTTGGCGAAGCGCAGCACCAGCAGGTTCTGCACCGTCTCCTTGCCGAGGTAATGGTCGATGCGGAAGATCTGCTGCTCGGAGAACACCGCGCCGACGTCGTCGTTGACGGCGCGCGCCGATGCGAGGTCGTGGCCGATCGGCTTCTCGAGCACCACGCGGGACTGCTCGTTGACCAGCCGGGCCTCCGACAGCTTCCGGCAGACAGGGCCGAACAGGCGCGGCGCGCAGGCCAGGTAGAACACCCGGACCGACTGTGGCGCCTCGGAGAGCCGGGTGATCAGCTCGAGCCACGGGTCCTGGCCCGCGATGTCGATGGTGACGTGGTGCAGGCGGGCGAGGAAGCGCTCCTCGCTGGTGGCGTCGTGGCAGTCCTCGGGCACCAAGCCCCGCAGCTCGGCGGCGACCTTGTCGCGGTATCCGGCGTCGTCGAGACCGGCGCGGGAGACCGCGACGATCCGGGTCTGATCCGCCAGGTGGCCGTCGCGATCGCGCAGGTACAGGGCCGGGAGCAGCTTTCGCATTGCCAAGTCGCCGGTGCCGCCGAATACCACGGTGTCGCAGGGGTCAAGCAGGGACGCTGCCGACATCGATCTCCTCCGTCCGGGTAGTTCATCCCCAGAGTAGACCTAGATCGGTACAGAAACAAGCAAACTTCGGTACTTTATGTGCTTAACTGGCGGGTAGCGTTTGGAGCCGAAGGTGCCCTTGGGTACGCACTGTGTACCGAAGGGCACCTTGGGCTCGCGGGCGCACCAAGCAGGTTGGGAGCGTGACGAAGGTGGCACGACGGGCGAGCGCGACGGGCGCGTCGGTCGGTGAGGTGTTCCGGCTGATCAGGCACGGCAGAGCCGCGACGCGCTCCGACATCGGACGGCTCACCGGCCTGTCTCGCACGGCCGTCACGCTGCGGGTCACCCAATTGCTCGACAAGGGCATGGTCGTCGAGCGCGCCGAGGGCGTGTCCACCGGCGGACGTCCCCCGGTGCGGCTGCGGTTCAACGCCGACGGCGGCACGGTGCTCGCCGCCGCGCTCGGCGCGAGCAGGGCGCAGCTCGCCGTCTGCGACCTCGCCGGGACCGTGCTCAGCGAGGCCGAGTTCGCCGTCGACCTCGCCGACGGCCCCGAAGTGTTGCTCAGCACCGCCGTCAAGTACCTCGACCAGTTGTTCGCCGACTCGAGGCGGGCCCGCGACACGCTTTGGGGTGTTGGCGTGAGCGTGCCCGGCGCGATCGACGTCGCGACCGGCACCAGCATCAGCCCCGCCGTCCAGCCCGGCTGGGGCGACGTCGCCGTCGCGGACTACTTCACCACCCGGTTCGGGGTGCCGACGCGCGTGGACAACGACGTCAACGTGCTCGCGCTCGCCGAACATCGCAGGCACCCCGACGTGGACGACCTGCTGGTCATCAAGGCCTCGACCGGGATAGGCGCCGGGCTGATCGCTGGCGGACGGCTGCAACGTGGCGCGCTCGGCGCGGCGGGCGAGCTGGGACACACCAAGGTGTGCGACGCCGAGGACGTCCCGTGCCGCTGCGGCAACACCGGCTGCCTTGAGGCCGTCGCGGGCGGCAGGGTGATCGCAGCGGAGTGCGCAGCGCTGGGCAGGCCGGTCACCGACGCCTTCGGGGTCGCGGAACTTGTGCGGTCAGGCGACCCGGAAGCGTTGCGGCTTGTCCGGCAGACGGGCAGGCGCATCGGTGAGGTCATCGCGGGCGCGGTGAACCTGCTCAACCCCGGGTTGATCGTGGTGGGCGGCGACCTCGCGCACGCCTACGAGCCCCTTGTCGCCGGGATACGCGAGGTGATCTACCAGCGCGCGACCGCGACGGCGACCCGGACGCTGCGCATCGAGCCGAGCGGGATGCACGCGCAGGCCGGAATCGGCGCCTGCGCCACGCTGATCCTCGACGACGTCCTGTCGCGACGCGCGGTCGACGCCCTGCTGTCCTGATCGGACGCTCAACGACGTCCCTGGGATTGTTGCGTCTGTCGATCTTGATCAACCTTGCTCCCTGGGCGACGAGAAATACCAGGCAAAAGAGACAAAATTTTGTCATTCACGGAGCAAGGTTGATCAACTCCGGGAAGGCTTGATATGTCGGTCCCGTCGCGGCCCTAGCGGCGTAGCCCGGCGATGGAAACGTCCCATTAATTCGTATTGCCCGTCCACCCATGCGGGTTGGCGCGCTGGTCTTTTCAGGCGACGTTATTTTTAATTACCAACCAGTATCCGGCATCAATGTGAGTCGTTGTCCAGTTCGACGTGCGATCAACGAACAGGACAAGGACGGTGCAGATGACTGCCCTTCGGCGCATGACCGGTGCGGTCTTCGCGCTCGCACTCGGCCTCGGGGTGGGCGCAACCGGGATGACGGCGGCGTTCGCGGCGGTACCGGCCGCCGAACCAGGCACGATGTCCGGCGCCAGCGTCAGCAAGACCGGCTGGTGGTGGAAGGCGAAAGACCCGAGCGCGACGCCGTCGGAACTGGGGCCGGTCACCGACGCGGCGCCGCCGCCACCCCCGCCGAGGAACGTGCCGGAGGACACCCTGCCGGTCGCCGCCAACGCGGGCGAGCCGGACAAGCTCTCGGCGATCGAGTTCAGCTTCGACGCCGAGCCCGGCGCGTTGGTGTCGTCGTTCCAGCTCGCGTTGCGGGAGGCCGAGGAGCCAGGCGCCAACATCGCCTCGGACGCCGAGGAGACGTCGGTGGTCGCCTGCGCGGTGACCGAGGTGTTCTGGACCGACGGCGAGGCGGCGAGCTGGCCCGCCCGCCCCGACTACGACGACGCGGTGTGCCAGGAAGGCGTGCGCAGCAAGAACGGCATCTGGACCTTCGACCTGACGTCGTTCGCGGCGGAGTGGCTTGCCACCGAGCAGCGCGCGTCCGGCGCCATCGTGCTTGTCGAGGACGTCGACGAGCCGACCAGTTTCCAGGTCGTCTTCGACGGCCCTGCGCGGGACGGCGTCGGAACGTCGTTCGCCTCGACGCCCGGCACCGGCTCAGGGACCTCGGGCTTCGGGGGCAGCGGCGAGCCGGACATCGACGTCAGCAGCGGGGCGTCGGGCGCGGGCTCGGTGCCGCCGGCATCGGGCGGCGTGCCATCGGCGAACTCGGTTGGCATGGACGCCGTGCCGCAGGCCGCGGGCGCTCCTACCCCCGCCGCGCAGGCGCAGGACCAACCGCCGCAACCGCAGGCGGCGGGCCAGCAACCGTTCTTGATCGCACCGTCGGCCGTGGAGTCCATTCCGGCAGGTGTGTGGGTGCTCGCCCCGCTCATGCTCGGCGTGGCCTACCTGATGATGCTCGCGCTCGGCCCCGCCGGTGAGCCCAACGCTCACCTGGCGCGCAGAGGTGTCAGCAAGGCGCTGGAGCGACTCAGGAGCTCGGGCACGAAGACCACCGCAAGCACCGAAGGAGTGCGCTGATGCAGATGCGCAAACGATCGATGCGGGCGGCTGCCGTGCTGTCCGTGCTTGCCCTCACGCTGGTCGCCGGGTGCGGCCAGAAGCCGGGCGTCGCCCAGCTCTACGCGCCAGGCGCGCAGGGCGTCGCGCCTGGTCAGCCGGGCGTTCCCGGTCAGCCTGGCACCATCCCCGGCGCGCCGGGCAGCACGGGACAGGACACGGTTCCCGGTGCGAGCGTGCCTGGCCAGCAGCCTGGCGCGACCCGGTCCGGTGGCACGGCTGGCACCAGCGGCACCGGCGGCACGGGCGGCAGCGGCGGCACGGCTGGCCCTGGCGGCGACGGCGGCTCCGGTCCCGGTGACACCACTGGCGTCACCGACAAGGCCATCAAGATCGGCATCCACGCGCCGGTGACGGGCGCTGCCGCGTTCCCGCAGCGGTCGTTCGAGAACGCCGTCGGCGTCTACGCCAGCTACATCAACAGCAAGGGCGGCATCAACGGCCGCAAGCTCGAGGTGCTGTTCCGGGACGACAAGTTCGATCCCAACCACGCCCGCGCGGTGTGCAAGGACCTCGCGCAGCAGCAGAAGGTGTTCATGATCATCGGTGGCGCCGGCTCCGACCAGATCGACTCCTGCGCCCGCTACGCCAACTCGGTCGGCGTCCCGTACGTGTCCGCTGGCGTGCACGAGACGCGCCCCGGCCTCGGCCCGCTGTCGCAGCTGCGCACCTACTACGCGGCGTCGCTGACCTACGAGCAGCAGGCCCCGCTGATCACCGACCTGGTCGCCAGCCAGTTCGACGGCGAGACGGTCGGCCTGCTCGTGGCGAGCAACGACAGCCTCGACAGTTACTTCGGCACGCAGCAGGCGTCGCTGGAGAAGGCGGTTGGCGACAACCTCGAGTTCGCCGACCGGGTGCCGAAGAACATCCAGTCCGAGGCGCCGACGATCGCGGCGCAGATCTGCAACAGCGGCGTGTCCGCCGTGGTGTGGAACGCGGCGCCGAGCGGGTTGATCAACGTCACCAAGTCGATGACGTGTAGCGTGCGGTTCCTGGGGCCGGGCAATACCAATGGTCTGAACATCGTGGCGCAGGGTGGCTGCCCGCAGCTCGACGACGCGCAGTTCTTCTCGTCGTTCCCGCAGCTCGACAAGATCAACAAGATGGACCCGAACTTCGAGCCCGCCTACCGCAAGAAGAACGGCGGCTCCAATCCGGATGACATCGGGATCGCGATCTGGGGCGTCGAGAAGCTGGTCAGCCAGATCCTGGCCGCGGGGGGCAAGGACCTGAGCCGGGAGAGCTTCATGGCCGCGATGGACAGCGGCAAGACGTTCGACAACGGCGTCTACCCGCAGGTCAACTTCGGCAAGAGCAGGTTCGGCGGCACGGCCATGCACCAGCTCAGGGCCGACTGCGGCAGCAACCGGTTCCTCACGGAACGGCTCAACGTCCGATGACGACGGAACTGGGCATCGCCGTTGTCAACGGCATCTTCGTCGGCAGCGTGTACTCCCTCGTCGCGCTGGGCATCGTGCTCATCTACCGGGCGTCGGGCGTGTTCAACTTCGCCCAGGCCGAGTTCGGCACGACCGGGTTGTTCGTCGCGTACGTCGGCGTCGAACTGTGGAACTGGCCGTACTGGCTTGGTCTGCTGTTCGGGCTCGCCGGGGCGGTGGCGATGGGCCTTGCCACCGAGCGGCTGGTCATCAACCCGCTGCGCAACGCGTCCCGGGTGACGCTGCTCGTCGGCACGGCGGGTGTCGCGCTTGCCGCGATCGGCATCCAGTTCTGGCAGAGCAACGAACAGCCGATCAGGCAGATGCCCAAGCTCGTGGACGGCGTCGCGTTCCAGCCGTTCGGCGCGGCGATCACCTATCAGCACCTGATCACCTTTGCGGTGCTGATCGTGGTGGCGCTCGCGCTCGCGGTGTTCTTCCGGTCGCCGTCAGGGCTCGCGATTCAGGCGGCGCAGCAGGAAGGCACCGCCGCCGAGCTGGTCGGCATCAGCGTGCGGCGGGTGTCGATGATGACGTGGGGCATCGCTGCGCTGCTCGGCGGGCTTGCCGGGGTGTTGTCAGGGCCGAACCTCTCGTTCACCGCGGGACACCTCACCTTCGGCGCTGGTGCGGCGCTGCTGCCGGGGTTCATGGCCGCGGTGCTCGGCGGGATGCGCAGCATGCCAGGCGCGCTGTTCGGCGGACTCCTCGTCGGCGTGATCGAACAGTTCGGCAACCTGAGCATCTTCGGTTACATGTCCGGCGGCGGCGAGATGATGCTGTTCTTCTTCCTGCTCATCGTGCTGCTGTTGCGGCCGCAGGGCCTGTTCGTGCGGAAGGCGGTGGCAGCATGACGGATACAATCCCGGAGGCCCCTGAGGAGAGCACCCGCGAGCTGCCGCCCGTCGTGGCGGAGCAGATCGACGACGAAGTAGAGGATGCTGCGCCGTTCCGGCCGAGCGTGCGCGGCTGGGTCGCGCGCGGGCTGGTGTGGGCGCTGCTCGCCTGGGTCGTGTTCGCGCTGCCCGGCAACTTCCTGTCGCCGTTCCAGCTCGGCGTGTCCGACGTCGGGCACGCCAGCAAGGCCGCGATCTTCGCGATCATCGGACTGTCGCTGAACGTCCTGATCGGCTACACCGGCACGATTTCCCTTGGCCACCAGGCGTTTGTCGGCGTCGGCGCGTTCGTGTCGGCGTACGTCGTCGTCGACATGGGGCTTGAGTTCTGGGTCGCCGTCCCGATCGCGGCCGCGGTCGGCGGTATCCAGGCGGCGTTGCTCGGCGCGGTCTCGTTGCGGCTCACCGGTTTGTACTTCGCGCTGGTGACGCTGGCCTACGGCCTGTTCGCGGAAGAGACGCTGTTCGGCATCACCGCGTTCACCGGCGGCGAGGGCGGCAAGAACGTGCCGCGCCCGCTTGGGTTCGAGGATGACTTCGCCTTCTACTACCTGTGCCTCGCGTTCCTCGCCGCCGTGTTGTGGGTGGACTGGCGGCTGATGCGGTCCAAGGGCGGCAGGGCGTTGCAGGCGCTGCGGGAGAATCCGAGGGTCGCGTCGTCGTACGGGATCAACGTCAAGGCGTACACCCTGATGGCGTTCGTCGTCTCCGGGATCTTCGCCAGCATCGGCGGCGCGCTGCTCGCGCAGCAGAGCACCTTCATCGTGCCCGAGACGTTCAACTTCCAGCTCGCGCTGATCTTCATCCTGATGACGGTCGTCGGCGGGCTGCGCAACCGGGTCGGCGTCGTCATCGGCTCCGTCGTGTTCGCGCTGCTTGAGGAAGGCACGCTGGTGCACCTGCTGCACCTCGACGGCATCCTCGACAGCACCATCGGCCTGCCCGCCGAGTTCTTCGGGCTGGTCATCGGGCCGATCCTGCTGTTGCTGACCATCACCCTCTACCCGGGCGGCATCGGCCAGCAGGTCGCGCCGATCGCGCAGTGGCTGCGCGGCAAGAAGCTCGACCTGCACGCCGGGAAGGTGACCGAAGTGGAGGTGAACGATGTCCGTGCTTGAGGTGCGCAACGTGAACATCCAGTTCGGCGGTGTGCGGGCGCTGGACCACGTCAGCATGGAAGCTGGCGAGTGGGAGATCGTCGGCATCATCGGCCCGAACGGCGCTGGCAAGACGACGTTGTTCAACTGCATCACCGGCTTCTACCAGCCGAACAAGGGCAAGATCCGCTACCGGGGCAAGCCGATCACGCGGCTGCCGGTGCACAAGCGGACCGCGCTCGGCATCGGCAGGACGTTCCAGAACGTCGGGCTGGTCAAGAACACCACGGTCGCCGAGAACCTGGTGACCGCGCAGCACCTGGAAATCGGCTACGACCCGTGGGCGGGGATGCTCGGCGGGCCAGCGACGTTCGCGGAGGAGGTCGGGCTGCGGGAGCGGGCCGACCAACTGCTCGAACTGATGGATCTGTCCGATGTGGCCGAAGCGCGGGTCACGGACCTGCCGTACGGCGTGCTCAAGCGGGTCGAGATCGCCACGGTGCTCGCCACCGACCCCGACCTGCTGCTGCTCGACGAGCCGGGCTCCGGCATGGGGCCCGAGGAGGCGCACGCGCTCGGCGACACCCTGCTTGAGCTGCGCAAGGAGTTCGGCATCACGATCGTGATGATCGACCACCACGTCCCGCTGGTCACCCAGGTCTCCGACTACGTCTACTGCCTCAACTTCGGTGAGGTGCTTGCAGAGGGCAAGCCGGACGTCGTGCGGAACCACCCCGAGGTCGTCCGGGCGTACCTGGGCGAGGAGCCCGCCGACGCGGAGCCCGCGCGCGACGCCGAAGCGGCGAGTGAGGAGTACGTCTGATGGCGCTGCTCGAAGTGTCCGACCTCGTGGTCGGCTACGACGCCTTCCCGGTGCTGCACGGCATCGACTTCACCGTGGAAGAGGGCGAGCTGTGTGTGCTGCTCGGGCTCAACGGCGCTGGCAAGACCACCACGGTATCCACTGTGGCCGGTCTGGTGAAGCCCCGCGCGGGTCACGTCGTCTTCGACGGCAAGGACCTCGGCAAGCGCTCGCCGTCCGCGCGGGTGGCTGACGGGATCTCGATGTGCCCCGAGGGGCGGCGGGTGTTCCCCCGGCTGACGGTGAAGCAGAACCTGCGGCTCGGCGCGTGGACGCGACGGCGGCAGAGCAAGGCCGTGCAGCGGCAGTTCGATCTGGTGTACGACTACTTCCCCCGACTCGGGGAACGCGAAGGCCAGCTTGCGGGCACGCTGTCCGGCGGTGAGCAGCAGATGCTCGCGGTCGGCAGGGCGTTGATGTCGCGGCCGAAGCTGCTGCTGATCGACGAGGCATCGCTCGGCCTCTCGCCGACGGTGGTGCGCACGGTGTGGGAGGTGACCTCGCGCATCAAGCAGGACGGAACGACGGTGCTGATGGTCGAACAGAACGCGGGCGCGCTCCCGTTCGCCGACCGGGCGCTGATCATGGAGAAGGGGACCCTGGTGTACACCGGCGTGGGTGACGAGCTGCGGGACGTCAACCTGCGCGAGGCGTACCTCGGGGCCTAACGGCCGTGTAGGGCCGTTGAAGGCCCGTAGAAAGCAAGGAGAAGACGTTGCAGACCAACCTCAGTCGCCTCGGCGGGCAGCTCGGCGTGCTGCTGTGCCTTGTTGGCTTTGTCGTCATGTTCCTCGGCTGGAACGGCGCCGCGAGCCACAACGTGATCATGGCCCAGTTCCCCTACCTGATCTCAGGTGGCGTGATCGGGCTTGCGATCGTCATCGTGGGCGCCGCGATGCTCATCGTGCAGAACCAGCGGCAGGACCGCGCCAAGATCGAGGCCGCGCTCGACCGGCTCACCGCCGCCACCGAACAGCGTGGCGCGGCGGCGGCTGCCGCTGCGGGCGGCGTCGGCTTCACCGGGTTCGTCGTCGCGGGCGAGTCGTCGTACCACCGGGTCGACTGCCACCTGCCCGAGGCGCGCGACGAAGCCGAACTGGTGCGTATCGAGGACGTCATCACACGCGGTCTGTCACCCTGTCGGGTGTGTTCGCCGCCAAGGACAGGCCAGTTGACGAACTGAGCATGGCAGGAGCCTCCCGATCGTTGCGGGCCGCCCTGCCCGCGTGCGCGCTCGCCGTCGCGGTGTCCTCCTGTGGGGTATACGACGCCGTAACGGACCAGCCCGAATCGGGTGACATCTCGCCGGTTGCCGCCCCGCAGGTCTCGGACAGCCCGGAGACGACGGTTGCCGAACCCGAGCCGCTGCGCGGCGCGCTACGCACACCGGACGTCCTCGTGATCGGCGACAAGGAACTCGGCAGCGGCCTGCGCGACAAGATCAGCGCGGTGCGTGGCGTGCGGGTCGCCGAGCCGTTGTCGGTGGCGTCGGTGCCGGTCGGGGAGCGCTCGGTGACCGTGGCCGCCGTGGACAGCGGCGGCTATCGACGTTTCACCGTCAAGCACACCGCGACCTCGGATCCGGTGTGGCAGGCCGTTGCTGCGGGCGATGCCGTGCTCAGCCACGAGATCGGCCGCGACCTGGAACGCCCGCTCGGCGGGAACGTCGGGCTGCGCGCCGGGAAGCACGACGTCGACATGCGCGTCGGTGCCTACGCCACGACGGTGCCCCGCATCGACGTCGTGGTGAACGAACGCCGGGGCGAGCAGCTTGGCATGCGGCAGCACAACGCGATGCTGCTCGCGCTCGATGACGCGCGGCAGGACGCCGCGTCGGCAGCGCTCACGAGGCTGTTGGGCGATCGAGGCTCGGTGCAGGAGCTGACGACCGACCCGCCGCCGACGTCCGGCACGCGCCAGGCGGCGTACCTGACCGGCGGCGCGGGCTCGGACTCGTTGGGCTCGTTCAGCTACCGCTACTTCCCGGACGGCACCGTCGAGCCGGAAGCGTCCTGGGTGCAGGCCAACATCGTCACCGAGACGGTGCCGATTCTGGGCAACGTCACCTGCCACCGCGTCATGCTGCCGCAGCTGCGCGCCGCGTTGCGCGAGACTGTCGACAGTGGACTCGCGGGCTCGATCAATCCCGCCGACTACGGTGGCTGTTATGTGCCCCGGTTCATCGGCCGCGACCCGAACCAGGGGCTGTCGCTGCACACGTGGGGTATCGCGGTGGATCTAAACGTGTCAGGCAACCATCGCGGCACTGTCGGCGAGATCGATCGGCGAGTCGTGGAGATCTTCAAGAAATGGGGATTCGCCTGGGGCGGCGACTGGGAGTGGACCGATCCCATGCACTTCGAACTCGCCACGATCATTCGCTGACACCGACAACGGCTACCTCGGCAGGTCGTCACCCTCGTACGTGGCCGCCTTGAACGCCACCTTCAGTGGTGACCACCCGTTGTCGGTCGTGTAGGGGCCACCGTCCTCGCCGTGGTGCCAGTACCGCAGGCAGTAACCACCGGCGCCGGACAGCTCCCGGATGGCGCTGTGGCTGACGTCCGGGTCCTGGCAGTCCTCCGTGCCGTTGTTGTTCAGGTCCTCGTCGTAGCCGTACTTCTGGTGAGCGAAGTGCCCCTTGTCGATCGCGGAGTCGTAGGACACCGTGTCGTCCTCCGCGGACCCCGCAAGGCTCCAGTCGATCCCGGCGGCCCACTCGTCGTCCAGCCCACGGTCGTCGGCGCCGGGCTCAGACTCGTGCAGCTTGGCGATGAAGCCGGATCCGCCCTTGTCAGGATGGGTCATCTGGTGCCACTGCGTGTCGCAGCCGTCCTCGTCCGGGTCGTCGCACCCGCCCTGCAAGCCCTTGTGCGGCGTTCCGAGCGTCACGATGTCGTCTACCGCCACATCGGGCGGGAAGCCCGCCCAGCCTTCACCGGTGCCGAGCACGGCGACCCGCGTGACCAGCCCGCCCATCGAATGCGCCACGATGTCGACCGACTCGCCCTCTGCGGTGTACTCCTCGTAGATGTAGTTCGCGAAGTCCCTCGCGATGCCCTCGATCGGACGGTCGTTCGACGCCGCGCCGTCCCCGATGATGTCGTCGCAGCCGTGGTCGCCCCAGGCGTCGCCTTCGTCGTCGCCTTCGTAGTAGCCGATCGTCCTCATCGAGCCACGATCCCGGCCACCCTCGTCCTGATAGTAGGCGAGCGCCTTGTCCCAGGTGCTGCCGTTGCAGTCCTTGCCTTCCGAGGCGTCCCCGTAACCGTGGACCAACAGCATCATCGGCTGTTCGGCGGCCTGTGCTTCGCTCGAACCGGACTCCTGCCCCACGGCCGCGGGCGTGCCCAGCGCGAGCGCCGCGGCGGTCACCGCGGCGGCCGTCCCCCGCCAGCGTCGGTTGATCATCGAGCTTGCTCCCATCGTTTGGTTTCGCGCGGATTGTTCGCGCCCGCATTCCGGGACGTACGCGCGTTCGCGCGGGTTCCATCACGCCCGCATTACATTGGAAAGAAGGCCACCGGGGTTCCCGTCGGCGCTTGGCTCGTGTCCGGGTCGTTACACGTCAGAGCGCTTTTTGAGGGACCGTTAGCGGAACTTTATCTACTCACCGTGTTATTTGACCCGAGTGTCTTCACTCTTTGGAGTGCGCCATACTCCTGCGCACCTTGATCACGCGCATGTCGGATTCGTGTGCACGTGGTCGCCCGTGAACTCCTACCCCTGACGGAGAACATCATGGCTTTCGAGAAGAACCGGGTGCGTGCGGCGTTGTTCGCGCTCCCACTGGCCGTCGGTCTGAGCCTCGGCGCGGCGACCGCGGCCCAGGCTGAGGAGGCGCAAGAGGACCCGCGCGCCACCGTTCACGCTGGCAACATTGACGGCGATCAGCCGGGTGTGTGTGCGAAGGCGGACCTTGGCGGCGACGTCATCGCCAACCGCAACGAGGAAGGTGAGGACCTCGAGCTGATCACGATCAAGCGCGGTGAGCTCGATGACCAGCAGAAGTACCTGGACATCACTGCGGTCGCCGACGATGTCACCGTCAGCGCGATCGTCGTCAAGGGTGGCCCGAACTACAACGTCTACGTTCCTGGTGAGGAAGGTGACGGTGGCGAAGCGCTCAGCGAGATTCCGCCGTGGGAGGACCTGCGCGCTCCGCTCAATGACAAGGGCAATATCCCCGCGCTGAGCCACTGGTTCGTGTGCGGCAGCTACACCCCGCCGGAGACGAGCACGACGACCACCACGTCGGAGTCGACCACCACGACCACGGAGTCGTCGGAGACCTCGACCACGCCGCCGGAGACCACCTCGTCCACCTCGGAGGAGACCACCACGAGCGAGACGTCGGACGTCACCACGACCAGCGTCGTGGACACCACCCCGGCATCCGAGACCTCGACCACCGATGCGCCGGTCGTTGACAACGCCAGTGACAGTGACGACCTCGCGGTGACCGGCTTTGGCAGTAGCTGGCTCATCTGGGCCGGTGTGCTGTTCCTGGTCGCCGGTGTCGGCGCCATCGCCGGTGTGCGGGTGCTGCGCAAGCAGTAACCGACCGGTTTTCTGACTCACCTGCTCGGCCCCCATCGGTTCGCCCGATGGGGGCCGAGCCATGGGCGCGGCAGCGCACTGTGACAGCGACTGAGCGCTGCGTGTTGGCACGGTTGACCAGGCGTTTTACCACCACCAGTCGTCCTAGCAGATTCGATCAGAGAAACCTCAGGCGCGCCTCAGTGAGTCGCGATCGCCGCCGGACTAGAGTGAGCCGGCGGCTCGAAGAAGACGAGTACTGGGAGGGTTGTCGAAGTGTCCACGGACTCGTTCGTCCACCTACACGTGCACACCGAGTACTCCATGCTCGACGGCGCGGCGAAGATTGCCGCGCTGTTCGACGAGGCCAAGCGGCTGGAGATGCCAGCGGTCGGCATGACCGACCACGGCAACATGTACGGCGCGGACGAGTTCTACCAGCAGGCCGTCAAGGCGGGCGTCAAGCCGATCATCGGCATCGAGGCGTACGTCGCGCCGCAAAGCCGTCACCACAAGAAGCCGGTGTTCTGGGGGCAGAGCAACCAGCGCGGCGCGGACGAGTTCGGCGAGGGCGGCGACGTCTCCGGTGCCGGTGCCTACACCCACATGACAATGGTCGCCGAGAACGCGACCGGCCTGCGGAACCTGTTCAAGCTCTCCTCGGAGGCCAGCTTCACCGGTTATTACCGGAAACCGAGGATGGACAAGGAGTTGATCGCCGAGCACGCCGAGGGCATCATCGCCACAACCGGCTGCCCGTCCGGCGAGGTGCAGACCAGGTTGCGCCTCGGGCAGAAGGACGAAGCCCTGGCCGCCGCCGCCGAGTACCGCGACATCTTCGGTCCGGACAACTTCTTCCTGGAGCTGATGGACCACGGCCTGCGCATCGAGCGGTCGGTGCGCGAGGGCCTGCTCGAGATCGGCAAGAAGCTCGACATCAAGCCCCTGGCCACCAACGACTCGCACTACGTCACCAAGGACCAGGCCGACGCGCACGGTGCGCTGCTGTGCGTGCAGTCCGGCAAGACGTTGAACGACCCGAACCGGTTCAAGTTCGACGGCGACGGCTTCTATCTCAAGTCCGCTGCCGAGATGCGCGAGTACTGGGACAAAGAAGTGCCCGGCGCGTGCGACTCGACGTTGCTCATCGCGGAACGGGTCCAGTCCTATGAGGACGTCTACGCACACAGCGACCGGATGCCGCGCTACACGGTTCCCGAGGGGCACACCGAGTCGAGCTGGCTTGAGCACGAGGTCATGGCGGGCCTCGAGCGACGCTGCCCGGACGGCGTGCCGCAGGAGTACATCGACCGCGCAAAGCTCGAAATCGGCGTCATCAGCGACAAGGGCTTCCCGGCGTACTTCCTCGTCGTCGGTGACCTGGTGTCGTACGCCAAGAGCGTCGGCATCCGCGTCGGCCCCGGTCGTGGGTCTGCGGCGGGGTCGCTCATCGCCTACGCGATGGGCATCACGAACATCGACCCGATCCCGCACGGTCTGCTGTTCGAGCGGTTCCTCAACCCGGAGCGCGAGTCGATGCCCGATATCGACATCGACTTCGACGACCGCCGCCGTGGCGAGATGGTCCGTTACGCCACCGAGAAGTACGGCACGGACAAGGTCGCGCAGGTCATCACCTTCGGCACCATTAAGACCAAGGCCGCCATCAAAGACGCCGCCCGCGTCCACTTCGGACAGCCCGGTTACGCGATCGCTGACAAGATCACCAAGGCGTTGCCGCCGCCGATCATGGCGAAGGACATCCCGCTGTCCGGCATCGTCGACCCTGAGCACGAGCGCTACGCCGAGGCCGCCGAGGTCCGCACGCTGGTCGAGACCGATCCCGAGGTCAAGACGATCTTCGAGACCGCGCGCGGGCTAGAGGGCCTGATCCGCAACGCGGGGGTGCACGCCTGCGCGGTCATCATGTCGAGCGAACCGCTGATGGACGCGATTCCGCTCTGGCAGCGCGACGACGGCGCGATCATCACCGGCTGGGACTACCCGTCGTGTGAGGCCATCGGCCTGTTGAAGATGGACTTCCTCGGGCTGCGCAACCTCACCGTCATCGGCGACGCGATCGACAACATCAAGGCCAACCGGGGCGAGGAGATCGACCTCGACACCCTCGGCCTTGAAGACCCCGAGTCGTACAAGCTGCTTGGCAGGGGCGACACGCTCGGCGTGTTCCAGCTCGACGGCGGCGCGATGCGCGATCTGCTGCGCCGCATGCAGCCCACCGGCTTCGACGACATCGTCGCCGTGCTCGCGCTGTACCGGCCGGGTCCGATGGGCATGAACGCCCACAACGACTACGCCGACCGCAAGAACAACCGGCAGCAGATCACGCCGATCCACCCCGAGCTGGAACCGCACCTGCGCGAGATCCTGGCCGACACCTACGGCCTGATCGTCTACCAAGAGCAGATCATGCAGATCGCGCGGAAGGTCGCTGGCTTCTCTATGGGACGCGCGGACGTGCTGCGGCGCGCGATGGGCAAGAAGAAGCTCGAAGTCCTTGAGAAGGAGTTCGAGGGCTTCCGCGACGGGATGCGCAACAGCGACCTCGTCGAGGGCGGCTTCTCGGATGAGGCGATCAAGGCGCTGTGGGACACGATCCTGCCGTTCGCCGGGTACGCGTTCAACAAGTCGCACGCCGCGGGCTACGGCCTTGTGTCGTTCTGGACGGCGTACCTCAAGGCGAACTACCCCGCCGAGTACATGGCCGCGCTGCTGACGTCGGTCGCGGACAACAAGGACAAGTCGGCGGTGTACTTGTCGGAGTGCCGCAGGCTCGGCATCAAGGTGCTGCCCCCGGACGTCAACGAGTCCGCCCAGCGCTTCGCCGCGGTCGGGGACGACATTCGCTTCGGCCTCGGCGCGGTGCGCAACGTCGGCGCGAACGTCGTCTCGTCGATCATCAAGACCCGCGACGAGAAGGGCAAGTACTCGTCCTTTGTGGACTTCTTCGACAAGTCCGAGCTGGTCGGTTGCAACAAGCGGGTGGTGGAGTCGCTGATCAAGGCGGGCGGGTTCGACTCGCTCGGCCTTACGCGGCTCGCCATGATCCAGTGTCACGAGGACGCCGTCGACGCCGTCGTGCCGCTCAAACGGCAGGAGGCGATGGGGCAGTTCGACCTGTTCGGCGCGGGCGGCGCCGAGGAGGAGACCGACTCCGGGCACTCGCCGCTGGCGCACCTGAAGTTCACCGAGGAGGAGTACCCGCGCAAGCAGAAGCTCGCGTACGAGCGGGAGATGCTGGGCCTGTACGTCTCGGCGCATCCGCTGGACGGCGCGGAGCGCATCCTCCGCAAGAACGCGCCGAAGCCGATCGCGTCGATCCTGGACGACCCGCCGAAGGACGGCGAGATCATCGTCGCGGGGCTCATCACGTCGATGGAGCGCAGGGTCAACAAGAAGGGTGAACCCTGGGCGATCTGCACCATCGAGGACTTGGACGCCGCGCTTGAGGTGCTGTTCTTCCCGAAGTCGTACGCGCTGTTCGCCGCCGACCTCGCCGAGGACAACGCCGTCGTCGTCAAGGGCAGGGTGAACTGGCGCGAGGACAGGATGTCGGTATTCGGCGGCGGTGTCGTGCCGCTGGACCTGTCCGGCATCGAGCACGGCCACGAGGAACCGCCGTTCGTCCTGCTCGCCGCCGCCGACAAGCTGGACAGCGGCGTGGTCGCGGAGCTCAAGCGCACGCTGGAAGTCCACAAAGGTGAGACGCCGGTGCACCTGAAGCTGCTCAGCAACGACAAGGAGACGGTGTTCGCGCTGGACGCCTTCTCGGTGAGCCCCAGCTCGGCACTCGTCGGCGAACTCAAGTCGATCCCAGGGATCACCGCCAACGTCTGACGCCGTGTCCCCCGCTCACAGCGCCGTGTCCCCCGTTCCTGCCGTCGTGTTCCCCAGTCGCGGCACCCCTGCCGTCCCTGACGACGTCTCGGGGTGCGGCCAGGGCTAAACCAGGGCGTTTCCTGATACTGCACTCAGCGTCGGGTCGGCATTGTCGTATTCGTGGTTCCTCACGTCGCTCTTACGCCGAAACTGCTCGCTCGTCCGCCCGCGATCTACAACGCCGCGTACGCCATCGCGCGTGTCGCGATCACCGCCGCGCGTGCGGGCACGCACGTGGTCGGGCGCGCGTCGGCCGACGTCGTCGCGCCGGTCGCGCTCGGCTTCACCGGTCTTGGCTTCGCCGCCGTGTTCTTCGTCGTACTCCACGCGCTCGCGCCCGCGTCACTGAACCCGTTGCGGGAGCCGATGTCGGACTACGCGCTCGCCGACAGCGTCGGGTGGATGTTTCCGGTCGCGGTTGGTTTCATCGCTGTCGGCGGCGCCGGGGCGACGTTCGGCCTCGCGCGGGCGGGGCTGCTCGGTACCGGTTGGCTGCGCTGGGCGATGACGGTGATCGTCATCAGCGCCATCGGGACCGCGGTGTTCCCCACGGACGAGGGCTTGCCACTGTCGTTGACCGCTGAGATACACCGGTACGCGGCGGTCACGCTCTTCGTCGCCGTGCCGATCGCGGCGATGTTGGCGGCGACCGCGCGCGGGCACGACGCGTGGCTGCTCGCTACCGGCCTGGTGGCGACCGGGTTGCTCGTCGCCTTCCTGCTCAGTCATCTGGCTGTGATGCCGCAGGCCATGCAGGACCTCCGTGGCTTGTTCCAGCGGGTGCTGGTCGTCGTGGACCTGGCCATCCTGGGACGCCTCTGCCACGCGGCACACCGCGCGGTATCGCAGGACACGACGCCAGGAGCGGGGGACACGGCGGCGGGAGCGGGGGACACGGGGTGGGAGGGGCGCATCGGGTCGGTGTTACCCCGCGTTGCGGGTTAACGTGCTCTCATGCCTATGTACTCGTTCGAGGGAAAAAGCCCGTCAGTGCACCCTGACGCCTGGATCGCACCGACCGCGACCCTGGTGGGGGACGTGATCGTCGAGGCCGGTGCGTCCATCTGGTACGGCGCGGTGCTGCGGGGCGACTTCGGCCGCATCGTCGTCCGCGAGGGCGCGAACATCCAGGACAACGCCGTCGTGCACGTCAACGAGGGCGTGTGCGAGATCGGCAAGAACGTCACCGTCGGACACATGTGCCTTGTCCATGACTGCACGATCGGCGAGCAGGCGCTCATCGGCAACTGCTCGACCGTACTCGACAAGGCCGTCGTCGGCCCGAGGGCACTGGTCGCGGCGGGTGCCGTCGTCACCCCGAACTCCGAGGTCCCAGGCGAGATGATAGCGATGGGCGCGCCCGCGAAGAAGCACGTGCCGCTCACCGACAGCGCGCGCGGCTGGGTCGAGTACAACGCCGCGATCTACCAGGACATCGCCAAGCGTCACCGGGACGGCGTAGAGCTGATCGAGGAGTAACCCTCGCGCGGTCACCGTCTGCCGCACTAGCATCGATACCGCGACGAGCGACTGGCGCGAGAAGGTGGAGCACCACCGGGGAGCGACTATCAGCGGGCACCGTGCGCCTGGGTGTCCGTCCGAGATAGGAGTACGCGATGTCCCATCAGCCCCCGCTGCCCGCCCTGAGCGCCAATGATCCCGAGGTCGCGAACCTCGTCGAGGCCGAAGCGCGGCGTCAGCACGACAAGATCCGCATGATCGCCTCGGAGAACTACGTCTCGCAGGCGGTGCTTGAAGCGACCGGCACCGTGCTGACGAACAAGTACTCCGAGGGCTATGCGGGCAGGCGGTACTACGAGGGTCAGCAGGTCATCGACCAGGTGGAGAACCTGGCTATCGACCGCGCCAAGGCGGTGTTCGGCGTCGATTACGCCAACGTCCAGCCGTACTCGGGCTCGCCAGCCAACCTCGCGGTGTACCTCGCGCTGGCCAAGCCGGGCGACACGATCATGGGCATGGCGCTGCCCGACGGCGGCCACCTCACCCACGGCTGGACGGTCTCGGCCACCGGCAAGTGGTTCAACGCCGTCCGCTACGGCGTGCGCAAGGAGACCGGCCGCGTCGACTTCGACCAGGTGCGTGCGCTCGCCCGCGAACACCGGCCGAAGCTGATCTTCGCGGGTGGCACGGCGATCCCTCGGACGATCGAGTTCGCCACCTTCGCCGAGATCGCCCGCGAGGTCGACGCCGTGCTGGTCGCGGACATCGCCCACATCGCGGGGTTGATCGCGGGTGGTGCGCATCCTTCGCCGGTTGGCCACGCGCAGATCATCACGACGACGACGCACAAGACGTTGCGCGGCCCGCGTGGCGCGATGATCATGACGGACGCCGACTACGCCAAGGAGATCGACAAGGCGGTTTTTCCCGGACTGCAGGGCGGCCCGCACAACCACACCACCGCCGCGATCGCCGTCGCGCTGGGCGAGGCGGCGCGGCCGGACTTCCGGGACTACGCGCACGGCATCGTCGCCAACGCCAAGGCGCTGGCGGACGCGCTCCTGGAACGCGGCTTCGACCTGGTCTCCGGCGGCACGGACAACCACTTGATCCTTGCCGACCTGACCAGCAAGGAAATCGGCGGCAAGCCGGCCGCGCAGGCGCTGGACCGGGCCGGGATGGAGCTGAACTACAACGCCGTGCCGTTCGACCCGCGCAAGCCGTTCGACCCGTCCGGCATCCGCATCGGCACCGCCGCGCTGACGACGCGGGGCCTGCGGCCGGAACACCAGCCGCGGATCGCGGAGTGGATCGACCGCGTCGTCACGGCGACCGCGCGCGGCGACGACAGCGTCATCGACACCGTGTCCACCGAGGTCGGCGAGCTACTGGCGGACTACCCGATCCCGGGGTACGCCGCCTGATCCGCCGAATGACGCTTTCACCGCACCCAACGCAACGAAAGCGTCATTCGCCGCAGTCAGTGGGACTCGCCGGAGGCTT
Source organism: Actinophytocola sp. (assembly GCA_009377475.1). Taxonomy (GTDB): domain Bacteria; phylum Actinomycetota; class Actinomycetes; order Mycobacteriales; family Pseudonocardiaceae; genus Haloechinothrix_A. The sequence continues at coordinate 22,790 of WHTY01000014.1, forward strand.
CCAGCTTCTCCAGCCGGTCCTTCTCGCGGTCGTAGGACGCCTTGATCTCGTTCTCCGCCTCGACGCGGCCCACCCACGACGAGCCCTCGACGCTCTTGGCGGGCTCCAGGTCCTTGTAGACCTCGAAGAAGTGCTGGATCTCCAGCTTGTGGAACTCGTTGAGGTGGTGAATGTCACGCAGGTGCTCCAGCCGGGGGTCCTCCGACGGCACCGCGATGACCTTGTCGTCCGGCCCTTTCTCGTCCGTCATGCGGAACATGCCGATGGCACGCGCGCGGATCAGGCAGCCGGGAAACGTCGGCTCCTGCACCAGCACGAGGACGTCGAGCGGGTCGCCGTCCTGACCGAGCGTGTCGTCGATGAAGCCGTAGTCTGCCGGGTACTGCGTCGCCGTGAACAGGGTCCGGTCCAGCTTCAACCTGCCGGTTTTGTGGTCCACCTCGTACTTGTTGCGCTCCCCACGGGGGATCTCGATCGTGACGTCGAACTCCACGGCTTCTCCACAGTCTCTGATGTCTGGCGCACGTGCCCGCGTCTGCGGCGCGCTTGCGCTCGCGGCCGACTCGCGCGTATGTCTGCGATGGTCTCGCTACTAGTGTGGACCATGCTTTTCCCGGTGACGCGATGGCTGTGGCAGAGGAGACGTAGGTGACAGGGGATTCGGGCGATCGCGGCACAGGGGACTGGCCGATGGACGACCAGGACGCTGGTACGCCGTCGCGTCCGCCCGCGCCGCATCCTGGCCAGCAGGGACGTCTTCCGCAGCCGCCGCACGCCGGTCAGCCGTACCCGCCCCCGCGCCCCGGCCCGCCGCAGGGGCACCGCCCCGGCCCGCCGCCCGGCCACCCGCAGGGACCGCCGCCCGTGCAGGGGCGACCCGGCCAGCACCCGCACTGGCCGCACCAGCCGGTGCCACCCGCGCCGTCGGTCGCGGCGCCGCAGCGCATCGAACCCCAGCCCCGCTGGGGCTCGCCGCAGGAGGACACCGATCCGCTGTGGCCGGGTCAGCCCGTCCACGACTCCGACGCGGCGACGGACGCGCTCCCGTACCCCGACCACGCGCAGCCGCCCCACAGCGGCGCACCGGACCACAGCGGCGCACCGGACCACAGCGGCGCACCGGACCACGACGGCGCACCGGACCACGACGGCGCACCGCCCCACAGCGCCGAGCCCGACCAGCCAGACCCCGCCACGACCTTCACCGCCGCAGACGTCCTCGGCCCGCGCCGCCGCAGCAAGAAGCCCCTCGTCATCGCCCTCGTCGTGCTGCTTCTGCTCGGTGCTGCGGGCGGCGCGCTGTTCGTCCCGGACGTCGCGAACCGGCTCGCGCTGCCGTGGGCGCCGAACGCCCCGGAGCAGCCGCCACCGGCGCCCGTCGCCGTCAGCCGCAGTGTCACCGGTCCCGAGGAAGCCACCGGCGCGCCCACGAAGGCAGGCGTCAGCGCCGCGCTGCGGAAAGCCGCGAGCAGCAGCGCGCTCGGCACGCTGTCCGGCAGCGTCGTCGACCCCGTCAGCGGCACCGCGCTGTGGCAGCAGGACGCCGACAAGCCGCTGCCACCGGCGTCCACCACCAAGGTGCTCACCTCGGCGGCGGCGCTGCTCAGTGTTGACCACACCGCCACGCTGACCACCAGCGTCGTCAAGGGCCCTGAACCGGGCTCCGTGGTGCTCGTCGCGGGCGGCGACCCGACGCTGTCCGCAGCAGGCAAGGGCGAGGACACCCTCTACACCGACGCCCCCCGGCTGGACGACCTGGTCAAACAGGTCCAGCAGGAGGCGGGCAACGTCGACACCGTGTACCTCGACACCAGCGTGTTCCAAGGCGACAGCAGCGCGCCGGGCTGGGCGCCCGAGGACGCGCCGTCGACGTACGCCGCGCCGATCGAGCCGGTGATGCTCGACGGCGGCCGGACCGACCCGGACAACGACGAGTCACCCCGCATCGGCGACCCCGCCGAGGCGCTCGCGAAGGAGTTCGCCAACCGGCTCGGCGCGAGCGTCGGCGGCTCGTCGTCGGCAACGGCGCGTGACGCCACCGCGCTCGGCGAGGTGCACTCCGCCCCGCTGCCGACGCTGGTCGACGACCTGCTCACGGAGTCGGACAACGTGCTCGCCGAGGCCGTCGCCCGCCAGGTCGCGCTCGCCAACGGCCAGCCGCCCTCGTTCGAGGGCGCGGCGTCGGCGACCAAGCAGGTCCTCGCCGACGCCGGGTTCGACGTCTCCGGCGCGACCCTCGCGGACGGCAGCGGACTGTCCACAAAGAACGCCATCCCCGCGCGGCTGCTCACCGACGTCCTCGCCGCGGCGGCGGGCGACCCTGCCGACCCCACGACGGCGAAGCTGCGGCCACTGCTGGCGGGGCTGCCGGTCGCGGGCGGCAGCGGCACGCTGCTCGACCGGTACGGCGACGGCTCGCCGGGCAACGGCTGGGTCAGGGCGAAGACCGGCACGCTGTCCGGCGTCAACACCCTCGCCGGGGCGGTGCTGACCAAGAGCGGCCGGGTGCTGGTGTTCGCGCTGATGTCGTCCGGCACCAACCCGCTCGACGCGCGCCCCGCGCTGGACGCCGTCGCATCGGCGCTGCGGGGCTGCGGTTGCCGGTAGCGAAGTGGATCAACCTACCGCGCGGTGTTGCTCGGGGAACCGGGCGAACGAGACATATTCGCGCAACACCGCGCGGGCGGTTGATCAACACCGGTCCGGCAGGTCGCAGGTGCCGCGACACGCGCCGAAGCAGGTAGCGTCACACGGTATGAACACCGTGACCGGTCGAGACGCCCCACCCGACGACGCAACCACCCACCCGCTCGTCGACTGGTCCGTCGCGGCGACGACGGGCGCGCTGCTGGTCGGCGGCGGCCCCGACGTGCCGCGCGAGGTCGCGGACAAGGCCGTTGCGCAGCTCGGCGAGTTCGCCACCGTTGCCGAGCAACACGTCAGGGACCTCACCGGCCTTGGCGAGGGCCTGCCCATCCCGCAAGCAGCCGTCGTCGACCGCAGGGCGTGGGTGCGCTCCGCCGCCGCCGGTCTCGACGCGCTCACCAGCAGCGCGCTCGAATCGGCGTCCCACAGTCGGGGCGGCGGCCCGGTCGGACGGCTCATGGCTGGCGGCGCTGGTGTGCAGACCGGGCTCGCGCTGGCGTTCCTCGGCTCCAAGGTGCTCGGGCAGTACGACCCGTTCGGCAGAGGCGGCGAAGGTGTGCTGCTGCTGGTCGCGCCCAACATCGTGCAGACGGAGCGCACCATGGACGTCGACAGCGACGACTTCCGGCTGTGGGTCTGCCTGCACGAGTGCACCCACCGGCTCCAGTTCTCCGCCGTCGACTGGCTCGCGGACTACTTCTCCGAGGAGGTCGGCCGGTTCATCTCTGGCATCGACGACACCGCCGCCCGCTCGCTCAACCGGCTCCCGGACGTCATCCGCAACGCCAAGCACGCGGACGGCACGCTCGGCGTGTTCGAGGCGCTGCAGTCGCCGGAGCAGCGCGACTCGTTCAACCGCCTCATCGCCGTGTCCACCCTGCTCGAAGGCCACGCCGACTTCGTGATGGACGAGGTCGGGCCCGAGGTCGTGCCGTCGGTGGCCAGCATCAGACGCAAGTTCACCGAACGTCGTAAGGGCGGTGGCGTGCTGGACCGCATCCTACGCGCGGTGCTCGGCATCGATGCCAAGATCAAGCAGTACGAGCGCGGCAGCCGGTTCACCAAGCACGTCGTCGCCGAGGTGGGGATGGCTGGCTTCAACGAGGTGTGGCGCTCGCCGGAGACCTTGCCGACCCGCGACGAGATCAGGGAACCCGACACATGGTTGCGCAGAGTTCACGGCTAGTCCCCGCCGTCGTCGCGGAGAAGTCGCCGGGGCAGGCCGCGTTGCAGGTCCGCAGCGCCGTGACGTCGTTGCTCGACGACGCGGACGCCGCTGGCCTGCTCACTGAGCGGGTCGTGGGGGTCGCGGTGTCCGGTGGGCCGGACTCGCTAGCGCTGGCCGAGGCCGCCGCGTACGCGTGCGACAAGCGGGGTCTCGAAGCGCACGCGCTGATCGTGGACCACGGGTTGCAGGCAAGCACGGCCGCCGTCGCCCGCGAGGCCGCGCGCACGGTGGAAGCGCTCGGCGTGGCCAAGGCGCGGGTGTTGCAGGTCGAGGTCAGCGGCAGGGGCGGGGTCGAGGCCGCCGCCCGCCGCGCCAGGTACGCCGCGCTGGCCGACGCCGTCCCGAACAGCCTGGTCCTGCTCGGCCACACCCGCGACGACCAGGCGGAGACCGTGCTGCTCGGTCTCGGCAGGGGGTCCGGCCCCCGCTCCATCTGCGGCATGCGCCCGTTGGACCCGCCGTGGGCGCGGCCGCTCCTCGACGTCCCGAAAAGCGTCACCGTCCGGGCCTGCGCGGAGCTGGGCGTCCTCCCGTGGCAGGACCCGCACAACGCCGACAGCCGGTTCACAAGGGCACGGCTGCGCGCCGAGGTGCTGCCGCTGCTGGAGGAGGTCCTGCAAGGCGGGGTCGCGGGGGCCCTCGCGCGCACCGCGACGCAGCTGAGGGAGGATTGCGAAGCGCTGGACGCGCTGGCGGCGGACCTCCGCGAGACGGCCGATCACGACGAGACCGGTTCGCTTGACGTCGCCGCGCTCGCGGACGCGCACGCCGCGCTGCGGCGCAGGGCGTTGCGGGCGTGGCTGCTCGACGCGGGAGCGACCGACCTCACGGACGGGCACCTGCGCTCCGTCGACGAGCTTGTCAGCCGCTGGCGCGGGCAAGGCGGGGTGTGGCTGCCTGGTGGCTTGGTGGCCAGCCGCGCCCATGGCAAGCTTCGGGTGTGCCGCCAGGGGCAGACCTGAGCGCAACCGAGTTGAGGAGCGAACGTGTACGAAGGCGACATCGCCTCCGTGCTCATCACAGAGCAGCAGATCCGCGACAAGACGGCTGAGCTTGCCGAGCAGGTCGCGGCGGACTACAAGGAAACCGGTACCGGCCACGGCGGCAACGACCTGCTGCTCGTCGGGGTGCTCAAGGGCGCCGTGATGTTCATGACGGACTTCGCCCGCGCGCTGCCGATTCCGGCGCAGCTGGAGTTCATGGCCGTCTCGTCGTACGGCTCGTCGACGTCGTCGTCCGGCGTGGTGCGGATCCTCAAGGACCTCGACCGCGACATCTCCGGCCGCCACGTGCTGATCGTGGAGGACATCGTCGACTCTGGCCTGACGCTGTCCTGGCTGCTGCGCAACCTCGCCACTCGCAACCCGGAGTCGCTCGCGGTGTGCTCCCTGCTGCGCAAGCCGGACGCGGTGAAGGTCGACGTCCCCGTGAAGTACGTCGGGTTCGACATCCCGAACGAGTTCGTCGTCGGCTACGGCCTCGACTATGCGGAGCGTTACCGCGACCTGCCCTACATCGGCAAACTCGACCCCGCCGTCTACTCACAGTGATAATCGATCTCAACTGCGCGAATTTCGACGGGAATACGTTGCGCGTCACGGATTGATCGGGAACCGTATGGGCGGAGAGCGCGTCATAGCGCCGGACCAACTGCGTTAACCTATGCGAACAGGGCACCGTGCGGAGAGGGCACGGTGCGATGGGGACCCAGGGGAGAGTGACACATGGTCAGGAGTCTGAGCGACGCGACCGCGTTCGCCACTGCGGCGGCGACGGGGCAGATCGGGATCGACCCGGACGCGGCGCAGACCGTCCTGAAGAAGATCCGCACCGGCAAGGACCAGGTGGACAACCTCATCTCCCAGTCGGTGAACCTCGGGGTCGCGCCTCGGCTCGGCGCGAACCCGGTCGGTGCCGCGATCGCAGCCAAGTACTCCGACCGCGCGAACGGCGGCCGTGACTCGTACGCCCAGGCGCTGCGCAACCTGCGCGCCCAGTACGAGCAGGTGGAGAACGCCATTGTCGCCGCGATCAAGAACTACGACGAGATGGAGGCCGCTGGCGTCCGTTCGTTCGACGGCAAGGCGTGACCGGTGCGCAGCCGAAGCTTCTCTGCATTCGCGATAGACAGGGGGAACGATGACTGACCCGTACGGCGGCTCGCAGCCGGAACCCACCGGTGACACCGCACAGACCGACACCACATCGAGTCCGCCGACCGGCGGCTCGAGCGTCTTGTCCGGCAACTCGTCGAACACCGAGGCGATCGTCGACAGCGCCCGCAGCGTGCGCGACGACTTCCTCTACGGCGACGACAGGGCGATCCTGAACCCGCCGAACTGGGCGAGCCAGTCCAGCTCCCAGCTCTACAACGGCGCGGTCAACGACAACGACCCCGGCTTCGCCGACAGCATGGGCCAGAGCTGGACCCACTACGGCACCGAGCTCAGCCATGTCGCCGACACGCTGTACGAGGCCATCACCCAGCTCAGCGGCGTGTGGGTCGGTCAGGGCTCCGGCGCGGCGCAGGGCGCGCTGATCGGTGTCGCCAACGCCAGCAGCACCGCGGGCGACGCGGCACGCACCATGGGCAAGCGGATGAGCCAGCAGGCCGCCGCCGCTGCCGAGGTCAAGAAGATGCCGCCGCCCAAGGACTTCGACTACACCGCCGAGATCGACAAGCTGCTCACCGGCCACCCCGCCGCGATGAGCGTCAGCGACATCAAGTCCGAACTGGACGCCGCGCAGGCCGTGCGGGCAGAGCAGCAGCGCTACATGGATGAGTACACCAGGGCGATGAGCGAGGTCGACAGCTCGACCCCGAGCTTCGCGCCGGAGTCCATCGGCGTGAAGCCGGTGGCAGGTGGCAACTACGCGAGCAGCCCAAGCTCCGTCGCGGGCAGCGGCGTGAACGTCACCGGTGGCGGCGCGAGCCTCGCCGGGGCGCAGGGCACCATCGACGCCGCGTCGGCTGCGGGCGCCAGGACCGGCGCTCCCGTCGGCACTGGCGCTGGCGTTGGGTCGGTCGCCGGCGGCAACGTCAACCACCTCACCGGCGCGCCGACCCCGACCGGTTCGGTCGCGATGACCGGGGCGTCCGCCGTTTCGCCGCAGGCCAGCGGCCCCGGCGCCGCAGGTCTCGCTGGCGGTTTGGCGATCGGTGCTGGCGCTGGGCTCGCCGGAGCGAGGGCGCTCGCCAAGGGCAGCCGGACCGCCGGGAAGCACAGGGCCCAGCAGGACCAGCAGCAGCCCGAGGCCACGGAAAACACTGAGAACACTGAGAACACCGAGAACGCCGAGAACGCCGAGAACACTGAGGCCGCCGAGGCGCAGCGGGCCGACGCGATCGAGGCTCCCGAGACGGGCGCGGCGGCCAGTGGCGTCAGTCAGGGCGCTCCGGTGCAGGACGGCAGCTGGCAGGTGCCGCAGACCGGCGCGCCAGCCGCGCACGGCCCCGAGGGGCAGCCGCTCGCCGCTGGCGCCACCACCGGCGCCGCGGACCACGCCACTGCCGGCCCGGACGCCGGGCAGGTGACCGCGTCGACCGACAACAGCGCCACCGCGCAGTCGACTGCGGGCCAGCCGCAACAGCAGCAGTTGCAGGCACACCAGGCGCAGCAGCAGGCCGCCAACCAGGCCGGTCCGGTCGCCCCGATGCAGAGCCACCCGCACGCGTCCGGCGCGGGTGGCGGCGCTGGCGCGGCGAGCGTCGACGCCGACACCGAGCACGACCAGGCGTCGTACCTGATCGAGCCGGATCCGGACGACGTGTTCGGCCCGACCGACACGGCAACGGCGGGAGTTATCGGCGCTGAGTTCGAGGACGACTGATGCGACTGGGTGGGCCGCTGACACCCATCGAGTTCGACTTTCTCTGGGAGGCGTACGGCACCGGAGAGGTGCCGTACCCGCTTGAGCTGCGGTCCCACGGGGCGACGTATGCCGAACGCTCCGAGCTACGCAGCCAGACGTTGCGATCCCTCGTCGCGAAAGGCGTCATCGACGACCGGGGCGCGCTCGCGCCCCGGCTCGCCGACTACTTCGACCTGCTCGCCAGGGCGGAGATCAGCGTTGACTCCGTGCACGTCGTCGGCGCGGACACCAAGGCGGTGCTCGCGGTCGTCTGTGCGCTGGACGACGACGGCCTGCTCGCGGTGCAGGACGAGGACGGCCTGCACCTGAGCGAGGTGCCAGCGGAGTCGCTGGCGAGCTCGATCGTCGGCCTGCTGCCGCCTGCGGAGCGGGGCAGGGAGCGGTCCATCACCATGCCGGTCGACACGCTCGTCACCGGCGCTGGCGCTGACTTCATGCAGCGCCGCAACGGCGCACCGGCCACCGAGGCAGGCAGCTCGGACGCCGATCGCAAGACCCTCGCCCGGCTGCACGCCCAGCCGAGGCTGCGGGGCGGGCAGATCGCGGCGAACTCCCGCACCGGCACCGGCAGGCGTTCTCGCTCGCCGGTGCTGAGCTGGTTCGACACCGAGTCCGGCCGCTATCTCACCAAGGCAACGACCGGCACCGACGGCAGGGAGTGGATCACCATCTCGCCCGCCGACGCCCCCACGTTGCGCCAGCGGGTGGCTGAGCTGATCACCTGGGTGCGCCGCGACCACGAGGTGGCGCGGTGAGCGGTTGGGAGCTGCTGCGCCTTCCGGCGAAGGTCACAGAGCTGGAGATGCCATGAGCGAGCGGCTGCTCAACCCGATGGTGTTCGACTTCCTGTGGGAGGAGCTGCACCTCGGCGAGCATCCGTACCCGCTGCGGGTGCCATCGCACGGCGAGACCATGGACGGACGTCTCATGCTCCGCGCCGAGGTCGGCAAGCTGATGGTCGCTGACGGCGTCAAGGACCGGCGTGGTGTCGTTGCGCCGACCCTTGAGCACTGGCTGCACGTGCTGGCGACAGCGACCCGCAGCGTGGACGCGATCCACAGCCCCGGCTCGGGGGAGGAGCCGGTGCTGGCGCTTGCCGCGTCCGACGGCGAGACCGGGGTGCTCGCGGTGCAGAGCGCGACGGGCGTCCGGCTGCGCCCGATCTACCCCGATGCGCTGGTCTCCGAGGTCATCACCCTGCTGCCAGCCTGCGAGCGGGGCACGCACCGCGCGATCACCCTCCCGCTCAACGACGCCCTGCGCACCCCGCCCGCGCGGGTGAAGGTCAGCGCGAGCGGACGGGACGACGAACCACGGCCCAGGTTCGGGCTTCGCAGGTCAGGACGGTCGAGCCGGTCGCTGGCGGACCGCTCGGCGGGGAATCAGCGGGAGGACTACGCACTGCTGGCGGCGCAACCGAGGCTGCGCGGCGGTCAGCTTGCCGCGAACAGCAGGGACGAGATGGGCCGTAAACACCGTTCGTCCGTGCTGGCCTGGTTCGACACCGTCACCGGCCGCTACCTCAACATCGCGCGCTCCGGCGACGGCGGCCACGAGTGGATCACCGTCGCGCCAGCGGACACGAAAACCCTGCGCACGCGGCTGGCCGAGCTGCTGACCGAGGTGAGCGATGCGGCGAGCTGAACGGGTCACCTTGTCCGTCCGACGCAGGGAACTCGCACGGATTCGTTCGCGTTGAGCAGTCAGTGAGTGGGGCGCTACTGGTCCGGAGGCTGGGCGGTACCCTGAACAGACGTGGTGTCGGTCCCCGCTTGCACATCACTGGCCGGTGTGCTCGCCGAGCGCCCCGGTGACACGAAGTCGTCAGTCAATCAGGAAGGTCAAGGCCGTCTAGGCTGGTTCGCATGGATCGAAAGCGCCTGCTGAAGAACCCCCTGGTGTGGATCGCCATCGCGGTGGGCGTCTACTTCCTTGTCTCAACGGTGCTCGACAGCAACCGGGAGTACGCCGAGGTACCGACGTCGCGGGCGCTGGAGCAGATCAGTGCTTCGAACGTCGCGGAGGCGCAGCTCAAAGACCGCGAGCAAGAGCTGATGCTGACGCTCAAGTCACCGGTCGACGTCGAGGGCGAGTCCTCGAACAAGGTGATGGCGCAGTTCCCCGCGCGCGCCGCCGAGGACATCTACAACCAGCTCAGCGAGAACTCCAACGTCAAGTTCGACACCGAGGTCACGCAGGACTCGTTCCTCGGGCAGATGCTGATCTACATGATCCCGCTCGGGCTGTTGCTGCTGCTGTTGTTCTGGATGATGAACAACGCCCAGGGCGGCGGCAACCGAGTCATGAACTTCGGCAAGTCCAAGGCCAAGCAGCTCAACAAGGACATGCCGAAGACGACCTTCGACGACGTCGCAGGCGCCGACGAGGCGGTCGAGGAGCTGCACGAGATCAAGGACTTCCTGCAGCACCCCGCCAGGTACCAGGCCCTCGGCGCGAAGATCCCGAAGGGCGTGCTGCTCTACGGTCCGCCAGGCACTGGTAAGACGCTGCTGGCGCGTGCCGTCGCCGGTGAGGCCAGCGTGCCGTTCTACACCATCTCCGGTTCCGACTTCGTCGAGATGTTCGTCGGTGTCGGCGCCTCGCGGGTTCGTGACCTGTTCGAGCAGGCCAAGCAGAACGCGCCGTGCATCATCTTCGTCGATGAGATCGACGCCGTCGGCCGCCAGCGTGGCGCTGGCCTCGGCGGTGGCCACGACGAGCGGGAGCAGACGCTGAACCAGCTGCTTGTCGAGATGGACGGCTTCGACTCGCGCGGCGGCATCATCCTGATCGCGGCGACCAACCGGCCGGACATCCTCGACCCGGCGCTGCTGCGGCCCGGCCGGTTCGACCGGCAGATCCCGGTCGCCGCGCCGGACATGCGCGGCCGCAAGGCGATCCTCACGGTGCACGCCAAGAGCAAGCCGATCGCACCGGACGCCAACATGGACGGGCTCGCCAAGCGCACCGTCGGCATGTCCGGCGCCGACCTGGCCAACGTGCTCAACGAGGCCGCGCTGCTGACCGCGCGCACGAACGGCACCGTGATCGACGACCACGCGCTCGAGGAGTCTGTCGACCGCGTCATCGGCGGTCCCGCGAGGAAGAGCCGGATCATCTCCGAGAAGGAGAAGAAGATCACCGCCTACCACGAGGGCGGGCACGCGCTGGCCGCGTGGGCGATGCCGGACATCGAGCCGGTCTACAAGCTCACCATCCTGCCGCGCGGGCGCACCGGTGGGCATGCGTTGCTCGTTCCCGAGGACGACAAGGAGCTGATGACCCGCTCCGAGATGATCGGGCGGCTGGTGTTCGCGATGGGCGGCCGCACCGCGGAGGAACTGGTCTTCCACGAGCCGACGACGGGTGCGTCGTCCGACATCGAGCAGGCCACCAAGATCGCCAAGGCGATGGTCAAGGAGTACGGCATGAGCGCCCGCCTTGGCGCCGTGAAGTACGGCCAGGAGCAGGGCGACCCGTTCCTCGGCCGCTCGGCTGGCAAGGACGCCGACTACTCGCTCGAGGTCGCGCACGAGATCGACGAGGAAGTGCGCAAGCTGATCGAGACCGCGCACACCGAGGCGTGGGAGGTGCTGACCACCTACCGCGACGTGCTCGACGACCTCGTGTACGAGGTGCTGGAGAAGGAGACGCTCACCCGCAAGGACCTGGAGCGGATCTTCGCCCGGGTGCAGAAGCGGCCGAGGATCACGGTGTTCAACGAGTTCGGCGAGCGCAAGCCGTCGGACAAGCCGCCGATCAAGACTCCTGGCGAGCTGGCGATCGAGCGCGGCGAGCCGTGGCCCCCACCGCCGCCTGCGCCACCGCAGCCGCCGGAGCCTGCCGAGCCGCAGCCCCAGCCGCAGTACGAGCAGGAGCCGCAGTACCCGGCGAGCCAGCAGCCGACACGGGAGCAACCTGCTCCGGCCCCAGTGTCCTGGGGCGACGAGCAGCGTGAGCGCGCGCGCGGCTCGTCGCAGCCGGAGAACCCGTTCGCGTACCGGCCGAACGGTGGTCCGCCGCAGGGCGGGTCCAACGGCGGCCAGCACGGTTCGCGGCAGTACGGTGGCGACGGCGGTCCGCAGGGCCCGCAGGGTCGCAGTGGCCCGCCGAACTACGGCGCGCCGCCCGGATGGCGTCCCGCGACGTGGCCGGAGGGCAACGAGCGCCACAGTGGCGACCTAGATGAGCAAGATGGCCAACACCGACGGTGAGTACGCCCGCCTGCGGGTGGATGACGACGAGTTCGAGACCGTGATCGAGCCGCCAGGCGGTCCGGTGTTCGATGCCGCGCGCGCCGAGAAGGCGGTGCGGGAGTTGCTCATCGCCTGCGGGGAGGACCCCGACCGCGACGGTCTGGTCGAGACGCCTGCCAGAGTGGCCCGCGCGTACCAGGAGATGTTCGCCGGGCTGCACACCAGTCCGGATGCCGTGCTCGACCGGACCTTCGACGAGAGCCACGAGGAGCTTGTTCTCGTAACGGACATTCCGCTATACAGCACATGTGAACACCATTTGGTGCCATTTCACGGTGTTGCGCACGTTGGTTACATTCCGGACGAACGGGGCAGGGTCACCGGACTGTCCAAGCTCGCGCGGCTGGTGGACCTCTACGCCAAGCGGCCGCAGGTGCAGGAACGGCTCACCTCGCAGATCGCCGACGCGCTGGAACGCAAGCTCGGCCCGCGCGGCGTCATCGTCGTCGTTGAGGCGGAGCACTTGTGCATGGCGATGCGCGGCATCCGCAAGCCCGGCGCGCGAACGACGACGTCCGCGGTCAGGGGGATACTGAAGACGTCGCCGGTGACGCGCGCCGAAGCGCTCGACCTGATCAAGGCGAGGCGGTGACGCCGGTGGTGGAACTGCGCCCGGCTTCCCATCCAGCACTGCCCAAGCCCGACCGCTGCGTCGTGATGGGCGTCCTCAACGTCACGCCGGACTCGTTCTCCGACGGTGGTAGGTACCTCGGTCTCGACGACGCCCTCGACCACGCGCGGGAGATGCACGCGCGCGGGGCGGACCTGATCGACGTCGGCGGCGAGTCCACCCGGCCCGGCGCGGAGCGCGTCGACGCCGAGGTCGAGGCGCAGCGCGTCGTCCCGGTCATCAAGGCGCTCGCCGCGGAGGGCATCGCGCTGTCGGTGGACACCACCCGCGCCGCCGTCGCGGAAGCCGCGCTGGACGCGGGCGCGTCGGTGATCAACGACGTCTCCGGTGGGCTCGCCGACCCCGGCATGGCTCGGGTCGCGGCGGCGGCTGGCGCGCCGTGGGTGCTGATGCACTGGCGCGGCCACAGCAAGGAGATGCAGTCGCTGGCCAGCTACGACGACGTCGTCGCCGATGTCCGCGACGAACTGCTGGAACGCGTCGACGAGGCCATGGCAGCCGGGGTCGTGGAGAACGCCATCGTGCTCGACCCCGGCATCGGCTTCGCCAAGCAGGCCGACCACAACTGGGCGTTGCTGAACCGGCTCGACGCGCTGCTCACGCTCGGCTTCCCGGTGCTGATCGGGGCCTCGCGCAAGCGGTTCCTCGGCGCGCTGCTCGCCGACGCCGACGGCGCCCCGCGCGAGCCAGCGGGCAGGGAGGACGCCACGGCGGCGATCTCGGCGCTGTCCGCCGCGCACGGCGCGTGGGGCGTGCGGGTGCACGACGTCGGCCCGTCGCTGGACGCGGTCCGCGTTGCCGCCGCCTGGCACCGGGGCCACGCGTGACAGACCGGATCGCACTGACCGGCCTGCGGGCGTTCGGCAGGCACGGCGTGTTCGCGTACGAGCGTCGTGACGGCCAGGAGTTCCTTGTCGACGTCGTCTTGCACGTCGACCTCACGGCCGCGAGCAAGTCCGACGCGCTTGCCGACACCGTGGACTACGGCGCGGTCGCCGACATCGCCGTCCGCGTGGTGAGCGGCGACCCGTACGACCTGATCGAGTCGGTCGCTGGCCGGATCGCGGACGAGGTGCTTGCCGACGAGCGACTGGCGGACAAGATCCAGTCGGCCGAGGTCACCGTGCACAAACCGAGCGCGCCGATCCCGCACGAGTTCGCCGACGTCGCGGTCACCGTCAGCCGCGGCCGCTGAGGAACCGTCGATGTCGCGCGCTGTGCTCTCCCTCGGCTCCAACCTCGGTGACCGCATCGGGTATCTGCGGCTGGCCGTCGCCGGGCTGGGCGACGCCGTGATCGCGGTGTCCCCGGTCTACGAGACGACCCCGTGGGGCGTCACCGACCAGCCTGACTTCCTCAACGCGGTGTGCGTCGTAGCAGACCCCGCGCGCGACGAGTGGGGCTGGTTGCGCGCGGGGCAGGCGCTGGAACGCGATGCGGAGCGCGTGCGGGAGCAGCGCTGGGGCCCGCGCACCCTCGACGTCGACGTCGTCACCGTGGACGGCGTCCGCTCGCACCACCCTGACCTGTTGCTGCCGCACCCAGGCACGCCGAGCAGGGCGAGCGTGCTCGTGCCGTGGTGCGACGTCGAACCGGACGCGGTGCTGCCCGGCCACGGCCCTATCGCCGCGCTCCGCGATGCCCTCCCCGCCGACGAGTTGGCCGGGGTCCGTCGGCGCGATGACCTGACACCGCGTTAACTCCGATGGTGGTAGGCAGGGTTTAGCTACCGCCCGCGCTGGGGAGTCGCGGTGGGGCTGCGGTGTGAGGCGCAACGACGCGCGGCGTGCTGACGGGGACACCGCTTGGTGACGAATGGTGAGTGACGCACCCGGCGCGTGCGCCGGGCGTGGGATAACCGCGAGCGTCGAGACCACGTGGCTTCACAGGAGACGGACAGCGGTGGCGTTTCTCACTGAGGACGACGAGGGCGGATTCCGTACGTGGCGTTCTCGCTGGCTCGGTGCGGCTTCCTCGCCGTCCGCGCTGCTGGTGCCCTTGACCGCGCTCGGCGCGACGCTGATCTTTTGGCTCGTGCACCAGGCGTTGATCGACGACTCCTACATCACCCTCACCTACGCCCGGACGCTGGCCGAGCACGGTGAGTGGGGCATGTTGCCCGGCCATGAGGCCAACAGCGCGACGTCGCCGCTCAACGTCCTGCTCCTCGGCGGGCTGACCGTCATCCTCGGCAGTCCCGTCGTCGCGGCCGGTGTGTTGTACGTCGGCACCTGCGTCGCGCTGGTGCTGGGGCTCCGTGGCCTCGGCCACGCCACCGGGCTCGGCGACCGCGTGGCGGTGATCGGCGGGCCGCTGCTGATCGCGAGTCCGCTGCTGGCCGCCACCGTCGGCTTGGAAACCATGCTCGTCGTCGCTGGCATGACGTACCTCGCGTGGGCGTGCGCACGGGGCAACGCGGTCATGGCGGGCCTTGCGGGCGGGATGTTGCTGTGGCTGCGGCTGGACACCCTGCTCGTCGTGGTCGCGCTGGTGCTCGCTACCCCGGCGTTGTGGCGGCGACTGCACGTCGCGGCCGGTGCGCGTGGCGCTGGGCGTCGGGCTGTTCGCCGTCACGGCGATTCCCTGGTGGCACGGCATGGCCACCAAGATGCCGCTGCGGGAGACCCCGGTGCGCGGGAACTGGGCCATGCCGGACCAGTACGAGCGCCTCGGCCGCGACGTCGGCGATCTCGTCGGCAACGCGCCGGTGCGCACCGCGGGCGAGGTCGGCGCCGCTCAAGCCCGAGTACTGGTTGGACTGGCGACGTGGCTCCGCACTGGGGGCCGGTCCCGGCACCGGCGGCTGGAACACCACCGGCATCGAAGGCACCGGGCACCGGAACGGTCACTACGAGCTGCTGCCCCACCGGCCGTCGCGGCAGGACAAGTCCGAGCACCGCCGCCCCACCACCGACCGGGCAGAGCCCCGCGGCGACCGATCGCAACCCGAGGAGGCAAGGCCGGTGACCGAGGACGACCGGCCAGCCTGACACGGCGGCCCGTTACTGGTCCGGATCGCGCGTGCGCGGCCCGGATTCCCGCGTGCACCCTGTGTCTCCTACGCTGGCCGAGTGCACTTCACGCGCGCGCGAGATCTACTGCTGTCGGGCATCGTCGCTGTCGGAGCGGGGCTCGCGCTGTTCGACCTCGCGTACGGGTCGATGCAGAGCATCCCGCGCTTCGCGGGCGGGCTGCTGGCGATCATGGCGCTTGGCGAGCTGATCGGCGGGTTCGTCGTCAGGGACCGCGTCAAGAGCCGGCGGCTCACCGAGCCGGTCGTCGTCTCTCGCGTGGTGATCCTCGCCAAGGCGTCCTCGCAACTCGGCGCGATCATGCTCGGCGCGTGGCTCGGCGCGTCGCTGTATCTCCTGCCGCGAACCGGGTCGCTCGAGGCGGCGCGGGAAGACGTTCCGAGCGCGCTCATCGGCGCGGTGTGCGCCGCCGCGCTCGTCGCCGCGGCGTTGTGGCTGGAACATTCTTGCCGGACTCCCCAGGGCACCGATCGCGGCGAGCGCGAAACTCCGCGCAACTAGACAATCCGTACTAGCAAGGTCTCGACTCGATAACTTGCAAGGTACGCTCTACGCCATGACTGGCGCGCGAGCGATTGCGGACAGCCGAGAGGGGAGCAAACCCTGGCTGATCGCAGGCGCCGCGTGCGCACTCGCCGCGACAGGCGCGCTGATGCTCACCGACGAAGCGCGATGGTTACGCTTGGGTATCGTCGCGGCGTTGTGGGCGGCGTTGCTCGGCGCTTTCCTCGCGACCAAGTATCGGAAATCAGCGGAGCACGCCTTGGGCTCGGTCGCTGACGCGCAGCACATCTATGAGCTGGAATTGGAGCGCGAGATCACGGCACGCAGGGAGTACGAACTCGAGCTCGAGGCGTCCACACGTCGCCGGGTCGAGCAGGAAACCTACTCCGAGATCCAGGGCCTGCGGACGGAAGTCATGGCGTTGCGGGATAGCCTGCAACAGCTCCTGGAAGGGGATGTGGTCTACGAGCGGGTCGCGCTGACCGAGCAGTCGACACGGAGGCGATCAATGCGGGAGGAACAGAACGGCGTCGCGTCTGGGGAGGGCGGCTCAGGGCCGCGCCTCGTTTCCGGCACGACGACGGCGCATGAGGAAGTCGCCGACCAGCGCACTCAGGTGATCTCGCGGGTCGTCACGTCGAGTGCGCCACGGTCACGCCGCGCGCGTCCGCCTGTCGTCGACGAGTCGCAGTACGAGCCGTACCCGCAGCAGGCCGCTGTGTACGACGCGTTCCCGGCGGAGCCCGCGCCTGATCTCTACGACTCCGCGCCGCCCGCCGAGCCGGTGCAGGCGCGCTACTACCGCGCCGAGCTGCCCACCGGCAGCCAGCCGGACGACGAACTCGCGCTACCGGAACATCAGTCCGCGTCCGAGTTCTCGCTCGCGGACTACACCAACGGTTCCGGTAACGGCTCCGGCGACGCGCGCAAGTACGAGTTCCCGGCGTTCTCGTTCTTCGATGACGACGACGCCCAGGAGCCGTTCGAGGCCTTCGGCGCCACCGGCGCGGCTCAAGACGCTGCCGACAACGGTTACGGCAACAACGGCTACGGCGGTCACGCGGCCGCGGGCGCGTCGTTCGCCGACAACGGCCACGGCGCGAACGGCAGGCACCAGCCGCCGCAGCTGCCGAGACGTCCGCACAACGACGGCTCCGACACCGGCGACCTCTCGGCGCTCATCGCGGAGAACGAGCCGCGCGCCGGGAGACGCGCGGCGCGGCGCGCGAACCACGCCGCTGACCATGGCGACCCGGGCGGGCAGGGCGCACATCATGCCGCCAGGGGCGGCCACGGTGGCCATCACGCCGCCCACGCCGACAACGTCAGCCCGCTCGCCGCCCACGCCCGGTGGCCGGGCAACTCCGCAGCCGACCACGGCGACCAGTCCGGGCAGGGTGGCCACCATGCCGCCGCCCACGCTGGCCAGCGGTCCCAAGCCCAGCCGCAGCAGTCCGAGCAGGAGCACTCCTGGTTCACCCCGGCGTCGCCGGTGGCACAGCAGGGGAACGGCCACGCGGGCGGCGCGCAGCGGGAGTCCGACCCCGCGCACAACCAGTCGCTGCCGCCGGGCGCGCTGGAGATCCAGCGGCAGGGCAGGCCGGGCGGCAGGCGGCGCAAGCCGGACGCCGAGGACGCCGCTATGGCCCCTGCGGGGCCGGGCGAGCCGGTCGTGCCGGAGACGCCGACCGTGCGGGCCGTGTCGTCCGGCCAGGACGACTACTCCTTTCCCGGCGCTCCCGGCCCCGGCGCGAACGGCGTCTATGGCGCACATGGCACCCCCGGCGTCAACGGCATGAACGGTGTGAACGGCAGGCATGTTGGCGACCAGCAGGTGTCCGCGCCGTACCCGTCGTACGGTGCGGGCCAGCGGTCGGAGCCATGGCCGCGCGCCGCGGACGAGGAAGCCAGCGGCTCCCACGCGAACGGCCGGTCGGTCCACGACCTGCTCGCCGCGCACGGCAGGAGTACCCCGACCCGGCGTCACCGGTACAAGGACTGACGCCGCAACCACGCCGAGAAGTCGACAGCACGCGCCGCGTCCACGTCGTCACGACAGGCGATCGGGTCTCGGCACGCATGCGTCCTAAGCAGTGAAAATCACCTGATCGGCGCGTGGTGCTCGTCACCTCGGCTCGGCGTGAACCTGGTTTGGTGAGCTACGCTCGCGCCGTCGTCCGGTACCCGCCGATTCGGAGCGGGACTGGAACGAGTGAAGGAGCATGCGATGACGATGCGTCGGCCGAGGCTTGCCGTCGGCGTGGTGTCAGCGGGCCGTGTCGGCAGCGTTCTCGGCGCCGCACTGGCCCGCGCGGGCCACACCGTGGTCGCGGCATCTGGCATCTCGGCTGATTCCGTACGCCGCGCCGAGGAACTGCTGCCCGGCGTGCCGCTGCTGCCGCCGGACGAGGTCGTCCGAAGATCCGACCTGATCATCCTGGCCCTGCCAGACGACGCACTCGAGGGCACCGTCAAGGGCCTCGTCGCCACCGAGACCCTCATCCCAGGCAAGATCCTCGTGCACACGTCAGGGGCCCACGGCGTCGACGTGCTGCGCCCCGCCGCCGAGCGGGACGTCATGTGCCTCGCGCTGCATCCCGCGATGACGTTCACCGGCCGCGCCGAGGACCTGGAACGGCTCGGCACGGCGTGTGTCGGCGTCACCGCCCCTGCCGACGAGCAGCAGGCCGCCAGCGTCGGCTCGGCGCTCGCGGTGGAGATGGGCGCGGAGCCGATCGTGATCCCCGAGGCGGCGCGTCCGCTGTACCACGCCGCGCTCACCCACGGCGCCAACCACATGATGACGCTCGTTGCGGACTGCGTGGACCTGCTGCGCAGCGCGGACATCGACAACGCCGACCGCCTCATCGCGCCCCTGCTGTCCGCCGCGCTGGACAACGCGCTGCGCCGGGGCGACAAGGCTCTCACCGGACCGGTCGCGCGCGGCGACGCGGGCACCGTCGACACTCACCTGCGGGTGCTCGGCGAACACGCGCCCGAGGTCCTGCCTTCGTACGCCACGCTCGCGCGCCGCACCGCGACAAGGGCCGCGCGCTCCGGCCTGCTCCGCGCGGACGCCGTGGCCGACATCGACGCAGCACTGGATGGATGGGCATGACACCGAGTACTAACCTGCCGAAATTCAACCGGGGACAGCTCAACGTCTACTCGCGCCCCGACGACGTCTACCGCACGACGTCGGCCCTGCGCGCCGTCGGCAGGACCGTCGCGCTCATCCCGACCATGGGCGCCCTGCACGACGGGCACCTCGACCTCATCCGCCGCGCCAAGCGGGTGCCGGGCAACGTCACCGTCGTCGTGTCGATCTTCGTGAACCCGCTCCAGTTCGGGCCGGGCGAAGACCTCGCCGCCTACCCGCGCACCCTGGAGACCGACCTCAAGGCGTTGGAGCAGGAGGGCGTCGAGCTGGCGTTCACTCCGACGGCTGACGACCTCTACGGCGAGGACGCCGCCGTCACGGTCCACCCTGGCCCGCTCGGCGACGTCCTTGAGGGCGCGCACCGTCCCGGCCACTTCGGCGGCGTGCTGACCGTGGTGACGAAGCTGTTCAACATCGTGCGGCCGTCGTACGCCGTGTTCGGCGAGAAGGACTACCAGCAGCTCGTGCTGATCAAGAAGCTGGTGCGCGAGCTGAACATGGACGTCCACGTGATCGGCGCGTCGACCGTGCGGGAGCGCGACGGCCTCGCGCTGTCCTCCCGCAACAGCTACCTCTCGCCGAAGCATCGCGAGCAGGCGGTGACGCTGTCGGCAGCACTGACCGCCGGCGCGCACGCCGGACCGAACGGCGCGGACGCCGTCCTCGACGCGGCACGGACGACGCTGGCCGCGACGCCCGAGATCGACGTCGGCTACCTGGAACTGCGGGGCATTGACATGGGGGAGCCACCGAAGGATGGCGCGGCGCGGCTGCTCGTCGCCGCGCGGGTCGGCGGCACCCGCTTGATCGACAACGTGGGGCTCGTACTCGGCACCCCGGCAGGGACGTGAGGAGAAACCGATGTTGCGCACGATGCTCAAATCCAAGATTCACCGGGCGACCGTGACCCAGGCCGACCTGCACTACGTCGGCTCGGTGACCGTCGACGAGGATCTGATGGCGGCGGCCGACCTGCTGCCTGGCGAGCAGGTCGCCATCGTCGACATCACCAACGGCGCGCGGCTGGAGACCTACGTCATCCCCGGCGAGGCAGGCAGCGGCGTGCTGGGCATCAACGGCGCCGCCGCGCACCTGGTGCACCCCGGTGACCTGGTCATCCTCATCTCCTACGGGCAGATGGACGATGCGGAGGCCCGCAGCTACGAGCCGAGGGTCATCTTCGTGGACGCCGAGAACCGGGCCGCCGACCTCGGCGCGGACCCGAGCCAGGCACCGGCCGACTCCGGGCTGGTCAGCGGCCCTGTCCCCATCACGCGGGAGGCCGTGCCCGCGACGCAGGAGACCGCCGACGCCGTCAAGCTCGACGCGCTGTTGCACGCGGAGCACTGACGGTGCTGCTCACCGTCGCCGCGCGCGACACCACCATCGTCTTCGGCCTTTACACCGGCAGGGGCGAGTCCGCGGCCTTGGTGCGCGACTGGCGGATGCGCACCGACCCCCACCTCACGGCGGACGAGCTCGCGCTGACCATGCGCGGGATGCTTGGCGAGCACGCCGACGCGATCACCGGTGCCGCCGTGCTCTCCACCGTGCCGCAGTTGCGGCGCGAACTGCGCACCATGCTGCGCGAGTACTACCGCGACGTGCCGAGGGTGATCATCGAGCCAGGCGTGCGCACCGGAGTGCCGCTGCTGGTTGACAACCCCAAGGACGTCGGCGGCGACCGGCTGGTCAACGCCCTCGCCGCGCACCGCATCCAACCGGAGCGGCCGTGCGTCGTCGTCGACTTCGGCACCGCGACCGTGGTGGACGCGGTGTCCGCGAAGGGCGAGTTCCTCGGCGGGGCGTTCGCGCCGGGCATCGAGATCTCGCTGGAGGCGCTGGCCGCGCGAGCGGCGTCGTTGCGCACCGTCGAGCTGGTGCGACCCCGGTCGGTCATTGGTAAGACCACCGTCGAGTGCCTGCAGTCCGGCGTGCTGTACGGCTTCGCGGGCCAGGTGGACGGCCTCGTGTCGCGCGTGGCCGCCGAGCTTGCCCCCGACGAGCAGGACGCCGTCGACGTCATCGCGACCGGCGGGCTCGCGCCGATGATCCTCAAGGAGTCCCGCACCATCAGCTACTACCGGCCCGATCTCACGCTGCTCGGGCTGCGCTACGCCTACGAACGCAACGTCGTCGAGCAGTGACCCCGCTGAGCACGTCGTGTGACGTGGTTCCGCCGCAGCGAAACCGGTTCGCACCCCGCCGAACGGCTTTCGTACGCTATGTGACCATGACCGACGATTCGCAGCGCCCCCCGGACATACCTGAGCAGATGCGGGTGCGCAGGGAGAAGCGGGACCGGCTCCTCGCGAACGGGGTTGAGCCGTATCCCGTCGAGGTGCCGCGCACCCACACGCTCGCCGAGGTGCGAGCGGCACACCCTGACCTGCCCACCGACACCGCGACCGGCGACATCGTCGGCGTGACCGGCCGGGTCATGTTCCTGCGCAACACCGGCAAGCTGTGCTTCGCGACGCTGCGTGAGGGCGACACCGAGTTGCAGGCGATGATCAGCCTCAATGGCGTCGGCGATGAAGCGCTCGCCGCCTGGAAGTCCGACGTCGACCTCGGCGACCACGTCTACGTGCACGGCGAGGTCATCACGTCGAAGCGCGGCGAGCTGTCCGTGATGGCCGACTCCTGGCAGATCACCTCGAAGGCGATGCGTCCGCTGCCGGTGATGCACAAGGAGCTCGCCGAGGAGACCCGCATTCGGCAGCGCTACATCGACCTGATCGTGCGTCCCAAGGCGAATGAAGTGGTGCGCACCCGCGCGGGCGTGATGCGCGCGTTACGCGACTCGTTCCATCAGCGCGGCTATATCGAAGTCGAGACGCCGATGCTGCAAACTTTGCACGGCGGAGCGGCCGCGCGTCCGTTTGTTACGGAATCCAACGCATTCGACATGCAGCTCTTCTTGCGCATCGCCCCTGAGCTTTATCTCAAGCGGTGTGTTGTCGGCGGCCTGGAGAAGGTCTTCGAGATCAATCGTAACTTCCGCAACGAGGGCAGCGACTCGTCCCATTCGCCGGAGTTCGCGATGCTGGAGTTTTACGAAGCGTACGCAACGTATGACTCGATGGCCGCGTTGACGCGGGAACTCGTCCAAGAGGCTGCCAAGACGGTCTTTGGTTCCCATGTCGTCACTCTTTCTGATGGATCCGATTACGATCTGTCAGGCGAGTGGACGACGCTGACAATGTATGGCTCGTTGTCCGAGGCGCTTGGCGAGGAGGTGACCCCGGAAACGCCTGCCGAGGCGCTGCACGGATACGCCAAGCAGCGCGAGCTCGACGTCGATCCGAAGCTCACTCACGGCAAGCTTGTCGAGGAACTCTGGGAGCATCTGGTCGGCGACCACTTGTACGCTCCGACATTCGTGCGGGACTTCCCGATCGAGACGTCGCCATTGACGCGGCAGCACCGGAGTGACCCCAATGTTGCCGAGAAGTGGGATCTCTACGTGCGGGGTTTCGAACTGGCGACTGGGTATTCGGAGCTGGTCGATCCGGTCGTCGAGCGGGAGCGGCTGACCGAGCAGGCTCGGCTCGGCGCGGAAGGCGACGTCGAGGCGATGCAGCTCGACGAGGATTTCCTGCGTGCGCTGGAGTACGGCATGCCGCCGTCCGGTGGTGTCGGCATGGGCATCGATCGCCTGCTGATGGCGCTCACCGGCCTCGGAATCCGGGAGACGATCCTGTTTCCGCTGGTCCGTCCCGAATAGCGAGAACTTCTCTCGACTGGGTTCCTCCTGCTTCTTCGTGTTCGATCGGTGACGGCTACGGCCAATAGCTGGGAGTAGACGTTGGTTTGGGTCCAGATAGTGAATGACGGCGACCCAACATGCAATCCCAAAGTTTGCGTTCTCAGCATTTTCCGAGTATTAATGGGCTAACATCGACTTGAGTTAACTGCCTGGCCGAACTACCGATCTTTCGAGCAGGCGTCAACCCGGGAGGAAACCAATGGCACAGAAGGTCCTCGTATCCCTTGTGGATGATTTGGACGGCTCAGAAGCCGATGAGACGGTCGAGTTCGGTCTTGATGGCGTGAGCTACCAGATTGACCTCTCCACCGCTAATGCGGAGGAGTTGCGGGACGCGCTCGCGCAGTATGTGGAACACGCTCGTCGGGCGGGCGGCCGGAAGCGTAATCAGAAGGCTGCCGCTGCGAGCGGTGGCGGCAAGTCGGCATCGGTCGACCGCGAGCAAAACCAGGCTATTCGGGCATGGGCGCGGAAGAACGGTTACGACGTTTCCGACCGTGGCCGCATCCCGTCGGAAGTCGTCGACGCATACCACAAGCAGAACTGAACCGCACTACCGCGGGAAGGGGCCGCCTGGCCATTCCGGGCGGCCACGTTCGTGTGCCATCGGATAGTCACCGCATGATTGCGCTACGCCGATTGGAATGAATTTCCCGCCACCCTTCTGGCCCATTCGGGCGATGCCGTGTGGCACCGGTGGTGCGGTTTGTCGCGCAGCGCGATCACCCCAGCGCCGTGTCCCCCGTCCAGCGCGCCGTGTTCCCCGCTCAGCGCGCCGTGTTCCTCGTCCAGCGCGCCGTGTTCCTCGTCCAGCGCGCCGTGTTCCCCGCTCCGACTTCTAGCGGTGCTGTAGCGGCGGTGACCGGCGCGGGCACGTCGCGCACGGGCCCTTGCCGTTGTCGAGCAGGTAGTGGAAGCAGCAGCTCTCCTTGCGGCGGGTCCAGTGCGGCTCGCCGTCGTCGAGCGTGGTGTGCAACGTCGACGCCGACGTGAACGGCTCGATGCGGTCCGGCAGCACCAGGGCGGCGTCGGCGATCCCGGCGCCTTCGTTGTCGCCCTGTTTGCCCGCCTTCCACAGCGCGACGTCGAGCGCGTCGGTCGCCGCGCCCCACAGCGCGTGCCTGCCGAAGCGCACCGGCGGGCGGTAGGTGGCGACGAAGCGGGCCGCGTGTGCGACGTAGCGGGCGCGGAGCAGCGCCGCGAGCGCGTCGTCCGACTCCACGACGGTCGCTTCCGGCGCGTCGGCGGCGGGGTCGTCCGGCAAACAGGCGAATGCCTCGTTGCGCAGCGCGACGACGTCCGGCTTGGGCTTGCCCGCGCTCGCCACGTGGAAGAGCAGATCCTCGGCTCGGAGGCTGGGCACGCGGCGTTCGTAGTGGAACAGGAGCGCGCCGAGTGTCGCGGGCACCTGGAGGTACCAGGATTTGATCGACCCGGCCGCCGTGCGGTCGGGCGCCTCGCCGTACTCGCCGTGTAGCCAGGCGCGCTGCTCGTCGTGCCAGCGGTCGAGGACGCCTTGGTCGGCGAGGACGTCCTCGCACTCATGCCAGCTTCGTATGTCCCCGGTCACCTCGCTGGCAGGCGGCGCTCCGAACCGCAGCGCCATGAGGCTCTGCGCGGCATTGACCGTGGCGAGCGAGTCGCGCAGGCTGTGATCGGGTGGGCAGGCGGTGAGCGGCGCGGTGGACGCCGAATGCCGGACCGCCATTCGCACCTCCCGGAGACCGTAATGCTTAGGGATGCCTTACTTTACCTCGCGTGAGCGCGTTCCGCCCACATGGAGTAGGTCACCCGGACAAGCGAGTGGTAAACGACGTCGTGACGTAGCTCTCCGTCGCCGGCCCCGCCCCGCAGTACACCCCGTGTTCGCGCTGAGCGGACATGCGGTTCGCGTGGAATCATCCACACCCGCGTACACGTTGTGTAGACAGAATCAAAGGGCCATGCCGGACGCGTCTCATACGGGGCCCACGAGGGTGGATACGCCTGAGTGGTTACCCGGTCGCCATGGTGTGGCTATTACAGTGGGCATACGGTGGAAATCCGTATCGCGCACCTGGGCGCGATGCCTGGTCAAGGCCAGGTACCGCCGAGCAGCAGTCAGGGAGTGGAGATGTTCGAGAGGTTCACCGACCGCGCGAGGCGGGTGGTCGTCCTTGCCCAAGAAGAGGCGAGGATGCTCAACCACAACTACATCGGCACTGAGCACATCCTGCTCGGGCTGATTCACGAGGGCGAGGGCGTCGCGGCGAAGGCGCTCGAGTCGCTTGGCATCGCGCTGGAGGGTGTCCGTCAGCAGGTCGAGGAGATCATCGGCCAGGGGCAGCAGGCGCCGAGCGGGCACATCCCGTTCACCCCGCGCGCCAAGAAGGTGCTCGAGCTGTCGCTGCGTGAGGCGCTGCAGCTCGGTCACAACTACATCGGCACCGAGCACATCCTGCTCGGCCTCATCCGCGAGGGTGAGGGCGTCGCGGCGCAGGTGCTGGTCAAGCTCGGCGCTGACCTGAACCGGGTGCGCCAGCAGGTGCTGCAACTGCTGTCCGGCTACCAGGGCAAGGAGCCGCAGGAGGCTGGCAGCGGTGGCCGCGAGGGCACGCCGTCGTCGTCGCTGGTGCTGGACCAGTTCGGCCGCAACCTCACCGCTTCCGCGCGGGAAGGCAAGCTCGACCCGGTGATCGGCCGGGAGAAGGAAATCGAGCGGGTCATGCAGGTGCTGTCCCGTCGCACCAAGAACAACCCGGTGCTCATCGGCGAGCCCGGCGTCGGTAAGACGGCGGTCGTCGAGGGCCTGGCGCAGTCCATCATCAAGGGCGAGGTGCCGGAGACGCTGAAGGACAAGCAGCTCTACACGCTTGACCTCGGCTCGCTCGTCGCCGGTTCGCGCTACCGCGGTGACTTCGAAGAGCGCCTGAAGAAGGTGCTCAAGGAGATCAAGACCCGCGGCGACATCATCCTGTTCATCGATGAGCTGCACACGCTTGTTGGTGCCGGTGCCGCCGAGGGCGCGATCGACGCCGCGTCGATCCTCAAGCCGATGCTGGCCCGTGGTGAGCTGCAGACCATCGGCGCCACCACGCTCGAGGAGTACCGCAAGCACGTCGAGAAGGACGCCGCGCTTGAGCGCCGGTTCCAGCCGATCCAGGTCGGCGAACCGTCGCTTGAGCACACCATCGAGATCCTCAAGGGCCTGCGGGACCGCTACGAGGCGCACCACCGCGTCTCGATCACGGACTCGGCGCTGGTCGCCGCGTCGACGCTGGCCGATCGCTACATCAACGACCGGTTCCTGCCGGACAAGGCGATCGACCTCATCGACGAGGCGGGCGCGCGGATGCGGATCCGCCGCATGACCGCGCCGCCGGACCTGCGCGAGTTCGACGAGAAGATCGCCGACGTGCGCCGGGACAAGGAGTCCGCGATCGATGCGCAGGACTTCGAGCGTGCGGCGCGGCTGCGTGACGAGGAGAAGACGCTGCTCGGCCAGAAGGGCGAGCGGGAGAAGCAGTGGAAGGACGGCGACCTCGACGTCGTCGCGGAGGTCGACGACGAGCAGATCGCCGAGGTCCTGGCCAACTGGACCGGTATCCCGGTGTTCAAGCTGACCGAGGAAGAGACCTCCCGGCTGCTCCGCATGGAGGACGAGATCCACAAGCGGATCATCGGCCAGGAGGACGCGGTCAAGGCCGTCTCGCAGGCCATTCGCCGTACCCGTGCCGGGTTGAAGGACCCGAAGCGGCCGTCCGGCTCGTTCATCTTCGCCGGCCCGTCCGGTGTGGGTAAGACCGAGCTGTCCAAGGCGCTGGCGAACTTCCTCTTCGGTGACGACGACGCGCTCATCCAGATCGACATGGGTGAGTTCCACGACCGCTACACCGCTTCGCGGCTCTTCGGTGCCCCTCCGGGCTACGTCGGCTACGAGGAGGGCGGCCAGCTCACCGAGAAGGTGCGGCGCAAGCCGTTCTCGGTGGTGCTCTTCGACGAGATCGAGAAGGCGCACCAGGAGATCTACAACACGCTGTTGCAGGTGTTGGAGGACGGGCGTCTCACCGACGGTCAGGGCCGCACGGTCGACTTCAAGAACACCGTGCTGATCTTCACCTCGAACCTGGGCACGCAGGACATCTCGAAGTCCGTGAGCCTCGGCTTCTCTTCCGGCCACGACGAGGGCGGGAAGTACGAGAAGATGAAGCAAAAGGTCAACGAGGAGATGAAGAAGCACTTCCGGCCCGAGTTCCTCAACCGGATCGACGACATCATCGTCTTCCACCAGCTCACCAGGGACCAGATCATCGAGATGGTGGACCTGATGATCACGCGCGTCGAAGGCCAGTTGAAGAACAAGGACATGGAGCTTGAGCTGACCGCCACCGCGAAGGCGTTGCTGGCCAAGCGCGGGTTCGACCCGGTGCTCGGTGCCCGGCCGCTGCGTCGCACGATCCAGCGGGAGCTCGAGGACCAGCTGTCGGAGAAGATCCTGTTCGGGGAGATCGAGGCCGGCCAGATCGTCATCGTCGACGTCGAGGACTGGGACGAGGAGTCCGGTCGCGACGACAAGGCGCGGTTCGTCTTCCGTGGCGAGCCGAAGCCGATCGAGGTGCCGGACGCACCGCCGGTCGACATCGCGGCCACCGGCGGCGACGGCGGCTCCGGCGAGGCCGAGGCGGAGTAAGGCCACGCGGCAGGCGATGGGGGCGGTTCCCTACCCGAGGGAACCGCCCCCATTGCTGCGTGAGGTGCCCAGCTTCGCTCGTGCGTGAAAATCCTTGCATGGGCACGCTTCAGCACTCACGACCCACCTGGTTGGGTCGTGAGTGGTCAGGCGTGTTGGGGCAATGACTTTCACGCACGACTGCGATGGCGGCTCGTGGGGCTGTTGGCTCGCTTGGCGGCGGCCGTTACTTGACCGCCGCGCTGACGCTCGGGTCACGCCGCTGGCGTACCGAGGCTGCCATCGGCGGCGCGGCGAGGGACTCGTCCCGACCTGGCCACAACGGCGACTCGCACCGCCGGTGACCTTGATCACGTCCTGGTCGACGCCCGAGCGGCGGTCACCGGCTTTCGGGCCCTGGACCTGGCTGGGTCCGACCACCGTCCCGTGCCGGCATCGATCCGCCTGCCCTAGGACGGCTTTACTTCGGGTCGGAGCGCAGCACGACCTCGAACTCGAGCAGGCTCGCACCGGTCGACACCGGGTTCCGGGCCTCGCCCGCGTGCGCGGCCTTCGCCGGTCCGCTGGCCCAATTCTGGAAGTCCTCCTCGGTCTCCCACTTGGTGTAGACGAAGTACCGGTTGTCGCCCGAGACCGGGCGGAGCAGCTCGAAGCCGAGGAAGCCCGGCGATGAGTCGACGGTCCCCGCGCGGGCGGCGAATCGCTTCTCGAGCTCTTCGCCGGCGCCTTCGGGTACTTCGATTGCGTTGATCTTCACGACAGCCATGCCGACAGCCTACGACGTCATGGCCGAAGTTTGCCGGGGTAGAGGTGCTCGTCCGGGGGACGCTCGTCACCGCGGAACCAGGCGTCGAAGAACTCGCCGAGGTCCTCATCGGTGCGTTCGCTGACGAATCGTTCGAACTCCGGCCACGAGGCGTTGCCGTGACGGTGCGCTTCCGGCCACTCCTTGAGCACCCGGTCGAAAACCTGGTCGCCGACCTTCCTGCGCAACGCGTGCATGGCGAGCTTCGACTTGTCATACATCCCGTCGAACTCCTTCCCGACGCCCATCTTGTGCAGCTTGTTCGCCCAGAACTGGCTGTCGGGTGGATTCGCGCTGACGTCGCCCCGGTAGAGCTCGTCGAGGTCGGCGCCGTCCTTCGCTTCGTGCCAGAGCCACTCCGTGTAACTGGCGAAGCATTCGTTGAGGCACAGGTCCGACCAGGACTTGATCGAGACCGAGTTGCCGAACCACTGGTGTGCGTACTCGTGCACCACCACTCGGACGTCCGCCCAGTTCGCGTAGGAAGGGCGGCCCTGCGTCTCCAGCGCGAACGGGATGCTCTCGCTCAGGTAGATGCCGCCCGCCGCGGTCTGCGGGTACGGGCCGAACTTCTTCGACAGGAAGCGCACCACTTCGTCCAGGTTCGCCTCGACACGGCGCATGTTCTCGGCGCCGGGAGCGTAGGCGCTGAGTACGGGTACGCCGTTGGACAGCTTCGAACGGTCGATGGTGAACTTGTCGATCGCCACGGTGGTGAGGTAACTGGCGACCGGGTTGGTCTCCTGCCAGGTGTAGGTGGTCCAGCCGTCCTTGGTGGCCTTGCCCTTCTCCCGGCCGCCGGATACCGCGATCCATCCCTCGGGCACCCGCGCCGACAGCTGGAAGGTGGCCTTGTCCCGAGGCGTCTCGTTGACCGGGTACCAGAACGCCGCGGAGTGCGGCTCACCGAGGGCGTAGCTGGCGCCCGATTCCGTCTTCAGCCAGCCGAGCTGGCCGACGCCGCCTTGCGCGTTGCTGCCCGGTGTGCCCTGGTAGCGGACCCGGGTGGTGAACTCCGAGGCGTCGTCGATCGGTTC
This sequence comes from Actinophytocola sp., assembly GCA_009377475.1. Lineage (GTDB taxonomy): Bacteria > Actinomycetota > Actinomycetes > Mycobacteriales > Pseudonocardiaceae > Haloechinothrix_A. The sequence goes on from WHTY01000014.1 coordinate 52,400, forward strand.
CGCCGGCGTGATCACCAGCTCGAACTCGCCGGTGTGGCGGAACTCCGCGGGCTTGCCGTCTACTTCGACCGAATCCACCTCGAGCTCACGTAGGTCGAGGTTGAATCGGGTCAGCTTCTGCGTTGCCTTGGCCTCGAGTGTGCTGTCGCCTTCGAGGTGCCCGTCCGACGGGTCATAGCTGATCTTGACTTGGTAGTCGAGGGCGTCGTAGCCGCCGTTGCCGTCGTTCGGGTAGTACGGATCGCCCGCACCCGGTGCGCCCTGCGACGGGTGCGCCGGTGGTTGCGGCGTCTTCTCGCCGTCCGGGCCTGCTGGCCGCGGCTCATCGGTGCAGCTGATTAGGGTGATGGCAAGGCCGCAGGCCAGCAGGTAATGGGTGAGGCGCACAAGGAGGAGCCTAGGTGACGCAGCGAGCCGCGGTCGTCGACTTCGGCGGAACGGGGCAGCCGATCGTGCTGCTTCACGGGTTGATGGGGCGGGCGCGCACCTGGTGGCCGGTCGCGCAGTGGCTCACCGCCCACGGTCACGTCGTCGGCCTCGACGCTCGCGCACACGGTCGTAGCCCACACCGGGGTCCGTGGCCGACGGAGACGTTCGTCGCCGATGTCGCGGAGCTGATCCGCTCGCTCGACGCCGGGCCCGCCGTGGTGATCGGGCACTCCATGGGTGGCTTGCACGCCTGGGTCACCGCGGCCCGGCATCCGGAACTCGTGCGGGCCGTCGTGGTGGAGGACATGGCGCCCGATCAGCGCGGCCGCACCGTCGAGACGTGGCGGAGCTACTTCGACTCGTGGCCGGTGCCGTTTCAGTCGCTCGCCCACGTACGGCGGTTCTTCGAGCCCTACGGCGACTACTTCGTCGAAGGCATGGAGGAGCGGGCCGACGGCTATCACCTCATCGCCGACCTCGACGTGCTGTATCAGATCGCCGCCGAATGGGGCGAGCGCGATTATTGGACCGATGTGGCGGGCGTGAAGTGCCCGCTGCTGGTGATCGAGGCCGAAACCACCGCGATGCCCGTCGGCCAGCAGGCCGAACTCGCGGCGCGGGTGCCCGGCGGCGGCGTGCATGTGCGCATCCCCGGCACCGGGCACGTGGTGCACGAGGACGCGCCCGAGGAGTATCAGCGGGTCGTCACGGATTTCCTGCGGCAGGTGCTACCGGGGTAGCGCGGGCCAGCAGGGCCTTCCAATCGGCCGTGGAGCGCTCGTCATCGACCAGCAAGGGCCAGACGTCGGCGCCGAGCAACCCGCGCTCCTCGGCCCGCCTGGCCGCGCCGCAGCCGGGGTCCGCGATGCGGTGCGCCGTTGCGAGTGCGGCGACGGCGGCCTGGGTGGCCGGTCCGAAGACACCGTCGTCCGGCACGTCGCGCGCGCCGCGGGCCCGCAGCAGCCGCTGGGCGAGCTGAACTTCACGGCCCCGATCTCCCGGTCGCAACAGGGGCCACTCGAGCTGGTCTTCCGACGGGTATGGGCGCCGCAGCCGCCTGGCCACCGTCCGGCGTAGTTCGGGCATGCGTGCGTAGAGCACGTCGCCGGGGCACTGCGTCGAGTTGAAGTCCCGGTGGCCTTTGATCAGCTCGACCGGCACGTCGTACTGATACGCCATATAGGTGACAAGGCCGACCAGGGAGTCCCAGAGCGCGTCCGGCACGTCCTCCTTGGTGTAGAGCCCCTCGTTCTCGATGCCGATGACTTCGCTGTTGCGGTTGGCCACGTTCGCGCCCTGCACGTGCCGCAGGCCCTCTTGCAGCGTCTCGAGGCTGTGGTGCCTGCCCTCGGTGATGTAGCCGCCTCGGCTGATCGTGAACTGCTGCCCGGTGTCGATCCAGCCGCGCGAGTCCATGTGGTAGTTCTGGATCGCCCTGGAGATCTCGAACGCGTGCTCGCGGGAGAAGTCTTCCTCGTTGGCAGGCTCGACGGTGTGGTGCACCACGATGTAGGTGGGGGCGTGGTCCTCGATGACGATGTCGTCATCGGGTGGTCGCGCTTCCCAATCCGCGGTGGAGTAGATCTCCGGCTGCTCGTTGGCGGGCCCTGGCTGGGACTTCGCCATGGCAATGCCGGGCGCGCCGGCACCGATGACGGTGGCCGCGAGCCCGCCCTTGACCACCGTGCGACGGCCGACCTGCCGGTTGGGCACCATCGTCAATCTCCCCGACTCATGGATAACGGCACAGAGATCAAATGCTCGCCGACGGTAACCCGGTCGAGTGGGCGCGACAACCGCGGACACGCGCCGAACGCGGGACGGTTAGCGGTGTTCACCCGGCAGTGCGAAGCGGCCGTCCGCGGTCTGCTCCACGAGGCCGTCTTCGAGCAGCGAGTACAGGCAGCGATCCCGTTGCCCTTCGTTCGGCCAGACGGTGTCGAGCCGGACTTTCGCGACGGGGTCGTCGGTGCCCCGCAGGACGTCGAGCAGTAGCCCGCGCACCTGCCTGTCGGTGCCGGCGAAGCGCTGCACCGGCTTCGCGGGGCCGTCGTAGTCCGGCCGGCCGGCGTGATGCCATGCGCAGTCGGCGAGCAGCGGGCAGCCGGTACATCGGGGAGCCCGTGCTGTGCAGAGCAACGCGCCCAGTTCCATCATCGCCGCCGAGAACCGGGCGGCACCTTGCCGAGGCAGCAGCTCTTCCACATCGGACAGATCGCGCGTGACCGATGCGGGGCCGGCGTCGGCGGCGCCGTGGACCGCCCTCGCGACGACCCGGCGGACGTTGGTGTCGACCACCGGAACCCGTTGACCGTAGGCGAAAGCGGCGACCGCACGCGCGGTGTAGGAGCCGATGCCCGGCAGCGCCAGCAGGGTTTCGACATCGGCGGGCACGACGTCGTCATGCTTGGCGGCGATCACCCCGGCCGCGGTATGCAGCCGTAGCGCCCGCCGCGGATAGCCCAGCTTGCCCCAGGCGCGCAGTACTTCGCCTTGGCTCTCCCGCGCCAGGTCCGATGGCCGTGGCCAGCGCGCCATCCACGCTTCCCAGCTCGGCTGGACGCGGGCGACCGGAGTTTGCTGCAACATGATCTCACTGACCAGCACGCCCCAGCCGTCGCAGTCCGGCTCGCGCCAGGGCAGCTCGCGCGCATGGTGGTCGAACCAGTCGATGAGGATCTCGGCGTCCACGGTCATAACGCCCGCGATTCTGCCGCACCCGGGCCGGTGCCTGCGAAGCGCGGTGGTGTGTTGGGTGAGTGTGACACCCGGCCCGTCCTATCGTGCGAACGTCACACTCGCACAAGGCGCGTCAGCTCACCTCGGTCAGTTCACCGGTGAACACGTCGTAGACGAAGCCGCGCACGACGTCGGTGTGTGGCAGGAAGTCACTGCGGCGAACCCGGGTCACCGACCGCCGGACGCTGTCGTTGACCTCCTTGAACGCCTCGACCGCCCAGGTGGGGCGTAGCCCGGTGTCGGCCTCGAGCTCGTCCTTGAAGCCGTCCTCGGTCACCAGGTTCAGGCCGCAGTTGGTGTGCTGCACGATGAGCACCTCGCGAGTGCCGAGCTTGCGCTGACTCAGCGCCAGCGAACGGATGACGTCGTCGGTGACCACCCCGCCCGCGTTGCGCAGTACGTGCGCCTCGCCCTGCATCAGGCCGAAGATCTCGAACACCCTGATGCGGGCATCCATGCAGGTCAGGATGGTCACCTGCAGCTTCGGCTTGGGGGACTCGCGGTACCCGGGCACGGCGAGGCGGAGCTGGGTGTTGCGTTGGATCAACTCGTCGATCGCGGTCACAGTGTCTTTCCGCCTCCGATGTGGCCACTTCCCCTCGCCTCGCCTATTGGAACGCGCCGGGAGCCACGCGGGCAAGCGGGATAGGAGCAACGCCACTCTCGCGAACGAGGATCACCCGCGATCGATGCGCCGGTTCAGCCGCGTGATGCCGTCGTCACGGCCCGAACCAATGCTGTTCGGCGGTGCGCGGCGGCGCGGAGGTCTTTCCGGTCCAGAGCTCGGTTTCCAGGGTGATGACCTGGGCGCTTGGCGGGCCGGCGTTGGTGCGGCGGGTGGGGTCGAGCAGCAACTCCCCGGCCGAGCGTCCCTTTTCCCGCACCGATTGGCTCACCGTGGTGAGCCCGGCGTGCTCCGCAGCGTCGATCCCGTCGAAGCCGGTCACCGTCAGGTCCGCCGGGACGCGCAGGCTCCGCCGTTGCGCTTCGGCCAATGCGCCGAGGGCCAGGATGTCCGAGGTGCAGATCAGCGCGGTGACCTGGGGATTGGCGTCGAGTAGCTGTCGTGCGGCCGATGCGCCGTCGTCCAGGGTGTGTTCGAAGCGCTCGACCACGGGCACCGTCGACCAGTCGACGCCGACCGTCTCGAACGCCTCGGCGAGCGCGATCAGGCGAGTGCGTTGCACGTGGTAGTGCGCCTCACGCTGGCGGGCGAGCGAGACGAACCCGTCCCGGCGCTCGCGCGAGAGCCGCATGCACAGCACGCCGATCTCGCGGTGCCCGAGCTCGATCAGGTGATAGGCGAGGGTGGTGATGGCCGCCGCGTCGTCCGGGCCGACCCGGTCGATTTCGGGCAGCACGGGCTGGTCGATGATCACCGTCGGCACCGGGCGCTGCAGCACCGCCAGCAGGTGCGGATCGTCGTCGGGCACCGAATACACCACGAAACCGTCAACGCCTGCCCGATGCACTCCGGCCACGTCGCTGGTGCCGGGTCGCGCGGGCAGCAGCTGTACGCCGACCCCTGCGTCCTCGCAGGCGAGCGCCAGGCCTTCCAGCACGCCGAGCGCCGCCGGGTCGCGGAAGGCGTAGGAGAGGTTCTCGGTGAGCAGCAACCCGATGGCGCCGGCTTTCCTGGTACGCAACGAGCGGGCCACCGGGTCGGGTCCGGGGTAGCCGAGCTTGCGCGCGGTCTCGAGCACTCGGTGGCGAAGCTCGGGAGAAAGCTGGTCCGGGCGGTTGTACGCGTTGGAGACCGTGGTTCTGGACACGCCTAGTTCGGCGGCGAGCGACGCCAGCGTCGCCTGCCGTCTGGTGCGCATCGGCCGACCCATGTAGGGAACGTTAACGGTTCAGAAGACCATCTGAGAAGCCGACGCTCATTAACGCCCTCCACGGCCGTCACACGGGGGCACCCGTGGTCTCCCGTCACGCTATTGGGGTACAGTAAATTGATAACGGTTTCCATTTCGGTTTTGGTGAGTGGCTGGAGAAGCGCGGATGATGACGAGTGGGCGTCGCCGAGGTTTCGGCATCGCTGCGGCAGTGTCGCTGGTGTCGTTGGTCTTGCTGGCGATCGGCGGGTGCGGCGCCGGGCAGGGCGAGGCGGGCGAGGACGGCAGGATTCCCGTCGTGGCGTCGACCGACGCGTGGGCGAGCGTGGTCACCGCGGTCGGTGGCGACGAGGTGTCGGTGAAGGCGATCATCGGCTCGTCCAGCGCGGACCCGCACTCCTACGAGAGCACCGCGACCGATGGGCTCGACGTGGCCGAGTCCGCGCTGATGATCTACAACGGCGGCGGTTACGACGACTTCGCCGGACGGCTGGCCGAACAGGACTCGGAACTGCCCACCATCAATGCCTTCGAGGTGTCGGGACACGGCGCCGACGAGCACGCCGACGAGCACGCTGAGGACACTGAAAACACTGAGGACGCGCACCAGCACGGCCACGGCGAGAACGAGCACGTCTGGTACGACCTCGACACCGTCGCCAAGGTCGCGGACGCCATCGCCACGCGGCTCGGGGAGATCCGGCCGGAGTCCGCCGGCACCTTCACCGACAACGCGAAGGCCTTCAAAGCTGACCTCGACAAGCTGGCCAAGACGCTCTCGGCGGTCGGTGCAGGCAAGGACCACGTCGATGTGCTGGCCACCGAACCTGTCGCCCATTACCTGATTGACGGCGCGGGCATCGACGATGTGACCCCGAAGGCGTTCAGCGAAGCCACCGAGGGGGAGACCGATGTCCCGGTCGCGATGCAGGACGAGATCATGCGGATGATCAAGGGCAAGCAGGTGTCCGTCGTCATCAACAACCCGCAGACCGAGACGCCGGTCACCGGGCAGGTCGTCGCGGCGGCGAAGGATGCCGGCGTGCCGGTCGTCGACATCACTGAGACACTTCCGGACGGAGTTTCGGATTACGTGACGTGGATCGGCGGGCAAGTGGACGCACTCAGCGCAGCAGTCGGTTGATGACGGCCGAACCAGCGATCCGGATCAGGGATGCGAGCTTGCGCTTCGGCGACCGCTCGCTGTGGTCCGGGCTGAACCTCGACGTGGCGCCGGGGGAGTTCCTGGCCGTGCTCGGGCCCAACGGCTCGGGCAAGACCAGCCTGCTCAAGGTGTTGCTCGGCCAGCAACGCCTCAACGCCGGTTCGGTACGGCTCGGCCGCGACGGCATCGGCTACATCCCGCAGCAAGGGGCGGTGGAGTCCGCTCTTACGGTGCGCGGCACGGACCTCGTCGGGCTGGGGCTGGATGGGCACCGGTGGGGAACCGGGCTAAGGGGCAGCGCCGAACGCAAGCGCCGGGTGGCGGCGGCCATCGACGCCGTCGGGGCGGGTTCGTTCGCGCGCCAGCCGCTCGCGTTGCTCTCCGGTGGGGAGCAGCAGCGGCTCCGGGTTGCTCAGGCGCTCGTCGGCGAGCCGGAGGTGCTGCTGTGCGACGAGCCGCTGTTGTCGCTCGATCTGAACCACCAGCGCGCGGTGAGCGAACTGGTCGATCGGCGGCGTCGCGAAGCCGATACTGCCGTGCTGTTCGTGACTCACGAGATCAACCCCATCTTGTCCTATGTGGACAAGCTGCTCTACCTCGTCGACGGCAAGTTCTCCATCGGCAGCCCGGCCGAGGTGATGAACTCGGCGTCGCTGTCCGAGCTGTACGGCACGAAGGTCGAAGTGATTCGGATCGGCGGCCAGATTCACGTCGCGGGGATGCACAGCGAGCTGTGTGAGGACCATCCTCATCATCACCCTGCCGAGGAAGTGTCGTGATGGCGGAGCTCTTCAACTTCGAGTTGACGCTCCGGTTGCTCGGGCTGGATTTCGTGCAGAACGGGTTGCTGGCCGCCGCGATACTCGGCCTGGTGGCCGGGATGATCGGCCCGCTCATCGTGATGCGCCGCATGGCGTTCGCGGTGCATGGCACCGCCGAGCTTGCCTTCACCGGTGCGGCCGCCGCGTTGCTGATCGGGGTCGCCGTCGAGTTCGGTGCGATCGCCGGCGCGATCGTGGCCGCGTTGCTGCTCGGACTGCTGGGCGGGAAAGCGGCCGAGCGTGACTCGGTGATTGGTGTCGTGCTCTCGTTCGGGCTTGGCCTCGGCGTGCTGCTGCTGTGGCTGTACGAGGGGCGCGCGGTGAACAAGTTCGGCCTGCTCGTCGGGCAGATCATCTCGGTGAACTCGACGAATCTCGCGGTATTCGCCTGGAGCGCGGTGCTGGTGCTCGCGGTGCTGGCGGTGGTTTACCGGCCGCTGCTCTTCGCCAGCGTCGATCCGATCGTGGCGGCGGCGAGGGGTGTCCCGGTTGGGCTACTCACGCCGCTGTTCGCGGTGCTGGTCGGGATAGCGACCGCGCTGGGGGTGCAGACTGTCGGGGTGTTGCTGGTGCTAGCGCTGCTGGTGACGCCCGCGGCGGCGGCGTGCCGGGTGACGTCCAGCCCGGTGCTCGCGACGGTGCTCGCGGTGACCTTCGCCGAGGTGGCGGTGCTGGGCGGCATCGTGCTCTCGCTGGCGCCGGGTGCGCCTATCAGCGCCTTCGTCACCAGCCTCTCGTTCCTGATCTACCTGGGTTGCCGGTTCTTCGCCTACGTGCGAGCCCCCCGCGCAACTCGTGCGTGAAAGTCCTTGCTCTGGCACGTCTAAGCACTCACGACGTCGCCGGTGGCTTACTGGAGCATTAGGAGCGGCAGCCCGCCGACGACGGCGCCCACTATCCCGCCCACGATGACCAGCCGCCAACGGTCCTGTTCGAACGCCGGGCGTAGCAGGTTTTCGTACTCCTCGGGCGGTAGCGCGAGCACGCCTCGCTCGATCAGTTCCGCCACGCCCATCGCCTCGGTGAGATAACCCGTCGCTCGGCGGGTGGTATCGGGAATACGCGGCATCGCCTTGATCGCGGCGGCACGCTTCAACTCGCCGATCCCTTCGGCGCCCATGGTTGCGGTGATGAGCGGGCGGAACGCCCTCGCCTGCTCGGCAACCGCAGTTGCGAGGGCGCATTGGACCAGCGCGAGCGTCCGGTCCGAGCGGGGCCCGCGCAGCACGGCGGCGAGTAGGTTCCCGACGGTGAGCACCTCGTCGGCGATGAGCTGACCGTATTCGCGGGCGACGTCCGCGCGCCTGCGGTGAAAGTAGCCGTGGCTGGTGAAGCGACCCAGCACGGTTCGTGGCTCCCGGGGCCGGAAGGCCAGCCGCAGCGCGAGCCAGTTGGTGAACAGGCCGATCGCGGCGCCGAAGACCGGCATCTGGAATGACTCTTTGGTGAGCGCCCACACCACGGTCTGCGCCAGCCCGATGCCGAAGCCGAGCCAGGCGCCCGACCTGGCGATGGCGGACATCTCGGGCCGTGACAGCTCGCGGACGATCCGTGTCAGCTTCACCTCGTCGCCGGCGAGTTGCTCGATGACCAGCCGTTTGACGTCGATGATCTCGTCGGCGTGCTCGCGCAGGTCGCCGAGCAGCCGCCGGACGATGTGCGGCGCCGCCGCCTGAATCTGCTTGACGGCGAGCTCCTGTGCCAGCGGCGGCAATGACTCCCAGGCGGCCGGGTGCTGCTCGGCGAGCACGTCGCGCGCGATGTGGTCGATGGCGGTCAGCAGTGGCTGCTCCACCTCGGCGTAGAGCCGATCGGCGTCGAGTCTCGTGAGCAGGTCACGGGGTTCGACCAGCTTGCTGCTGAGCAGCTCCGCCGCCAACGCTGCCAGCCGCGCCGCGTTGCGAGGCACGACGCCCTGCAAGCCGAACGGTCGCCCGAAACCAGCGAAGTTCAGCGGGTGGAACATCAGCGCGATGGCGACGCGCTTGGTCAGGTAGCCGATGAGCGCGGCAACACACGGGATCGCGAGGTAGATCGGCCAGTGCTCGCCGAGGTCGGTCAGGATCGCCTCCACGGCTCCGCGCTCACCTCCGACCGTTCTGGCTGGCTGCACAGTATCGGGGCGCCCGGCGCGGCGCGCACCTCAGTGCAGCATCAGCAGCACCTGCATTTCGCCGACCAGGCCGCCGATGACGGCGCCGACCGCGATCAGCTTCCACTCGTCCTGCCGGAACGCGGGGCGCAGCAGCTGCTCGAACTCCATCCGGTTGAGCCTGCGCATCCGCTCGACGACGGTGTTGCGGACGTCGAGGGCGCCGACCGCGTACTCCTCGGCGTGATGCACGGTCGTCGGAAGCCGCTCCATGGCTTTCTCCGTCACGGTGGCCTTCAGCTGCTGGAAGCGTTTCGTGCCGACGGCGGCGACCACGAACGGCTTGATGATGCCCGCCTGCGAGTCGATGGTGCGCTGCACCTCGCGCTGGATGAGCTGGAACAGCCGGTCCGACTTCGGACCGGTGAGGACCGCTTCGACGATGTTGGGCACGGTGATGATCTCGGCGGCGATCATGTCACCGTAGTCGGACGCGACCTCGTTGCGGCGCTTCTGGAAGACGCCTTGCCAGGTGAAGACGCCGAGGAACTTCTGGGGCTCACGCGGCAGGAAGATCATCTTCAGGGCGAGCCAGTCGGTGATCCAGCCGATCAGGAAGCCGAAGATCGGCATGACGAGCGGCTCATGGGTCACCGTCCACACCATCAGCTGCACGATGCCGAGGGCGAAGCCGAAGTAGATGCCCGATCTCGCGATGAAGGTCATCTCCGGCCGGGAGATGTCCCTGATGAGCCGGTTGAGCAGCGCCTTGTCCCGCACCAGGTTGGTGATGACCATGTGTTTGATGTCGAAGACGTCCTCGATGTTGTCCGAGAACTGCTTCATGATCTTGGCGATGGCCGCCGGCGCCTGTGCCTGCACCCGCGTGAGCAACATCCGCTGTGCCCCGGTGGGCAGCATCTCCCACAGCTGTGGCTGGTACTGCTCCATGATCTCGCGGGTGACTTCGTCGACGGCCTCGAGCAGCGGGCCTTCGATCTCCTTCGCGATCTGTTCGGGATCGAGCCGCGCGAAGATCTCCTTCGGATCGACGAGGTTCTTGGTCAGCGTCTCGGTCGCGATCGTCGCCATGCGCACGGCGTTGGCAGGCAGCACACCCTGCCAACCGAGGAACGGCCTGACGCCGACGAACTCCACCGGCTGGAACATCATCTCGATGGCCACCCGTTTGGTGACATAGCCGATGAGGGCCGCGATGAACGGGATGGAGGCGTAGAGCTCCCAGCGGGACTGAACGTCGGCCACGATGGCGTCAAAGTCCACCCGACGCTCCTTCACCACACCCCGTCGACAACTCCTCAACGGAACGTTAGCCCGGCAGAACGCTTATGCGGTCCCCGGGGCCGACGGATCGTGGCGGCCATTACGCCGATATCAGGGCTCGGCCCGCACGGCGATGTTGCTCACGGGCGACTGCGTGACATCCAGGTTCGTCATCTTCCCGGTGCTCATGTCGACGGCCATCAGCCCGCCGGGCGACGCGACGAACAGCCAGCCGCCGTCGGGCGAGAAGGCCATGACCTGACCGACGGTGCCGTCCGGCTCGCGGAGCTCGACGTCGAGACGGCGTTCGTTGCCGGTGTCGAGATCGATCACATGAACTGCGGGCCTGCCCTCCTCGCCCCACCGGACCACTGCCGCGTGCGATCCACCTGGCGAGACAGTTCCCAGCCCGGTGCTGTAATCGCTCCGGTCCGGCTCGACGTCGAGTCCGTGTCGTAGCCCCGTTGTCCGATTAATGACCAGGGACGAGCAGCGGGCGCGGTCATCGCACTCCGTAACCAGGAAGTGGGTGGGGCCCGCGGCGCTCAGTGCCCCGGTGGTGATTCGACGCGGACCGTCCGGCCGGACCAGATAGACGCCGCCGATGCCACCGACGAGCACGTTGCCCCTGCCATCCTCGCCCATGGGCCAGACCCCGATCGGTACGGGGATCACCGGCTCGACTTCCGTACCGTCCAGCTCGGCGAGCACCAGACCCTCGCTGTCCTCCGCGAAGGCCTGCAGCCACACCTGATCCGGTTCCGGTCCCGGAAAGGCAACCTCACGGCCTCGCGGCTGGCCGGGCCGCCCATCCGGAACGACGAAGCCGGCCACGGCGTCGACCGGGCGGATCACCGCGCGGTCGGCACCCACGACCGGTTTCGTCGGCTCGGTCGTCGGTGGGGGCGTCATCCTGACCGCGGTCGTCGTGGTCGTTGTAGTGGCAGGAGACGGCGTCGGTAGCGGGTTCACGGCAGGCTCGCTGTCGCGGTTGGCCACGATGACGAACACGACGATGATCAACCCCGCCATGACGAGCGGCAGCCACCGTGATCTGCGAAGCCGCGGTGATGGCGCGGGGTCCGGGTCCGGCTCGTCCGGTATCGGCAACACATAGGACGGTGCGGATGACCACGAACCCGCCGGCTGCCACAGTTGGACGAGGTTGCCCTCCGGGTCGTGCAGGCTGGCGAACCGGCCTTCCGGGTAGAGCGCCGTGTCCACATCGACGTCGATCCCGGCCGCGCGTTGCTGCGTGACCATGGCGTCCAGATCGCGTACCTCGAAACTGGCCGAGCTGCTGCCGGTGGGCGTTGCGGTGAACACCGAGAAGCCGCGCGCCGGGCCGGAAGGCTCCGGCACGGTTTCGATGCCGAGATGGTCGGCGTACCAGCGTCAGAGCCGGTCCGGCTGATCGGTTCGCAAGAACAGGCCGCCGACTCTGGTTGCTCGTTCCACGGCATCCCCTCGAGGTGACCGCAACGCGTGTTAGCAACATGCTGCACCCGCGTGCGCACCAAGAACGGGCGGGCGCGTCACGGATCGACAACGAACTCCCAGCGCCACACGGGGCCGTCCTCCGGGTCGACGAACTCCCCGGCCCAGGCGAAGCCGCAACGCCGCAACACCGACGTCGAGGCTGATTCCGCCGCCAGCGTGTGTGCGCGCACCAGCCGGACGCCCGCCGTGTGCCCGCGTGCGATCAGCAGCCGCACCGTTGTGGTGGCGATGCCTTTGCCGCGTCGATCCGGTGCCACCGCGTAACCCAACTCCGCCGTGCCGTCGACCGGTGCGCCTTTCCAACCGGCGTTACCCACGAGCGCGCCGTCATCGTCGAAAACCAGGTGTGGTCCCCACTCGGGAGATTCGCTGGCGGCCGCGTCGACCATGAACGGGATGACCTCGGGGAATGGCGCCCAACCCGCGACGACCGGCACGCCGAATCGTTGCTCGAAGACTTTGTCGCCTGCTGCCAGTGGGTGGGCCCAACCGGGCGTGATGGGCTCGACGGTCACCATGTTTGAACGATCCCACGCGCGCGGCCGTCGGAACACCGAGGCGCATCACTTGCCGGGCGGTTGGCGCATCTGACAGGCTCAAACGTACTTCCATGAAGCCTGGTGGCGGGAATGGCCGGCCGGATCTGGGTGGGAACGGTAGTGGTCGTCGGGTCACTGTTCATCGCCGCATGTACTGCGGAATCCCCGAGCGGCCAGCAGGCTCACACTTCGGACGGCTGCCCGGTCACGAAGCCCAGCCCGCATGCGCCGGTATCCCTGCCGCCGGACCCGGTCGTCTCGAATCCCGGGGTGCCCGAAGACGCGTTCGGCGACGAATCCCTGTGGGTGCGACTGGCACCCGGCGGTGGCATGTCCGCCCGTGCGGACGAGGTACGTTCAGGTTATCTCTGGCAGAAGGTGCTGTGGTGGCGCATCAAGCCAGGTCAATTGGTGATCGAGGGGCATCGCTTGGACGGTCCCGGCACGTTCGATGCCGACGTCGGCACAGTCGATGAGTACGGTCCAACGGGGTTCGTGGGGAGCATCCTGACCTTCTCTGCGCCGGGCTGCTGGCGCATCACCGGCCAAGTCGGCGAAGCCTCGCCGACCTTCGTGACCCGCGTCGTGGCGATGCGGGAAGGTTCCTAGGGCGTAGCGGTCGGCAATCAGAATTGGTAGTACAAGAACGGGCTGAAGGTGCCGGTTGCGACGAGGATCGCGGCGTAGGCCAGGCCGACGGTCATCACGCCGATGCGCAGCGCGGCCGCCGGCTTGCTCCGCGACGACTCCAGCAGCGGGCCGGTCACCGGGTGCGCGGGCAGGAACGCGATCGCCATCGCCGCCAGCAGGATCACCAGCCGCTGGTTGGTGAACGCCTCGGCCACCACGTCGGAGAGGCCGGCGAAGTCCGGCAGCAGCATGTGCCCGACCATGGTCAACGCGGATGGCAGGTCGGCGGAGTTGAAGAACACCCACCCGAACACCACCAGCACTACCGTCAGTGCGCGGCGGCCAGTGCGTGCGAGTTTGCCCTCCGGGGTGGTGTCGAGCCCGAAGCCGCGTTCGATGATCAGGAGTGAGCCGTGGTAGATGCCCCAGATCAGAAACGTCCACGCCGCGCCGTGCCAGAACCCGGTCAGGACGAACACTATGCACAGGTTGCGGTAAGTCTTGCGCACACCGCCGCGGTTACCGCCCAGCGGCACGTAGACGTAGTCGCGGAACCACCGGGACAGCGACATGTGCCAGCGGCGCCAGAACTCGGTGACGGTGACCGAGGCATATGGTCGCGCGAAGTTCTCCGGCAGCCGGAAGCCGAGCATGCGGCCGAGCCCGATCGCCATGTCGGAGTAGCCGGAGAAGTCGAAGAAGAGCTGCAACGTGAAGGTGATCGCGCCGAGCCACGCGATCGCGAAGGTCATCTCGTCGGACGGGGTGGCGAAGCATGCGTCGGCGAGTGGCGCTAGCGAGTCGGCGACGATCACTTTCTTGCACAGGCCGAGCGCGAACCGCGGGAATCCGGCGGCGACGTCGTCAAGGCGGTGCGAGCGGCGCTGCGGGAGCTGATCGGCGATCTCGCGGTAGCGCACGATGGGGCCCGCGACCAGTTGCGGGAACATCGAGATGTAGGTCGCGAACGACACCGGGTTGCGCAGCGCCCGCCGCTCACCGCGGTAGATGTCCACCGCGTAGGAGATGTGGTGGAAGGTGTAGAACGAGATGCCGATCGGTAGCGCGATGTGGGTGACGGGGAAGTCGCCGCCGAGGAGCCTGGCGAACCCCGCGAGCTGTTCGGTCGCGAATCCGGCGTACTTCCAGATCGCCAGCACGGCGACGTCGAAGGAAATGACCGCGATGAGGACCCGGCGGCGGAAGGGCTTGTACGCGTCCCCCGCGGATGGCTCGAGCGCCGGGCCCGCCGCGAAGTTGACGACCATGCAGGAGAGCAGCAGCAGTGTCGTCGCGCCCGCGCCGGTGGCGTAGAAGATCAGGCTGGCCAGCGCCACGATTCCGTTGCGCCACGCCCGAGGGCAGACCAGCACGGCGAGCAGCACAGCGGGCATGAAGTACCACAAGAACAGTGGCGTTGCGAACGACATCCCGTGTGCCCCCTGCGAACTCTGCGCAGTGGAGACCATAGCCGAGCCGCGCGGCGAGGCGTTGAGTGAACGTGACGTTCTGCCCGACCTATCGTCTGAGTGTCACATTCACTCGAGTGCGGTTGGCTAGATCCGCCCGGCGGCGCGCCGTTTCCTGGCCACCTCGGCGAGCAACACACCCGCGGCGACCGACGCGTTGAGTGACTCGACACCCGCGGCCATCGGAATCGACACGGTCGCGTCGCAGGTCTCGCGGATCAGCCGGGAGAGCCCCCTGCCCTCGGAGCCGACCACCACCACCAGCGGATCGGTCGCCAGATCGAGCGAGTCGATGTCGACGGAGCCGTCCGCGTCGAGCCCGACGATCATCAGGCCTTCCTTGGCGTAGGCCAGCAGTTGACGTGTCAGGTTGGTCGCGACGGCCACCGGCAGTTTCGCCGCCGTGCCGGCACTGGTGCGCCAGGCGACCGCGGTGATGCCCGCGCTGCGGCGGCTCGGCAACAGCACACCGTGCGCGCCGAAGGCGGCTGCGGAGCGGATCACGGCGCCCAGGTTGCGCGGGTCGGTGACGCCGTCGAGGGCGACGAGCAGCGGCGGCTCCCCGGAATCCCGGGCGGTGCGCAGCAGGTCGGCGGGGTCGGCGTAGGAGAACGGCGGCACCTGCAACCCGAGACCCTGGTGCACCGCGCCCCTGGTTTTGCGATCGAGTTCGTCGCGGGGGACTTCGAGGATCGAGATGCCCTTGTCGGCGGCGATCCGCACGGCGTCGGTCACCCGGTCGTCGGCTTCGATACCGATCGCGACGTAAAGCGCATCGGCGGGGACGTCGGCGCGGAGCGCCTCCACCACGGGGTTGCGGCCCGCGATGAGGTCCGGCCCCTGCGTCTTCTGCTCGCGCTTGCGTTCCGCTCTTGCCTTGGCCTGCGCCCGGCGCTGGGCCGGATGCCCTGGCCGCATCTCCGCCTTCGGCGTCGGGCCCTTTCCCTCCAAACCCTTGGATTTCTGCCCGCCGGAACCACCGACGGCACCCTTCTTGGTGCCGGGCTTGCGAATCGCGCCCTGGCGCCTCGAGTTGCCTGCCATCAGTTGCCCTTCCTTACACGACCGGTCACGGCCGTGGCTGCTATTGCGCCGAACGAGATTGCGACGACACGGTCCAGGTCGGACCGTCGGCGGTGTCTTCGACGGCGATGCCCGCCGCGATCAACTTGTCCCGGAGCGCGTCCGCCGCCGCGAAGTCGCGCTCGGCGCGAGCCTGCTGACGATCGGCGAGAATGCCCTCTACCAGCGACGTCAGTGCTTCGTGGCCCGCGGTGTCGGCATTCGAGGCGTCTGCCCAGCGTGCCGAGAGCGGATCAAGGCCGAGCACGTCGGTCATGGCGCGCACCGCGGCGGCGTGCTCGGCGACGGCGACGGCGGCGTCGCCCGCGTCGAGCGCGGTGTTGCCCTCGCGCACGGTGTTGTGGAGGACGGCGAAGGCTTGGGGAGTCGCGAGGTCGTCATCGAGCGCAGCCCGGAACTCCGCGGGGAGGACGCCGATTTTGATCTCGCCGAATCTCCCGGCCGCCCGGCGCAGAAACTGCTCGATGCGACGGTACCCCGGTGCCGCCTCGAACAGCGCGTCGTCGGAGTACTCGATGGTCGAGCGGTAATGCGGCTGGATGAGGTAGTACCTGAGCTCGGCAGCACGGACCTTCGTCAGCATCGCCGGGATCGACACCACGTTGCCGAGCGACTTCGACATCTTCTCGCCGGAGAGCGTGACCCAGGCGTTGTGCAGCCAGAATCGCGCGAACCCGTCGCCTGCCGCGTTCGACTGCGCGCGCTCGTTCTCGTGGTGCGGGAAGACCAGATCGACGCCGCCGCCGTGGATGTCGAACTCCGCGCCGAGGTAGGTGGTCGCCATCGCGGAGCATTCCAGGTGCCAGCCAGGCCTGCCGTCGCCCCACGGCGTCGGCCAGGAAGGCTCGCCGGCCTTAGCGGCCTTCCACAACGTGAAGTCGCGCGGGTCGCGCTTGCCCTCGGCCGCGCTCTCACCCTGCTGCACCTCGTCCAGGCGCTGCCCGGACAGGGCGCCGTAGCCGTCGAAGGATTTGACGTCGAAGTACACGTCGCCTGCCTCGGCGTAGGCGTGGCCCGCGTCGATCAAGCGCTGGATCAGCTCGATCATCTGGGTGACGTGTCCCGTCGCATGCGGCAGCGCGGACGGCGGCAGGCACCCCAGTACGTCGTAGGCGGATTCGAACTCACGCTCGTGCGTGCTCGCCCACTCCCACCACGGCCTGCCCGCCGTCTCGGCCTTGGCGAGGATCTTGTCGTCGATGTCGGTGACATTGCGGACCAGCAGC
Organism: Actinophytocola sp.; assembly: GCA_009377475.1. Taxonomy (GTDB): domain Bacteria; phylum Actinomycetota; class Actinomycetes; order Mycobacteriales; family Pseudonocardiaceae; genus Haloechinothrix_A. Next base: position 69,212 of record WHTY01000014.1, read on the forward strand.
ACGTCGAGTCCACTGTGGAGCAGCCACCGCCGCAGCACGTCGTAGTTGAGTGCGCCCCGGATGTGCCCGATGTGCGGGGTGCCCTGCACCGTGGCTCCGCACACGTACATCGACGCCGTTCCCTCGCGCGCGGGATGGAACTCCCGGATCTGCCGGGTTGCGGTGTCGTACAGGTGCAGTGTCACGCCGAAATGGTACGGGTTTGCGCTGATCGGTGGGCTACAGGGCGGTCGTCGGCCGCTGCCGGGGTCATATCTCGGCTCAGCGCGGATAGACGGTGTCCAGCACGCCGCGGACGAAGCCTTCGAGGTCGTCGAGGCCCTGAGCCGCGAGCGCTTCCTTCGGATGGGTGAGCAGACTGACCAGCGCGGCCTGCATGCATCGGGCCACCACCCGAGAGCGCGACTCGGTCACCGGTAGCCCAGCGCAGCGCTGTACCCGCTCATACATGGCGAAGTCGATCTCGGTCTGCGCCGCAAGCAACTGGCCGAGGGCAGGGTTACGCAGCGCCTCGGCGTGTAGTTCGAGCGATGCGAGCAGCCGCGTGCGGTCGGTGCCGGTGCCGCGACGGATGAGTTCGGCAAGCAACGTCACCAGGGCTTCACGATCCGCCGGGCCGGTAATGGCCTCGAGTGCTGCCTGATCGGCTACGTATCGCTCGTAGACGCGCTCGGCGGCGGCCATGAGCAGGGCATTGCGGGACGGGTAGTAGTTCTTCGCGGTGCCCGGTGGCAGTGTCGCTGCTTGATCAACCTTGCGGTGGGTCAGCCGGTGCGCTCCCTCGGAGGCGAGTACGCCGATCGCTGTGTCGCGCAGCAGGTCACGTCGTTGCGAATTCACTGCCACCTGAGAGCTCCCTTGTGTAACTAC
>WHTY01000112.1 GCA_009377475.1 Actinophytocola sp.
CGGCAACCCGCTCGACGAACAGCAGATCCGCGACGAGCTGATGACCTTCCTCCTCGCCGGGCACGAGACAACCGCCAACGCCCTCGCCTGGACGTTGCTGCTGCTCTCGCGCCATCCGGACGCGCGCGACCGGCTCGTCGCGGAGGTCGACGACGTGCTCTCCGGCCGCCCGGCGTCCGCGGCCGACGTCACCAAGCTGGAGTGGACGTCGGCCGTGCTGTCCGAGTCCATGCGGCTCTACCCACCGGCATGGATGATCGAGCGGGAGGCCCGTGACGCCGACGAACTCGACGGCATCCCGGTTCCCGCAGGCAGTATCGTCGCGACGCCGCCCTACCTGGTGCATCGCAACCCGGACCATTGGCCGAACCCGGAAGGATTCGACCCGCATCGCTTCCTGCCCGGCGCCGCAGACCGGCACCGGCTCGCGTATCTCCCCTTCGGCGGCGGGCGACGGCAGTGCATCGGCGGTGGCTTCGCGATGCTGGAGGCCGTGCTGTTGCTCGCCACGATCACACAGCGGTTCGAACTCGATCTCGTGCCAGGGCATCAGCCACAGGCGCTGACGGCGGTCACGCTCCGACCCGCCAACGGCATCCCGATGACGCTGCGGCCCCGGACTCGGGCGGCATAGGTGAGAAACACGTGGTCGGCGTCGGGCAGGAAGCAGGTGATGGACCCCTGTCGCCGCCGACCGGCGGTGCCACGTCGCGCACTCGGGCGTCATGGCGTCCTCCGCGGTGTCGGTTGGGTGGCATCATCCGCCGTCCCCCGCGTTTCGCGGCCGTTTTCCGGCGGGTCATGGCGCTGGAAGGTGCAACTCGCGCCGAATAAGGTGAGACTCGCGGCCGAGCGGCCGGAGGTCACCGCAAGACGCGAGCCAACTCGGCTGCGGATGTCACCACGCGCGGGCCAATGTCGTCCGCATCTAACCGATGGAGTGACACCACGCCGATGCTGGCGCGCAGGCCCATCACCTTGCGCACCGGCGCGGCGACGCCGAACGCGCCCGGTTGCAGCTCGCCGACCGTCGTGACCCACTCCGGGTCGTCCTGCCGCAGCGTGATCGCCTTGCCCGCCGCGCCCTTGGTGATCGGGTGCTGGCTGCCGATCCGATACCCGACGTGGTAGCTGGTCCACGACGGCTCCACCACGGCGACGGCCTGCACGGTGTCGCCGTCCGCGATGGACAGGTGCGCCGTCGCGCCGACGTCCTCGGCCAGCGCGCGCAGGATCGGCGTCGCGGCCTCCCGCAACTGCGGCAGCACCCGGTCGGCGAGCCGCAACAGGCCGACGCCGAGCCGGACCTTGGTGCCGTCCCGCCACACCAGGCCGCGTTCCACAAGCGGACCGAGCAGCCGATACACGGCCGCCCTGCTGACACCGATGCGGTCGGCAAGCTCGGACACGCTGCACGCCTGGCCCTCGGCGTCCGCGACGGTCTGCAACAGCGCCAGCCCGCGATCGAGCGTCAGCGAGCTCCCCGAGCTCGCCGTGCTCATGGCTGGCGCCTCGCGGTCACAGCAGTCCCAGCTCCTCGAGGTCGGCGATGGCCTCGGAGAACGTCGCCGAGCCGTAGCAGGCGAACAGCTCCCGCACCGCCTTCGCAGCCGAATCGCTCAGCTCGCTCGCCTCGGCAGCGAGCGCCGCGCCGTCGGTGGACTCCAGCGCGCCTCGGACGTCCTTGCCAGCAAGGCAGCGGGCCGACGCGACCAGCAGGTTCAGGAAGCCGTGGTGGACGACGCCGGTCTCCGGGTCGGTGTGGCGCACCGCCCGGTGCAAGCTGTTCGTCGCCTTGAACGACGCGCCGGTGACGCCAGCGACCACGGAAAAGAAGTCCGCCACCTCGTCCACGCTGGGGAAGTTCTCCTCGGACAACCCGCCGCAGCGGATCTTGGGCCAACTGCCGTGCTCGATGACCTTGCGGACGCCGTCGAGCCAACCAACGCCGCGGCGGGGCTCAACGACGCGGATGACGTCCTCCGGCACGAACTCGGACACCCGCTCAAGCCAAACTTCGTCCACATCGGACGGCGCGGGCATCTCGACCATGCGCAACGTGAGCAGTTCGGCGCGGGACTCGACGATGGAGATCGCCTTCGGGACGCCGCCGAGACCGGTGTCGATGATCAGCGACAACGGCAGCGGCTGCGACGGTTTGATCTTGATGATCTCGGTGATCAGCTCGGGCAACCGGGACGCGGGACACAGGAAAAGGCCGAGCGCGCCCGAGTGGTCACCTGCACGTGTGTCGAGGTAGGAGCGCAGCGCATCGGACATCGACGCCGTGCCTGGCGGGAAGAGCGCGGAGTCGTCAACGAGTCTCGTGAACAGGGGCGGGATGCCGCTGGGCCCCGGCGGCGTGAATTCCACTGCGCTTGACACGACTGACACGCTAGTAGCGTACTATAGTCGAACGAAACGTTCCGATTATCGGACAGACTTTTCTCCCGTACCCAGGAGATCGCTATGCCGTACTACCGGAAAGCCGGCGAGATTCCGCCCAAAAGGCACACCCAGTTCCGGTCACCCACCGGCAGCCTCTACTCCGAGGAGCTGATGGGCGTCGAGGGGTTCTCCTCCGACTCCGCCCTGCTCTACCACCGCTACCTGCCCACATCGATCGTTGGTGCGGAGGCCGTCGAGGACGACCGTGGCCCGATCGCCGCCAACCACCCGCTCAAGCCGCGCGCCTACCGCACCCAGGACCTGACGTTCAAGCCGGACGCCGACGCCGTCACCGCGCGGCGCAGGCTGTTCGGCAACAACGACGTCACCATCGGCTTCGCCGTCGCGAGCGAGCCGAGCCCGCTGTACCGCAACGCCACCGGCGACGAACTGCTCTACATCCAGGGCGGCAGCGGCACCATCGAGACGATCTACGGCGCCCTCGACGTCGGCGACGGCGACTACGTCGTGCTGCCGACGTCAACGACGTATCGGGTCGTGCCGGGGGACCAACCGCTGCGCGTCCTCTCGCTTGAGGCGCGCGGGCACGTCGCACCGCCGAAGCGCTACCTGTCCGCGAAGGGCCAATTCCTCGAGCACGCGCCGTACTGCGAGCGCGACCTGCGCGGACCAGCGGAGCCGCTGGTGGTGGACGGCCCGGACGCCGATGCGGACACCGAGGTCCTGGTGCGCCATCGCGCCGGGCTGACGCGGTTCACCTACGACCACCACCCGTTCGACGTCGTCGGCTGGGACGGTTGCCTGTACCCGTGGGTGTTCAACATCGACGACTTCGAGCCGATCACCGGCCGCGTGCACCAGCCGCCACCCGTGCACCAGACGTTCGAGGGCCCGAACTTCGTCGTCTGCTCGTTCTGCCCGCGCAAGGTGGACTATCACCCCCTGGCGATCCCGGTGCCGTACAACCACGCCAACGTCGACTCCGACGAGCTGATGTTCTACGTGCGCGGCAACTACGAGGCACGCAAGGGCTCCGGCATCGACGTCGGCTCCATGTCACTTCACCCGTCCGGGTGTACGCACGGTCCGCAGCCCGGCGCGGCGGAGGCATCGATCGGCGCGGAATTCTTCGACGAGACGGCGGTCATGGTGGACACCTTCGCCCCGCTCGACCTGGGCGAAGCCGCCGACGCCTGCGAGGACCCCGGTTACGCCTGGAGTTGGTCGGGCCGGTCCCGGCCGTAGCCGGGTTTGCCCGGTGGACATCGTGGTATACATCAGGCATGACGTACCCGGAACCAGGCCGTGAGCAGTACGGCGAGGTGGTGTCAGAGCCGCAGCCGTCAGCGCGGCTGCGCGTCGTGCGGGTCGTCAACGGCCTGATCAGCCTGATCACCGGGCTGTTCGCCGCTGTGCTCGCGCTGCACATCCTGCTTGTCGTGGGCGAGGCGAACATGCAGAACGATTTCGCCCAGTTCGTCACCAACTGGGCGAAAGCCGTTGACCTCGGCCTCGACACGCTGTTCCTCGTCGGTAACGCCAAGGTGCAAGTGATGCTCAACGAGGGCATCGCCGCGTTGCTGTGGCTGGTGATCGGTGGCGCGCTGACGACCCTGATGGCACGGATCTTCGTGCCTGAGGGCGAGTCCCGCGTCTGGTATCGGCGCACCATGCACTGATGCTGGGCGTGCAGATGTCGACATGTGGCCTCGCGGGGACCGGGCCACATGTCGACATCCACCCCCCGTCGTCAAGGTCGCCGTGCTAATGCCGTGCTGATGCCGTGTCAGTGCGATGGTCCGTGGCGCCGGAGCGCACGCTCGGTGCGATCGGATTCCCGCTCGGCGGTGCCGAGTTCGAGCTGTGCCGCACGCACCGCGTTGCGGGTCAGCTTCTCGTAGCGCTGCGCCTTGACGAGCTTCGCGCGCAACTCAGCGACTTCTTCTGTGGCTTCCTTGGCACGGCGTTGCGCGTCGGCCAACGTCTTGGCGGCCTCGTTCCGCCGCGTTCTCGCCGCCTCGGCCTCCTGTTCGGCTCGTTGGCGCGCTTCCCGCCTGCGCTGGACTTCGGCGGCGCTCACGGTGGTGCCGGTCGTTCCCCTGTCGCTGCGTGACGGTTGGGCGCGTTTCGCACGGGTCCCTGGGCGGGTGGACGGCTGCTCGTCTGGCTCCGCGTCGTCCGGAACGTCCGGTTCGTCGGGCACGGCCGCCAACCCGGCGCGCGCGGGCTCCGAGGCCCGATGCCGGAGCGTGCCGGCCGTCAACCACTGCTGGGCGTCGGACGGGTCCAGCGGCGTGGCCAGCCGACCGGCCGTCACCAGGTCCGCCGCCTCGCCGCCCGCCAACGCCGCCTGGAGCGTGGCGTGCACCTGATCCGTGACGGTGTCGCTGACGCCGAGGCCCGACTCGCGGCCGATCTCCCGCGTGGCCAGCGTCAGCGCGTCGACGGCCTCGCGCCGCCGCACTGACAGCTCTCGCAGCCGTCCGCCCGCCAGTTCCTCGTGCGCGGTGCGCAGTTCCTGGCCGAGCGCCGCCAACTCGGCCAGGTCGTCCGGGCGCTCGCGCGCGAGCCGGTTGACCAACCACGCCGCCAACGTCGGCTTGCGCAGCGCCTTGATCCGTGCGGCCAACGACCGGTCCTTGGCCTCGGCCGCACGGGCGTTGCGGGTGCGGATGAACTCCTCGCGCGGGACGCCGTAGAGCTCATCGGCAACGGCATCGAAGTCCACGGTTTCAGAAAAGCACACGTTGGCGGCGTCCGCCGGGTGCATGGGCGGCTGGCACGCCGAGCGGCTGGGCGTGCGTGCCGTCCGCGAACCGCAGCCGCAGCGACCCGACCGCCGCCTCCGCCTTCGCGCGCGCGTCGGCGGGCGATGCGGACGACACGACGACGTGCCCGAGGTAGGCGTCGTTGCTGCGGGGCAGGCCAGCCCGCGCTGGCACCGAGAGCTGCCACCGCACGACGTCGGGGTCGGCGTCAAGCGCGCTGGTGCCCGCCACTCCGACCACTGTGCCCGGCCGTGGCGAGATCACGAAGAACACGGCGGCGCTGGCGACGTCGGTGGTCTCGTGCACCCGAGGTGGTTGGCCAAGGCTGAGCCGCACCAGTTGCTCCAGCGGATGCACACCGGTCACCAGCCGCAGCAGGTCGAAGATGTATCCGCCCGCCTGGCGCGGGTTGATCTCGATCAGCCGAGGACCGTCGGCGGTCAGCCGCAGTTCGGTGTGACTGAGGCCGTGGCGGTAGTCCAGCGCGGCGAGCGCGTCCAGCACGTACGCCTCCGCGTCGGCAACGGCGGACGCGGGCAGATCGGCCGGGAACATGTGCCCGGACTCCACGAACGCGGGCGGCCCGGCGAGACTCTTGTCGGTGATACCCACGATCGTGGTTTCACCGTCCCGAGTGATGGCCTCGACGCTGACCTCCGGTCCCTCGGCCAACTGCTCAAGCAGCATCACGCGCTCGCGCGGCTGGCCGCGCGTGTTGCGCTCCTCGGCGGTGATCTCGTGGAACGCGTCCTTGAGCGCGGCGTCGTCGTCCACCCGCTGCACCGCCGTGCCCGAGTTGAGGTCCACCGGCTTCGCGACCAGCGGATACCCGAGCCGGGCGGCGGCGTCCCGCGCGGCGTCGTACGTGTCGGCCACCGCGAACCCGACGTTCGACACGCCCGCGTCGTCCATCGCCTGGCGCACGCGGTGCTTGCGGGTGGCGGTGTGCAGCACGTCCGGCCGCGCGCCGGGCAGGCCGAGCGCGTCGGCGATGGTGGCGACCGTGGGGAGGTAGAAGTCGCACGTCGTGAGCACGCCGTCGATCCGGCGCCGCGCCGCGACCGCGCGGGCGGCGGTCACGGCGGCGTCCGGGTCGTTCGTGTCGGCGCGGACGATCTCGCTGGCATTGGCGCGCACCGGGTGCCGCAGTCCCGACGTCGTATCCGGGTACAGCGCGGGGTTCGTGGTCAGCAGGACATAGTCGTGGCCGAGTCGCCGGATCAGCGGCGGCAGGCTGTGCCCGGTCGAGCGCAGCCAACTCTCCACCATGAGCAGCGTGGCCATGTCACCCAATCCAGCTAATGGAAATGATATTCATGAGCGGGATGATGCCATAGCGAGTGGTCCACTGGCAGGCCGGATCACGTCCGCGATCAGCCGAACACCGTGTGGGGATGGCACGCTCGGCCTCGGAGGTCGATACTGGAGATGTGCGTATCCGAACGGCTCGTGCCGACGAGCTGCTTGCACTACAGGACATCGAGCGTGCCGCCGGCCGGTGTTTCCGTGACATCGGAATGGCGGAGATCGCCGACGACGAGCCGCCCACGCTGACCGAGTTGGCGTTTGCCCAGCGCAACGGCGAGGCATGGGTGGCTGTCGGGCCCTTCGGCAGGTTGATGGCGTATCTGATCACCGATGTCGTCGACGGCAACACCCACATCGAACAGGTCTCGGTGCACCCCGACTTCGCGCGGCGCGGCATCGGCAAGGCGCTCCTCGACCACACTGCCGACGCGTCGGCGCGCTGTGGTATCGAGGCGCTGACGCTGACGACGTTCGCCGCCGTGCCGTGGAACGCGCCGTACTACCTGCGCTGCGGGTTCCGGGAGCTCGACCTCGCCGAGCTGTCGCCCGGCCTGCTCGCCATCCTCGAGGCGGAACGGGCCAACGGCCTCGGCAAGTGGCCGAGGGTGTGCATGCGGCGCGACCTGCACCCGGCCATGGTGCCGGTGGGGTCAGCCGAACGCCGCAGGCACGCGCTGGGCTGACCGCCCGTCAGTCGTCGCGCCGCGAATCGGAAATTCGCTGCGAAAGTTCCTGGCGGCGGGACCGAGCCCAAGGTGCCCTTCGGTACATAATGCGTGCCCAAGGGCACCTTCGGCTCCAGCCAGGACCCGGCATAACGGATCATTCAGGCAACGAAGCTTATGGCGCGCAGCCCGGAACGGGCTAGTCGCTGACCGGGTGGAAGTAGCCCATCCGGGACGACGCCAGGTCGGCTGCCTCGCGGATCACCGGGGTGAGCTTGCGCAGCTCGTCCTCGTCGAGCCGGTACGAGGGGCCTGACACGCCGATGGCGGCCACGACCGTGCCTTCCGCGTCGCGCACGGGGGCCGCCGCGCCGTTGAGGCCTTCCTCGAACTCCTCGACGGTGGTGGCAAAGCCGTTCTCTGCCACCCGGTCGAGCTCTTCGCGCAGCGCGGCGGGGTCGACGATCGTGTTCTCGGTGTAGGCCTCCAGCTCACCGCCCAGCAGTTCGGCGCGCCGTTCTTCCGGTAGGAACGCGAGGAACACCTTGCCGGGCGACGTCCCGTGCAGCGGTGTCTGCCTGCCGAGCCAGCTACGGCTCACCACGGTGGAGCTCGACACGATCTGGTCGATCGTCACGCAGATGTCGCCTTCGAGGACGGTCAGCGTGACGGTCTCCTCGGTCTGCCGCGCCAACCACTCGCAGCCGAACCGCGCGTTCTGGGTCAGGTCCGGATCGACGCTGATGCCGCGCGCGAGGTGCGCGAGGCCAGCGCCGAGCCGGTACTTGCCGCTGTCGGCGTGCTGCTCGACGACGCCACGCGCCTCCAGCGTGTTCAGCAGCCGAAACGCGGTCGACTTGTGCACCCCGAGCTCGTTGCCCACCTCGGTGACGCCGGACCACTCATTGCGCGCCAGAAACTCCAGGATGGTGATCGCCCTGTCGACGGACTGCACACCGCCGGGCTTGCGGTCATCATTAGGGGAGTTCACGACCTATGAGTCTAGGGCACTTCGCACGATCGCAGGTCGCCCCGGACCCGATCACCCCTCCGATCTGGCCTTGAGCTCATCGATGACGGCAGGCAACACCTCGTGGATGTCCCCGATCACGGCGTAGGTGGCCCTGCGTACCAGGGGTGCTTCCGGGTCGGTGTTGACCGCCATGATGACCTTCGAGTCCATGCAGCCGACCCAGTGTTGCGTCGCGCCGCTGATGCCGCACGCGAGGTACAGCTCGGGCGCGACCTTGGTGCCGGTGAGGCCGACCTGGTCGCTGTGCGGGCGCCAGCCGTTGTTGGTCGCCACCCGCGAGCAGCCGACGACGCCGCCGAGGCGTTCCGCAAGCTCCTCGAGCGCCCGGTAGCCGTCCGCGCTGCCGACGCCGCGTCCGCCGGAGACGATCACCGGCGCGGTCGCCAGCGTCATGCCGGAGCCACGGCTGGCGCGTTCCACGATGCGGGCCTGCTGCGTCGTTGCTGCCGCCTCCGTCAGCTCGGGCGTGAACTCGCGCACCTCGCACGATTCGACCGGCCCGGCCCCGATGTCGCCGGACACGCCCTGGGCGATGGTCAGCAACGCGGGGCTCGCGTGCAGCTCCGCTTCCTCAAGTAACATCCCGCCGCCGCGCACCCTGGTCAGCAGCCACGGATCTCCCGTGCTGACCTCGACGCAGTTTGTGGCCAGCGGCAGCCCGGTGATCGCGGCGACGTGCGCCATCGCCTCGGTGACGGCGTCGGAGCACACGCCAACAACGCCCTCCGGCCGCAGATGCTCGATGAGCTGGGACAGCGCCTCCCCGCTCGCGGCGGGGGCGCAGTCGGCCAGCTCGTCGTGCGCGATGCGATGCACCGCCCGCACGCCGCGTTTGGCCAGGTCGTCGGTGTCAGCCGCCCCGAACGTCACCGCCTCGACCTGCTGGCCGAGCGACTGCGTGTACGCCAGCATGTCCAGCGCGGCAGGGGAGTCGTCCAGCACTGCCAGAATCATGAGATCACCCCGATCCGTTCAAACACGTCGACCACCGCGGGAGCGGCGTCCGCGCCGTGACCGAGCACGATCGCCTCCTCGCGGTTGTCGTTCGGTTGCCGCAGCCGCACCTTGCGCAGCCCGCCCGGCTCCGGCTCGTACGGCACGACGTCGATGCGCGCCTTCTTCGCCTTGAGCCTGCCCGGCATGCTGGGGTAGCGCGGCAGGTTCAAGCCCTCCTTGACGGCGGCGGCAGTGGGCAGCGGCACCCGGTACACCTCGACGCCGTCCGCCACCTCCCGGCGCAACTGGACGGCCCCATCCTCGAATTTCACGCCCTTGATGCCGCCGACGATCGGCAGCCCCAGCGCGCGGGCCACCCGGATGCCGACCTGGTAATGGCTGGCGTCCGCCGACTCGGTGCCGAACAGCACCAGGTCGTAGCGGGTGTCGCCGACGGCGTGCACGATCGCCGACGCCGTGGCCTGCGGGTCAAGCTCCGCCGCGCCGACGTCGACCAGCACGCCCCGATCGGCGCCCATCGCGATGGCGTAGCGCAACTGCTCGTCGGCCTCGGCCGGGCCGACCGCGAGCACCGTCGCGCTGCCGCCGTGTTCCTTGACGATTCGCACCGCCTCCTCGACGGCGCACTCCTCGTGCGGGCCGATGGTGTGCCCGAGGTAGCGGGTGTCGATCTCGGTCGCGTCGTCGGTCAGCGGGACCTTCGCGCCCGGCGCCGGCACCCGCTTGACGCAGACAAGCACGTCCATAGTGGACCTCCGATCAGGACTTCATGCGCGTGTCGTCCGGGTCGAACAACGGCGTGCGGCCGACGCGGGCGACCGTGACCGGATACTGCTCGGCCATGTACTCCACGACCAGCCGCTCGCCCTCGACGGCGTACTCCGGCGGCAGGTACGCCATCAGCAGGTACGTCCCGAGCGACGGCGCCGCGCCCGCGGTGGTCACGTAGGAGCTCCTGCCCTTGCGGTCGACGATCCGCTCGCCGTCGCGGGCCAGGATCGGCTCGCCGCCCTGGGGGAACCGGGCGATGCCGGACGCGCTGGTGTGGTCGGCGGTGTTCCCCAACGCCAGCGTGCACAAGGTCGCCGCTGGCCCCGACTCGCGGGCCGCCAGGTACGCCTCCTTGCCGATGAAGTCCGCCGACTTCACCTTCGGCAGCGCCAGCCCCGCCTCGACGGCGTTGTACTCCGAGTCCAGCTCGGCGCCCATCAGCCGGTAGCCCTTTTCCAGCCGACCCGTGGTGCCGTAGACGCCGATGCCAGCCGGGACGATGCCGTGCGGCTCGCCCGCCGCCGCGATCGCGTCCCACAGGTGCTGCCCGTGCTCGAACGGCGCGTGCAGCTCCCAGCCCAGGTCACCGACATACGAGACCCGCAGCGCCAGCACCGGCACGCCGTCGATGACGATGCGCTTCGCGGTGCCGAAGCCGAACGCCTCGTTGGAGACGTCGTCAGGCGTCGTCGCCGCGAGGATGTCGCGGGCGCGCGGCCCCCACAGCCCGAGCGTGCAGACCGCCGAGGTGATGTCCGCGAACGCCACCGAGCCGTCGTCCGGCAGGTGCGAGCGGAACCAGAACGCATCTCGCGCCCCGTCCGCGCCGCCGGTGATCACCCGGAAGTGCTCGTCACCCAGCCGGACGATGGTGAGGTCGCTGCGGAACCCGCCGTTCGGGGCAAGCACCGGCGTGTAGATCAGCCGCCCGACCGCCTTGTCCACCTGCGCCATCACCATGCGCTGCAGGTAGTCCAGCGCGCCAGGCCCTGAGACGTCGAACTGCGCGAACGCCGTCAGGTCGATCATCGCGGCCCGCTCCCGCATCGCCAGGTGCTCGGCGTTCGTGATCGGGGACCACCAGCGGCCGTCCCACTCGTGCGGGCGATCCGGCACGCCGAACTCGGTGACAAGCGGCCGGTTCGACTCGTACCAGTGCGGTCGCTCCCAGCCGCCGACCTCGAAGAACACCGCGCCCGCCTCGACCTCGCGGGCGTGGAACGGTGACAGCCGCTGCCGCCGGTTCGACGCCCACTGCTCGCGCGGGTGCACGATGCCGTAGATCTTGTTGAAGCCCTCGTTCGCGCGGGCGACGACGTGGTGCGTCGTGCGCTGATGCGGGTAGAACCGCGCGATGTCGGCGCCGTGCAGGTCGATCTCCGGCGTGCCGGTGGTCATCCACTCGGCCATCATTCGTCCGACGCCAGGGCCTTCCTTGATCCACACCGCCGCCGCCGACCACAGCCCGCCGACCTCGGGCGACTCGCCCAGGATCGGTGCGCCGTCCGGGGTCATCGAGAGCAGGCCGTTGATCGCGTGCCGCACGCCAGCGCCCGGTTCGTTGAGGATCGAGCCGAACAGCTCAAGCGCGTCCTCAAGCTGCGGGTCGAAGTCGTCCTGGGTGAACGGCAGCTGCGTCGGCGACAGCGCCGCCGCCTCGATCGACGGGATCTCGTCCGGCTCGTGCAGGATCGGGCGGTGCGCGTACGAGCCGATCTCCAGGTCAGCGCCGCTCTGCCGCTCGTACATCAGCGCGTCCATGTCGCGGACGATCGGGTAGGCGATCTCCGTGCCGGTGTCGGCCAGCTCGGGGATCGGCCCGACGTCCATCATCTGGTGCACCGCGGGTGTGAGCGGAATCCGCGCGCCTGCCATCCGCGCGATGCGCGGGCTCCACACCCCGCAGGCGACCACGATCCGGTCGGTGGCGATGTCACCCTTGTCGGTGTGGATAGCGGTGACGCGGCCGCGCTCGGTGCTGATGCCGGTGACCTCGGTGTTCGCCGACACCGTTAGCGCGCCGTGCGCGCTGGCCTGCTCCCGCATCAGCGCGCCGGTCTGCAACGGGTCGACCACGGCGGCGGACGGCGTCCAAAACCCGCCGAGGATGACGCTGGGGTCCACGAACGGCACGAGCTGCGCCACCCGTTCCGGCGTGATCAGCTCCGACGGGATGCCCCACGCCTTCGAGGACGCGAGCCGTCGCTTCAGCTCCTCGATGCGTTCCTCCGTGCGGGCGACCTCGATGCCACCGCACGTGGTGATCGTGCCCAGCTTCTCGTACTGGCGCATCGACTCCAGCGTCAGCGCGGTGATCTCCTTCGAGTGATCCACCGGGAAGATGAAGTTCGACGCGTGGCCGGTCGAGCCGCCGGGGTCCGGCAGCGGCCCCTTGTCGAGCAGCACGATGTTGCGCCAGCCCAGCTCGGCGAGGTGATAGGCGACCGAGTTCCCGACGATCCCGGCGCCGATGATGACGACGTCCGCGCTGCTCGGCACGCGGCTTGAGTCCGTGCTCATGGCGATCAACTCCTTCAGGACAGCCCCACGACCTGCCCGGTCTCGTCGATGTCGATGTGTTCGGCCGCTGGGCGCGAGGACAGCCCGGGCATGGTGCGCATGTCCCCGCAGATCGGGTAGATGAAGCCAGCGCCGACCGACGCTCTGACCTCGCGCACCGGCAGCCGCCAGCCGGTCGGCGCGCCCTTGCGGGACGGGTCGGCCGACAGGGACAGGTGGGTCTTGGCGATGCACACCGGCAGCGGGCCGAAGCCGTTGTTCTGGTAACTGTCGAGCTGTTTGCGTGCGGTGGCGGAGAGCTCGATGCCGTCCGCGCCGTACATGCGCCGCGCTACGACGTCGATCTTGTCTTCGAGCAGCAGGCTGTCGTCGTAGAGGTAGTGGAAGTGCGACGGCTCCTCGCAGGCTTCCGCGACGACCTCGGCCAACTCGGCCGCGCCCTTGCCGCCCTTCGCGACGTGCGACGTCACCGCGGCGCGCACGCCCTCCGACGTCGCGATGTCCACGATGGCCTGTTTCTCGCTCTCGTGGTCGCTTGGGAAGGCGTTGATCGCGACGACGGGTGTGATGCCGTGCGCCTTGATGTTGGCGATCTGCTTGCGCAAGTTGGCCGACCCGGCGTGGACGTCGTCGGGGGTCTCGGCGAGCATCTCGTCCGGCAACGGCTTGCCAGCGACGACCTTGTACTTGCCGGAGTGCGCCTTGAGCGAACGCACCGTCGCCACGATCACCGCCGCGTCCGGTGTGAGGCCGGACGCCCGGCACTTGATGTTGAAGAACCGCTCGGCGCCCATGTCCGCGCCGAACCCGGCCTCGGTGATGAGGTAGTCGCCGCCGTGGATGCCGATGAGGTCGGCTACGACGGACGAGTTGCCGTGCGCGATGTTCCCAAACGGTCCACAGTGGACCAGCGCGGGCGTCTGCTCGATGGTCTGCATCAGGTTCGGCTTCAGCGCCTCCCGCAGCTGCACGCACATGGCGCCAGCCGCACGCAGGTCCTCCGCCGTGACCGGGATGCCGTTGCGGTCGTAGGCGACGACGATGCGCGCGAGCCGCCGCCGCAGGTCGGGCAGCGAGTCCGCCAGCGCGAGCACCGCCATGACCTCGCTGGCCGCGGTGATGTCGAACCCGGTCTGGCGGGGGATGCCGTGCGCCTTGCCGCCGAGGCCGGTCGTGATCTCGCGCAGGTCGCGGTCGTTGACGTCGAGCACCCGCCGCCACGAGATCGAGAACGGGTCGATGTCGAGCGGGTTGTCCTTGTGCAGGTGGTTGTCGAGCATCGCGGCGAGCAGGTTGTGTGCAGAGCTCACGGCGTGCAGGTCGCCGGTGAGGTGCAGGTTCACCGACTCCATCGGCGCGACCTGCGAGTAACCGCCGCCTGCCGCGCCGCCCTTGATGCCGAACGTGGGACCCATGGACGGCTGCCGAATGGCGATGACCGCGCGGTGCCCGATGTGGCCGAAGCCCTGGCCGAGCCCGACCGTTGTGGTCGTCTTGCCCTCGCCGAGCGGCGTCGGGGTGAGCGACGAGACGACGACGTAGCGGGCGCGCGGCCGGTCGGCCAGCTCTTCGATCACGTCCAGCGAGATCTTGGCGACCGAACGGCCGTACGGCTCGATCAGGTGCTCACCGATGCCCATGTCCGCGGCGACGTCGGTGAGCGGCTTCAATGTCGCACCGCGGGAGATCTCGATGTCCGATGGCATGGTTGGCATGGCCCCTCCTCAGGCCGCCCGCCGGTGCGTGTTGCGCACCCAGCGGGCGGTCGCCGCGACGTGGTTGAAGGTGTAGAAGTGCAGGCCAGCGAGGGTGCAGTCGCCCGAAGCGACCCGGCTGGCGAGCTTGCGGACGAGGCCGTCCGGCCGGTAGCCGCCGGGCCGCAGCAGCTTGCCAGCGACCGAGGCGTTGCCGCGCGCGAACCGCAGCGAGTCCCCGACGCCGATCTTCAGCCCGACCCGCAGCAGCTTGGTGAGGTCGACGACGCCGGGCGTGCCGACAACGACCGGCAGCGTGACGCCGTTGCGTTGGGCGGCCGCGGCGAACCGGCAGATGGCGTCCGCGTCGAAGCAGAGCTGGGTGACGGTGTAGGTGGCGAACTCCTGCTTGGCGCGCAACGACGTCCACAGCGTGTCGCCGTCGATGGCGTGGTGTCCCTCCGGATAGGACGGCACGCCCACCTCGGCGGGGAGTCTGCCCAGGTCGGCCATGCCGTGCAGCAGGGCGAGGCCGTCGCCGAAGTCGCCCGCCGGGTGGGTGCCGTCGCCGCCGACGACGAACACCTCGCCGATGCCCGCCGCGTCGAGGCGGTCAAGGACGTCGGACAGCTCGGCGCTGTCGCGGAACTGCCGGGCCGCGAGGTGCGGCACGGCCCGCATCCCCTGCGCCGCGACGTCCTCGGCGACGTCGATGGTCGCGTGCAGGCCCTTGTGCGGCGATGCCGTGACCGTGACGACCGAGCCCGCCGGCAGCTGCTCGGTCGCCTCGAGCACTCTCGGCAGCGGCAGGATTTCGTAACGCGGCGCGGCAAGCAGCGGGGCGACGGCCCGCCGCGTGCGCGGCGCCTTCGGGAGCGGCTGGAAGCTCATACCAGTGTCAGCCCTTCGGGGTTTCCTTGCGGGGGTCGATGAAGGGCTTCTCGACGACGGTGCCGGTCCGCATTCCCGTCGGCGTGCGCACCGTGACGGTGCTGCCAAGCGAGGTCAGCTCGAGCGGCAGCATGGCGAGGCCGATGTTGCGCTCCAGCCGGGGCGAGTAGCAGGCGCTTGTCACCCGGCCGACTGGTTCGGTCGAGCTGGCGTAGACGTCGAACGGCTCGATCATGGAGCCGTCGTTGTAGGTGCCGAGCGGTGGGCCGTCGATCTCGACGCCCGCCATGCGGCGGGTGATGCCCTCCGCCTTGATGCGGGTCAGCGCGTCCTTGCCGATGAAGTCGGCGTCCTGGTCGAGATCGACCATCCAGTGGTAGTCGTAGCCGACTTCGAGCGGGTTGGTGTCGAGGGTGATGTCGCTGCCGTAGGCGAGCATGCCGCCCTCGATCCGGCGCATGTGGCATGGCCCGATCGGGCGAATGCCGTGCGGCTCGCCCGCCTGCCACACCGCGTCCCACAGCCGTTCGGCGTCGCGGGAGGCGTTGTAGAGGTAGATCTCGTAGCCGATCTCGCCGGAGTAGCCGGTGCGGCTGACCACGACGTCCATGCCGTCTACGGTGAAGTCCCGCATCCGGTAGTACGGCACGTCAAGGATCTCCGCGCCGAACAGGTCGGACATGACCTGCTTCGACTTCGGGCCCTGGATCTGGAGCGGGGCGACATCGGCCTCGCGGATGCGCACGTTCCAGCCGCCCGCGTGGGCCAGGCCCATCGCCCACAGTCCGACGTCGCTGTCGGCGAGCGAGAGCCAGAACCGGTTGGTGTCCACCCGCAGCAGGATCGGGTCGTTGATGATGCCGCCGTCCGGCGCGGTGATGAACACGTACTTGCACTGGCCGACGTCGCACTTCGTCAGGTCGCGCGGGACCAGCATGTTCGTGAAGTCGAACGCGTCCGGCCCCGAGATCTCGACCTGCCGCTCGACGCCGACGTCCCACAGCGTCACGCCCTGCAGCAGCGCCCAGTACTCGCCGATCGGGTCGCCGTAGTGGCGGGGGTGATACGTGTGGTTGTAGACGCTGTACGCCGCGACGCCGTGCGCGCGCGACTTCCAGAAGTACGGCGACTTCCTGAGCCGGGTGTAGAGCATCACGGCGGGCTGGTCCACCGTCGTCGTCGCTGTCGGGTGGGGGTGGAGTACGTCTGTCATGGGAGATACCTCGCTGTTGCGCCTGGGATTCCGGTGAGATGTGAAGACTTTGGGGAGGTCGAAGCCTGGTGTCGGAGCTGCGGTGCGGTCCGTGCCGCGCATGGTGGGCTGACGTGGCCCGCGCCCGCCCCGGTGGTGCGTTGCGTATTGCACATCAGTTGTGTTCTACGCAACACCAGTGTGGAACCGGTTTCTTGGCGACGTCAAGTGCCGATCGCTCGGCCATTGGAGCGATGTGGGCATTACTTTGCGCAGTTCGGGTGCGCTTTTCACCGCGCAGGAGCTGTTCCTGAGCGCGGTGACCATCGGGGTGAGCTACAGCAAGGCGGCAGGGCGGCGGCGGCAGCGCGGCGATGACGCGGCGGCGGACCGGCGGCACGACTGGCTCGCCGGGATCGTGGCGCTGAGCTCAGCTTGTCGTTTAACCCCTGGTCGGGTGTGTGGTGACCCCGGTTGATCATGGAAGCGGCCCTTGGTTGATCATGCTTCTTGCGACAGCAACAAGATCAACAACAAGGGCCGCGGTGAGTAGTGTGCACGATGGCGAAC
>WHTY01000138.1 GCA_009377475.1 Actinophytocola sp.
GAACACGCCATCGCTCACCTCAAAACCTGGCGCATGCTCAGCGAAGAAGGCGGCCGATACAGGGCACCCATCAGCAAATACACCAGCATGCTCAAAGCGATCACCGGACTATTCTTCTTCACTGCCTATGAATAAGCCTCCAGGCATCCTTCACGCCTCCCGCAACCGCGGACCCCGCATCAACGGCAGCTCCACCGATCGCTTCTCCAACGTCCAATACCACCTCTGCGCCATCCTTAATGGCACCACCGACGTCATCAACCCCATTCTCAAAGCCGATCGACTGGTACCCGCTGTTCCAAGCTGATCGTGCAGGCGATGGATCTATGCCTGTGGTTTGAACCAGCCTGGGTTCGCAGGGTGCGCGAGGGCTTCCTCGGGAAGTGCGGGAAACACTTTGCGGAACTCCGCTGCGGACCTAGGCGCGTCTGGTGCGTCGAGGAATTCTTGCAGGTTCGGATCCTGCATGAGCTCGAACACCTGTAGGTCGTCCAGCGCGGCGACGGGAATATCTCGCGATCTGTTCGCGCGCGGCCTATTGATTTCGAGCACCGCTCGAGCCATCTTGTTAACCTTAGCTGCTTTGGCCACCGAGTGCAGGATGCCGTTGTACACCAGGTCCCACATTCGGCGCTCGCGCTGCCACTCGTGCAAAGCCATGTGTATACCGCGTTCCGGACCGTAAAGAGTCAAGTACAGCTGAGCCACCCCGCCCGTCACGACCTCGACCTTCACGAGGTCGTACAGGTCAATCACATGGGAGCCTCGCTTATACCCAAACCGATAACTCTGATGCTGGCACCAATCAGCACCGACAGAGACGACAACATACGTGAACGGGCCGGTTATCAACCATGATCCTGCCAAGATGATCAGCCAGACGGGCCAGGCGGTCAGCATGTCGAGGCCCCGACCCTGAATCAACGAGAGAACAGCGAAGACGACTGCGAAGAAGATAATCGATCCGAAGAACGATCGGACCTTGCCTCGTTTGCTTTCTTTGTGCCAGGCCAGAACGGGACCGCGCCCGGGAGGTGGATGGGGTTTGTGGGACAGGCGGGTTTCACGGCTGGGGTTGTGTTCGGGCTTGCGGTCGCTGCCTGAGTAGGCCTTCCAGCCACGACCGGGCGGAGGGAGGGGCTCACCGGTTTCGGGGTCCGGCCGCGGCGGCAGGCCTCTGGTACGGACGTCCTCGGTCACCGGCCACCAACCGAGCGGTAATCAATGGGTTCCGCTTCTTCTGGCATGTCGACCTCCTCGTCAGGCACATAGAAATCCACTACCTCGCCTCCAGCGAAGCCACCAAGGCCACCGCCGGCAAGGCCACATACAAGGGAACCCCAGGGCGGAGCGATCGGTGCACACGCGAAGGCTCCTGCGGATCCCCCAAGAGCACCACCGCCAAGGGTAGCTGCGGTCGACGCAACAGCCTTGCCCCACGACTGCTCGCCCGCGTAAGCACCATACACTTCCTGCCCAGCCACCGTGATGCTTCCTACATAGGGCAACTTTCGCAATACGGCCGAGCCTGCCTTGTGGCTCATCGTGTCGAACGCGCGAGGGTACGCGATCTTCGAGTCACCCTTACCTGGATATGCGGACACTTTCGTTCGCACGTCTTTCGGGACGTGCTTCAAAAACTTGTCCAGTTGGGCGATCCGCTTCCTGTAGGTTTCCTCCGCTACCCCGGCCTTGGCAGCAGCGGCGAAGAACCGCGTGCGCTGTGCTCCGGTGAAGTTCGCCAGGAGCCTGCCGACAGCGAGATGCTGAAAGACCGTGGAGACGGTTCGCATCCGTTCCAGCCCTATCAGATAACGGTGGCGAGTGTTTTCCGCTCCAGCGATCAAGCCGACGACCGAGGACGCGGCTGTCGAACCGATGGTCCAACCATCGACATCCCAACCCTTGTCCGGTCCGAGCTTCTCCCAGAGTTCGGTGTGTGCCTGCTCCTCGTCCTGCCGCGCCCGTTTGAAGACCGCCAGACACTCATTGAACACCGCGACCTTGGCGTTGTAATCAGCTACCTTGGTGGCGTAAGCGCTCGCGGCCTGCCGGTAGGATTCCCACGCGGCAGAGGCCTCACCGTTGCGCAGCACATCCAGCGGGACATGGGGCCCGGCACCGGGGTTATCGGGGCGCATCACGATAGGTCCCTGGACCTCAAGATCACCTGCGGTCGCCCTCCCTAACACCTGTTCCATGTCGTCGACGACCTTCTGCAGGCTGCCCGCGAAGTCGAGTAGCGCGTCAGCATATCCCTGACACAGGTCGGCAAGCCCGTCGGATGGATCAACAAGGGGGTCGGCCGCCCTATGAAACGCCTGAGCGGCGGGACCACCCCAACCGGCGTTTGCGGTATTTCGCGCGGATGTGTACGAATCAGCGGCGTCGCGCGCGAACGTGCTGCACGCGCGGAGTCGCTCAGCCGCGTTCTCGCACATGCCGATGCTTCCGTTGACCGTCGTATTGAGATGAAGTGGTGTGGCCATTCGATCCCCTTAGCCCGTAGGCCCGATCTGTGGAGGCGGTTCTGGCGTCCTGCCCGGCGGCGCGGCTTCGGGCTGTGAATCCAAAGCAGGTTCGGGATTGTCCGGCATGCCCCTTCTGGCTTGTGCCTCCTGCATCCGCAACTGTCCGACCTCGTCATCGGTCATGACCTGACCACGAGTACTCCAACCACGCTCTAACGGAGTCAAGTGCGTCTCCTCATAGCGCATCCGGCCTGCGTTGGTGTTCTCGATATCGCCGTAACTCCCGTCAGCGGCATCCACCTTGGCGGCAATATCTTCACCAAGCTGAGCGAGCACAAGCGCAGCCTTACCGACGCGGGCCATTGCCGAGTTCACCACATCGGAGGAGAACCCGGCATCAATCGCATCATCCGGCAAATTCGTCGCGACCTGATCCATACTGTTCGCGCCGTCGCTCAGGTGCCTCGCCACCGCCTCAAGCGAGCCCTCGTCGCGCCACATATCGGGCACCGTCGATCACTCCCTCACCTCGGGTACTCGTTACGACTTGGACGCGCCCAATGGCGAACCGGTGCCCTATGTCGTGCCTCTTCGGCCACCGCCGCGTCGAACGCAACTCCGTGCGCACCCGCCTGTTCGGCTACCACGTCGATCCGATTCGCGAAAATCGCCGATGCGGCCTGATGCGGCCCGCAGTTCGCCAGCAGTGTCTCCAGCGAGCTATACGCCAACAACAACGGTTCACCCGGTTCGACAGCGTGAAGCTCGGCAACGACCTCCCAATCACCCTCACGCACCGGCCGCGTAGGCACCCACACCACGTCCTCATCGCCGTCGTCCAGCGAAAGTGGCTCAAGTGGCTCCATGGCGTCCGGCTCTACCTCCGAGTAGCGAACACCCTCCGGATGCCAGACATCCAGCGCGACCAACACCGGACCGTCGAACGCATCAGCGAAATCAGCGACGTCGCCGACCGACGCACGCACGTACGGCTGACCACTCCCACACGCCGCCACTAGACCACCGATCGAGGAGTACGCCCACGACACCACCTCGTCCTGCGACGTGGCAGCCAACTCAAGACCACCGTCGGGAAGCGTCAGCACATGCGCAGTGCGTCGACGTCCCCCATGGCTTCCACCTGCCCGTATCCGCTGGTCAACCCATGGTAGTTGCAACCTGAATCATCGGATACCAGCTCATAATGTGAGTTGCACTAGCAAAGATCGCCCGTGTTCAGCATCAGACGATGGTGTTCCCGGAACCTTTGACCCCTCCGACAACCGCGAAACCCGCACAACGAACGGTGCCTCTGATCGCACCGGCGCGCCTACCGCTCAACGTAAGCAGCGAGATTGGCAAGCGATGACGCCAGCCCCGCCGCATGATCCTCAGCGGAGATGCCGTCCGGCACGTCCTCAGCGGTGATGTCGACACGCGTCCCGCCATCGACCGGCGTGACCTCCCAGGTCATGGTCATCGTCCCGGCGAACGCATCGTCGTCGGAGACGAAGTCGACCGCCTGAACGACCCGCTCCCCGGGAACGATGTCGACATACCGAGCCTCGACGACGTCGGAGTCAGCCGTCGACTTCCCCGCTGCCCCGGACACGTCGCGATAGGTCAGGACCAGGCGGTAGGAGCCGCCCGGCCGCGGCTCGAACCGCTCGAACCTCGCGGTCATACCCTCCGGCGGCAGCCACGCCGTCAATGCCTCGCGATCAACGAGCGCGTCATACACTCGCTCGGGCGACGCGGTGATCACCCGCGATCCGGTATCCGTACGCGGCATCCTGCGATGCTACTGCGCCACTCCTGCCCGTGGGCTGATCCGCCGGAAGATACGCTCCAAGTGGTCGATGATCTCCTCGGCAGACATCGTGATCCGACCGCTCGCCCAGGCCACCGCGACCTCTCCAATGGCCCCCGCGTATGCGTGCGCCAGCAGCCGCTGCGTCTGCAACAGCGACGGGTCCCGGTCGCGGTCGGGTGCCGCCTCGAGCCAGACGTCGATAGCACGCTCGATGAAGTGGTGTCGCTGCCGCGCCAGCGCCCCGGTGTGCGTCTCGATCACCAGCAACCGCACCAGGCGTGGGTCGGCGAGCATCGCACCGATGAACGTCGACAGCATCGGCCGAGGGTCGCGCCATCCGCTCGACGCGATCACCGGCACGACTCGCGCGGTCAGATCGGCCAGCATGTCCTCGACGACCGCGAGCAGCAACTCCTCCAGCGACGTGAAGCTCTCGTAGAAATACCGCTTCGTCAGCCCCGCCTCGGCGCAGACGTCGTCCACCCTGGTCTCGGCGAACCCACGTGTGCCGAACAGCTCCAGCCCTGCCGCGAGCAACTGTCTGCGCCGCTCGGCCTTGCGTTCCTCGGCGCTCATGCCGCGATACGTGCGGCGGGTCTGCGGCACGTCGTCACCTCCTCCGAGCGAGACATCGATATTGACACTCACTCGTGTCAGATCGTACGCTGCCCTCATCTGACACGCATACGTGTCACATTATGACGGGAGGCGCGGCGGTGGTGGCGAACCCGACGAGCGTGGCGGTGGACCAGGCGTTCGACGTCCTGATCCGCAGGAACTTCTTCAAAGGCGTGACCTTCGACGCGCCTGACGGCGATCCCGGATGGTTCGGCCCGGACAGCGCCGTCTGGTACGTGCACGAGCACACTCCCGCCCTTGTTCTTGGGCTGTTCGCGTCGGCGGCGATCGAGACGCTGCACCCGGACTTCGCGTGGATGGGTCAGCAGCATTCGCGCGGCGTGCGCTGGGTGAACGGCGAACCGTCAGGGCTGGATCTCAAGGGTCTGCTGACCCGGGCCGGGCACTCATACTCCTTCTTCATGGCCGTGGCCTACGGCCCAAGCCACGCGGCCGAACGCGTCGTCAGGACGGTGCGCAGCATGCACGGCACGGTCCGCGGGGAGCGCCCCGATGGCCGCGGCTACGACGCGGCCGACCCGGAGACACTGCGCTGGGCGTACGCGACCGTCGTCTGGGGCATCGCCACCGCCCACGAGCGGTACCATCCGCGTCCGCTTCGAGGCGCTGACCTCGACGTCTACTACCGGGAGTTCACCCGGGTCGGCGAAGCACTAGGTGGCACCGACCTGCCGACGACGAAATCCGACGTGCGTGACTGCTTACGCGCGTCGATCCCACTCATGGGTGTCACGATGCCGACAGTCGAGTTCCTTGCCGGGCTCGGTGGTGCCGTGTCGCCCGCCCCGCTGCGCCCCGCGCTGCGGTTACTGCAATGGGCGGTGCTCGACCTCCAACCGCGCTGGGCACAGCGTCTGCTGCGAGTACCCCGCTCCTCGTCGACGTCGATCCGGCTGCACCGTGCGGCCGTGTGGTCGGCCCTCAACGGCATCCACTACGCAGCAGGGCCGCTGCCCGAGACCCGAGCCGCACGCGCCCGCGTCGGCCTTCCCACCGCTACTCGACTGCTGCCGCGCCCGACGGCCTGACGACAGAACGGAGCGCCCCATGGCTGATCCCTCGACTCCCTGGCAACGCCGCAGGCTGTCCCGGCGCGACATGCTCCGCATGTCCGCGATGGCAGGCGCGACAACCACTCTCGCCGCGAGCCCGCTGACCGCCAACGCCGCACTTCCTGGCCCCGCCAGCACGGGACGTCGAGTAGCCGTACTCGGCGGCGGAATGTCCGGGCTGGCCGCCGCCCACGAGCTGATCGAGCGCGGCTTCGAGGTCGACGTCTACGAGGGCAAGGAACTGGGTGGGAAGGCCCGCAGCATGCCGGTACCCGGCACGGGAAGCGACGGCAGAGAACCGCTCCCTGGGGAGCATGGCTTCCGGTTCTTTCCCGGCTTCTACCACCACATCCCCGACACCATGCGACGCATCCCGTTCGGTGACCACACTGTCTACGAAAATCTCACCGACACCCCAGCCACGCGACAGTCCTATCAGGACAGACCGGATCTCACGGTGCCCACGCGCATGGATCCACAACTGTTGAGCGCCGACACCATCACGCAGACCCTGCGAGCCGCGCTCGATCTCGGGACTCGCATCCCGCCGGACGAGTGGGCCTACTTCAGCAACCGCATCTGGGTCTACCTGACCAGTTGCGACGCGCGCCGCTACGGGCAATGGGAGTACGTGTCGTGGTGGGAGTACGTCGACGCGGAAAGGCGTTCCAACGACTACCAGCAACTCCTCGCCAGGGGCCTCACCCGGCAGTTGGTCGCCGCGAAGGAAACCCAGGCCAGTGCACGGACGATCGGCAACATGGCACAGGCGTTCCTCCTCAACATCATGGGACGCGGAAACGACGGCGAACCCGACCGGCTGCTCAACGGGCCAACGAACGAGGCCTGGATCGACCCGTGGGTTGACCTGCAGCGGCAGCTCGGCGTCAGATTTCATCTGGACCACCAGATCACCGAGCTGCGTTCGCGGGACGGACGCATCACGACGGCGACCGCGCGGCACGCCAAGGGCGGTCGCAGCCGAATCAAAGCCGACTGGTTCTTCTGCGCACTGCCCGCGGAGAAGGCCAGGCTATTGTGGTCGGACGCGCTGCGGGCGATGGACCCTGCTCTATCTAGAATGGACGGACTGTTCGTCGACTGGATGACCGGCGTCCAGTTCTACCTGAACCGTCCCGTATCGATCTGTCCCGGCCACGTCGCCTACATGCACGCACCATGGGCGTTGACGTCGATCAACCAGGCACAGTTCTGGCCACGGCACGACTTCCCGACCGACTTCGGTGACGGCACCGTGGTCGACTGCCTGTCGGTCGACATCTCCGACTGGCACACCCCCGGCTTCAACGGCAACAAGGCGAAGGACTGCAACGCTGACGAGATCGCGCGGGAGGTACTGGCACAGCTCATGGCCAGCCTGAACGACAGCGGCGACGACGTGCTGCGCGAGTCCGACGTCGAGGCGTGGTTCCTCGACCCAGCGATCACGTGGAACGACGACGGTAGCCACAACGACGAGCCGCTGCTCATCAACACCACCGGCTCGTGGGACCTGCGGCCGACCGTACGCACGGCGCTGCCGAACCTGTTCCTGGCGGGCGATTACGTGCGCACCGACGTCGACCTCGCCACGATGGAAGGCGCGAACGAGTCGGCCCGATACGCGGTGAACGCGTTACTCGAGACGACAGGATCCAGTGCGCCGCCCGCTCCGACGTGGCAGCTGTATCAACCAGAGGAACTCGAGGCGTTCAAACGGATCGACGAGCAGCGCTACGCGGCGGGCCAGCCGAACATGTTCGAGTACGACGCGTAAGGGGTCACGAGTCCACCGACACCGCGCTCACCCCGTCGCCGGCAGGGTCGCCAGCCCGCGCAGGTTGATGCGCCCGCTCCAGCGCGCCTCCCCCGCCAACTCCAACCCAGGCAGCCGCGTCACCAGCCGCTCCAGCGTCACCGCACCTTCCAATCGCGCCAGCGCGGCACCGAGGCAGTGGTGCGGACCCGCCCCGTGCATGAGCGAGTCGCCGATGGCGACGTTGATCGGAAAAGCCGGGGCAGCGTCGAGACGCTGCGCCCCACCAGCCTTCATGGCGGCGACGAGTAGTCGAAACCGGGCGATGGACACAGCAAACGGGCCTCGTACGCCGGTCCATTTCGAACAGCGTTGCGGACGAACCCGCAGGTCTCGACGAGCACCGCCTCCGGCAAGAAGACCGGACCGCGCCAGTCGTTGAGCAACTTCGCACAGCGCACGTGGTGATGGTCGTCGGGAGCGTATGTGGCGATCAGCGGGCCGGCGTCGAGGATCAGGCCATTCATTCGGCGCGCCGGATCTCGTCGATGGCATCGACGATCTCACGGCTGACCCGGGTCTGCGCCATGATTTCCCGGTACGTCGAAGAGAGCTCCGTCTCTCCGGCGGGACCGAGCCCGACCCACGGGAACCGCGTGCGCAGCTCCTCGACGTCGTACGGCGCTTCCTCAGTCATGGATCTCATGGTACCTGCTCCTAGCTGGGCGAACATGAATAAGCAGCATCGCGTCAATGGTCAGCACGCCCGCGACGGCCGTATAGCCGCCGCGACAACGCGCCGCGACAACAACTGTTCTCCCGCGCCAGTGAGCTGCGGTCTCTGGATCCGCTCGCAACCGGCCTATAGAACAACGATGCGCAGCGGTAGATCCATCGACACGCCCTAACGGCCGGTCGCGCGGTCTCGTCCCGGGGTCAGGTACTCGAGCGCCGCTTGGAAGACGTCCGGTTCGAGGGCAAGGCCTGGGCTGAACGGATACTGCATCTCGTAGATGACGAACAGGACCACGGCGATCATCCCGCCGACCGTGGCCATCATCAGGCCGTTGGGGAAGGTGCGCTCGAGCCCGAACAGATACAGGAACGCCACGCTGACGAACCCGCCGAGCGCCAGGGTTGGCCACAACGGCTCTGGTAGGGGTTCGTCGGCTGCGTCCAGCCGGAGCAGGCGTGCTTCGGCCATGTCGGACGTGTGGCGTGAGACCCACTCGGCCGCCGCACCGTGCTCGCTGTCGGTGCGATCGAGCTGGTCGACCCGTTCCCGCAGCGTCTCGAACGTGGACGCGGCGCCAGGGTCTTCCTCCCGTGTGTTGCGCAGCGCGGGCCACTCGTCGTCGACGACCGCACTGGTGTACTGCGCGAGCAGCTCTTGGACCTCCGTACGGTCCGACGTCGCAAGGCCGTTGGCAGCACGGTGCGTCTCGACAATGGCGGAGGCTTCCCGCTCGCTGGCTTCGTCGGCCCCGGCCCGCACCTCCCAGACCGCGATGGCCGCGATCGCGATCAGGATCGCGTAGGCCATGCCGATCGCGCCGTACAGCGCGCTGGCCGCCTCGGAGTCGGCAATAAGCCACCTGTCGGGGACGATCCGGGAGATCACCAGGAACCCGGCGGCGGACAGGGCGGCACCCGCCAGGACGACGTAGGTACCGGTCTGGACGGTCGACATCCGTCACCTCCTCGAACGGCTGGCGGCCCGCCCGATCGTGCGTGCGGCGATGATGACGGCGGGGACGAGCACAGCGACGACTACGGTCAGCGAGTTCGGCAGGCTCGACGACTGCTGCGGTTCCTGCGGCTCTGGCGGCGTGGCGACGTAGTCGACCGTCTCGCGAGTTCGCGATGTCTGGGTGGCGGGAGTCGTCGTCGGGGCAGCGGTCGTCGTCGGGGTGGTTGTGGACGTCGAACCGCGCGTCGTGGTGGGAGACGGCGTCGGGCCCTCGGACGTTGGCGGAATCTGTGCCGCGGAGGTCGTTGTCGCCTTCGGCCAGTGGTAGCGGATCCGATGATCCTCGATCTCGCCGCCAGTGGCGGGGCCGATCGGCCGGGCGTCCTCGGATGCGTCGGCGTAGAGCCGCAGCCGCAGGAAGCCGTAGCGGTCCGACGTGGTAACACCGCGGGACCAGTGCACGGTGGTGGTCGTGTCCCCCGGTGCCACGGTGCTGGAAGCCCGCTCAGCTCGCTCGAAGCTGCCGTCGCCGTTGAGGTCGAGCCACCCGGCGAGCAGCGCAGGCCGGTCTGTTTCGTTGCGCACCGGTACGGTGACCCGCTGCCTTCCGATCACGACCTCGATGGGGCCTTCGAGGTCGTCGGTGTCCGTGTCCGCGACGTCCGACGGCTCGCCGTCGGGTTCGGCGTCCACGGTCTCTCCGATGGAGAGCACGTCGAAGGTGCTGACCGTGTGCCGGGGACCGTCGTCGGCCAGCGTCGTGCCGTACGTCACGGGGGCGTCACCGAAGTCCCATGCTTGCGGACACCCGGCGGCATCGACCGACCGCGCAGGATCGGTGAGCTTCATAGACGTCGTGTTCCGCGGATCATCGAGTGGGACGTGGTACATGACGCCGGACGCGTTGCGCAGGACATGCAGCGTCCCCAACCCATCGACCACCGCAGCGCCGAAGTCACGGCCGCCGGGAACGCCAGCCAGCGCCACGACGCTGACCTTGCCGGTGGCCGGGTTCACCGTGGTCAGCCGCCCTGGGTCCGGCCCAGACGCCTCGACGCCGAACAGCAGGCCGGTTTCCGGCTCGACGTCCCAGTCACCGACGTCGAGCTCGCGGCTCAGCGGTCGCCGAGTAACGACGTCGAGGTAGTCCGGTGCGTGCGGGTCGACGGAAACCACGACCAGGTCGCCGCGGCCGTGCAGGTACCACCGACCGTTGGCGATGGCCCCGGCATACGCGTCTCCGGTGCCGTCGGGGGCCGGGCCGAGGTCAGTCACGCCGCCTGCCGGGTCGATCGCCACGATGTGCGAGCCGTCGGCCTGGCTGGCGATGGCGAAGAACCGGCCATGGGATGACTCGTACCCGAGCGCGTTGACCGGTGCGTGGATCGTGGCGACGACACGCGCCCGCGAGGACTGTTCGTCCAGCTGGAACAGGGAGCCATCGCTGACCAGGTATGAGCCGTTGGCGCAGGTGGGTGTGCTCGCCGCGGCCTGTGGCGGTGGCAGGAACGCGGTACCGGCCGCCAGAGTGGCTACCGCGAACACCCGGGACGCGGTGGCGACGCGAACTGCTCTCCGAGGGTGCATGGGACCTCTCACCTCGTCGCAGGAAATGGCGGATCACCGACACCAATTTCTCATTCTTGCCGTCACCCGGGGAACTTGACAATGCGTCAATTCGCACTCGGTGATCTTGGCTTGGCTACCCTCCGAGTTATCTGATCTTCGAGTTTTCATCCATGCGATGCGCAGGTTCGTTCGAATGCCTCTTGCGATGCGTATATCCGCGTGAAAATTCGACCACCCGGAATTTCTGTGCTTGTACCCCGAGCGAGATACCGTGCCCCGGTCTCGTGAACTTACGTGCAGATGCGGCGCATTGCCGTGCAGATGCATATGCAGGTGGGCCGTTGATTACGGACGGATGTTCCGGTCAGTGCACCCCCGTGTGAGCCCGCTGCGCCAACCGGGTAACGACCGGTCCGCCATATGTGACAAGCCCCGGGAAAAATGGACAAAATCGTCCTCGAAAGGGCGAGTCAAGATTAGCGTTGAAAGATGTATTGACAGCCACCAGATTTGGCAAATAGCGTGGGAATCGCCGGCACCGAACTCTTCTATTCCACCCAAATAAGTCCGCACCGCGAACAATTTCCCGTACGCGCGATGTTATGAGGAGTGTGTCGTGACCGATCTACTCGAACCGGCCCGCGGCGTCGATGAAACCCAGCAGAGCCTGAGTACCGGTGCTGCCCGCGCACTGGCCACTACCACCAAGACGGCGCCGCAGATGCAGGGGATCTCCTCGCGGTGGCTGCTGCGGATGCTGCCGTGGGTCGAGGTCCGTGGCGGGACGTACCGGGTCAACCGCAGGCTGAGCTACACCATCGGCGACGGCAGGCTGACGTTCGTCAACGACGGCTCACATGTCCGGGTGATCCCGCAAGAGCTGTGCGAGCTGCCGCTGCTGCGCGGCTTCGACGACGAGGAGACACTGGCGGAGCTCGCCGGTCGGTTCACCCAGCTGGAGTTCGAGCCGGGTGATGTCATCACCGAGTTCGGTCACCAGTCGGGCCGGGTGTTCCTCGTCGCGCACGGGAAGGTGAGCAAGGTCGGCGTCGGCGAGTACGGCGACAAGACCTCCCTCGGCATCCTGGCGGACGGCGACTACTTCTGTGAGCAGTCCCTCGTCGATGACCAAGCGATCAGCGAGTTCACCGCCAAGGCCATCACGCCGTGCACCGTTATGGCCTTGCCGCGCGAATCCTTCCATGAGCTCGCTGAGCGAGCCGAGACGTTGCGCGAGCACCTCGCCGAGTACGAGGCAGGTGGACAGGCGCAGCGCCCGAGCGGTGAGGCGGCGATCGACTTGGCGTCGGGGCATGAGGGAGAGCCGGCGTTGCCGGGGACGTTCGTCGACTATGACGCGTCACCTCGGGAGTACGAGTTGTCGGTGGCACAGACCGTATTGCGGGTACACAGCCGGGTGGCGGATCTGTACAACGAGCCGATGGATCAGGTCGAGCAGCAGTTACGGC
>WHTY01000026.1 GCA_009377475.1 Actinophytocola sp.
GGCGTTCATGCCGAGCGACTAGATCCACATGTTGGTGTCGAGTGAGCCGCCGGGACCCTTCGGGCCGGGGTGCCAGGCGAGCTTGCCAGCGGCGGGGGTGTCCTCGTTCTGGAAGTAGGCGGCGATGTCGGCGTCGAACAGCATGGCGGCGTTGCCAGCGCCGAGGTCGCTGGACGCCTGGTACCGGGTGTAGGACGTCCAGCCAGCGGGGCCGGAGTCGGCGACCATCTTCGCCCACTTGTCGGTGAACTCCACCGCTTCCGGGCTGTTCATCTTCGGGATGAGCTTGCCGTCGGCGAGCTCGAAGTCGGTCAGGCCCATGCGGGAGTACATCGTCATGAAGCCGGGGTGGATGGTGGCCCACTCCTTGGAGCCGCGCACCGCGATGCCGTACATGTCGCCGAAGCCCGCCGACGACGACTTCTTCGTGACCGCCGACGCCGTCTCGATCAGCTCGTCGAACGTCTCCGCAGGGCGCAGACCCAGCTTGTCGAAGACGTCCTTGCGGTAGCAGACGGTGTTGGTCTCGAAGCCCCACGGCAGCATCCACTGCCGGTCACCACCGAGCGGGGCGCCGTTCTCGAAGTTCCACTGGCCCGCCTCGAGCAGGTTGGGGAAGAAGTCGTCCGGCTGGAACTCGGCGTGCGTGGCGGCCGAGTTGTCGATCCAGGGCTGGAGGTCTTCCAGGTAGCCGGGCGGGCCGTACTGCCACACCATGTACGCGCCGAGCATGAAGGCGTCGTAGTTGCCCTGCTGCGACCGCAGCTCAAGGGTGAGCTTGTCGAAGTAGTTCGACTCGGGGAACTCGTCGATGGCCAGCGTGATGCCGGTCTTCTCCTCGAACTCCGTGCGGTGCGCCTTGAGCGCGTCGGTGTACGGGTGCTTGTTCATCAGCAGCCGCACGGTCTTGCCCTTGTGCTTCTGCCAGTCGAACGAGCCGGAGACGGCGTTGGCCGCCGAGTCACCCGACGTGCCTGCCTGTCCCCCGAAGCCGCAGGCTTGCAGCAATGGCACGGACGCCGCGGCGGCGGTCGCGGTACCCGCGATGCGGAGCAGGCGACGACGGCTGAGGCCGCGTCCGGCGGTGCTGGTGATGAAGTGGTTGTCGTCCATGGCGCTCAACGAACCTCCGTTGCTTCGGGCGCTTCACGCACGCGATTTGCTGTGGCGACCTGGCCGGACCTCAGCCGGTCGTGTTATCCCAACGGCGGGATCACACCCGATGGTGTGTTGTGACCCACACCTTGCCGTGATGTTCACACGAAGTCAAGTGTTGTTAACAAATTATCTTGTTAAGATCTCGTCTTGGGGTGATCGTCCGGCTGGAGTGCGGGGTTGAACGCCGCCAGCCGCCAGGTGCCGTGCGCGTGGGTGAGCACCGCGCCGGAGACGTTGTGCACCGTCGGGAACTCGCGGCGGTAGTTCGCCGGGTCGATGCCGATGAGCGCGCAGGTGACCAGCCGCAACAGCGTGCTGTGGCAGACGGCGAGCACGGTGTCGCCGGGATGTCGTCCGGCGATGTCGGACACCGCCGCCGTGGCGCGCGTGATCGCCGCGCGCGGGTCCTCGCCGCCGGGGAGCGGGTTGGCGACCGGGTCGCGCTCGAACACCGCGCGCCGTTCCGGCCAGCGCTGGGCCATCTCGCGCGACGTCAGGCCCTCCGCCTCGCCGAAGTCGAGTTCGATCAGCCGGTCGTCGACGTGCAGAGGCAGTCCTGCCGCGCGGGCGGCGGGTTCGGCGGTGCGTATGGCTCTGACCAGCGGGGAGCTGTAGACGGCGTCGAGGCCAACGTGCGCGGCCCAGTCCGCGAGCTGCCGCGCCTGCGCCTCCCCCGCCTCGGTGAGCGGAACGTCGGTGCGTCCGCAGTAGCGGTTGCCGTCGTGGAACGGCGTCTCGCCGTGGCGGAGGAGGTAGAGGGTGGTCATGCTGCCCCCGCCAAGGCCGTCCCCGCCAACGCGCTGTCGATCCACCCCAGCTCGGCCAGTCCACGCACCAACTCGGCGTAGGCGGCGTCGAACCGGTCGTGCGCGCCCGGCCGGGGCTCGACGATCCGCACCGGACCGAGCATGCGCTCCGCCGTCGCGGCCAGCCGCGCGCCAGGCTCGCCGCTGGTGCCCGCGGCGGCGAGTACCGCCATGCCCACCGCCCCCTCGGCCACCTGCGGCACCGCCACCGGCCTGCCGAGGATGTCCGCCTGCAACTGGGTCCAGTACCGACTTCGGGTGGCGCCGCCGCTGATCGTGACCGGACCATCCACCGCCGCGCCGAGGCCGCGCAGATGGTCGAGGCACAGGCGTTCCACGAACGCGACGCCCTGCAACACGGCGGCGAACCTATCCACGCGATCGCGGCCGTTTCCCCAGCTCACGCCGGTCGCATCGGGGCGAAGGAACGGGAACCGTTCGCCGACTCCCGCCAGCGGATAGGTCACGGACGGCGCGGGTTCGCGGTCAACGGCCTGGCTCTCCAGCGCAGCGAAGTCGGCACCGTCGAACTCCTGGCTCAGCACGCCGGCACCCGCGCTGGACGCGCCGCCAGGCCACCAACGGCCGTCCGGGGCGCGGTGCGAGTACAGCGCGCCGCTTGGGTCGGTCAGCAACGTGTCGGAGACGCCTTTGAGCACGGTGGTCGTGCCGACGACGAAGCTCCACTGCCCCGGCCGCAGCACACCGGAGGCGATCTGGGCGGCGCAGCCATCGGTCATGCCCGCGACGACCGGCACCCCGGACGGCAACCCGGCCTGTTCGGCAGCCGCGGGGCACACCTCGCCGAGCACCGTGCCCGGCCGCACCAACGGCGGCAGCAGGCGCGTGTCGAGGCCGAGTCGTGCCAGGTCAGCAGTGGGCCAGCCGCCGCAGACAAGGTCCGCGCCGGACTTGAGCGCGTGGCTGGTGTCGGCGTGCGCTGGCCTGCCGATCAATCGGGATGTGACGACGTCTGCCTGGTGCGCCAGCCGCACGCCGGGCCCGGGGTCGCCGTCGCGCAGCAGCCATAACGCCTTGGGCAGCGCCCACGTTCGCTGCGGAGTGAGTCCGGCGGCGCGCCAGGCGGGAGCGGGGTCATCCGCCACCCGGCGGGCCTGCTCGACCGCGCGGCCGTCGTCGTACATCAGCCCCGGTGTGACGGGTTGCGCCGGGTCGCCAGGCGTCTCGCGGACCAGGGCGATCGTGCCGGACGTCGCGCAACACGCGAGCGCCGCGACCTCGACGTCTCCCGCGTTCGCGAGCGCGTGGCGCGTGGCGGCGACCACCGCCTGCCACCAGTGCTGCGGGTCCTGCTCGTGCCTGCCGTCCGGCCACCGGGTGCTGGTCAGCCGCTCGGCCGCCGAGCCGAGCACCGCGCCGTCCGCGTCGACCAGCACCGCGCGCACGCTCTGGGTGCCGAGGTCGATCCCGAGCCATGCCCGCGTCGTGCCTGGTTCGGACCTGCGAGCAGTCCTCGGGCCAGATGATTCGGACCTGCGAGCAGTCCTCATGCACAGCCACCCTTCACGACGTTCTTCACAAGCTAGCGTGTTATGTGTATGTTAATTTAACAGCTTTGGTTGATATGAGGAAGGCGACAAGCTCAGCAGCCCCTGGAGGGCACCATGACCGTCGACCGCGAGACCCTGCATCCCGGACAGCTCGCCATCCTGCGCGCCGTCGCCTCCGGCCGCGCGGAGATCACGTGCAGCTGCGAGCCCGACCTCTACGTCGACGGCGTGCCGTGCTGCAACCAGTGGGTCGTGCACGCGCTCGTACGGTCCGGCCACCTGCGTGCCGCCCGGCCGGGACGGATCGGCCAGCGCGTCGCGGCGACCCTGACCACCAGTGGCCGCCACTGCCTCGCCGCCCACGACCGGCCCGTTTCCGCAGCGAAGGAGATCGCGTGACATCCGACCCGACCCTCACCACGCCCCGGCTCCCCGACGACTGGACCGACCTAGACGTCCGCGCCGTGGACACCGCCCGCGTGCTGGCTGCAGACGCCGTGCAGCACTGCGGCAGCGGCCACCCTGGCACCGCGATGTCCCTCGCGCCCACCGCGTACGCGCTGTTCCAGCGGGTGATACGGCACGATCCGGCCGACCCCGACTGGCTCGGCCGCGACCGGTTCGTCCTCTCCTGCGGACACACCAGCCTCACGCTCTACATCCAGCTCTTTCTCGCCGGATACGGCCTCGAACTGGACGACTTGAAGCAGCTCCGCCGCTGGGGATCACGCACGCCTGGCCACCCCGAGTACGGCCACACCGCGGGCGTCGAGATCACCACCGGACCGCTCGGGCAGGGACTCGCATCGGCGGTGGGCATGGCGATGGCCGCACGCCGCAGCCGTGGCCTGCTCGATCCGGACGCCCCGGCGGGCACGAGCCCGTTCGACCACCACGTCTACGTGCTCGCATCGGACGGGGACATCGAGGAAGGCGTCACGGCCGAAGCGTCGTCGCTGGCCGGGCACCAGCAGCTCGGCAACCTCGTGGTGATCTACGACGACAACCAGATCTCCATCGAGGACGACACCGCGATCGCGCTCAGCGAGGACGTCGCCGCGCGGTACGAGGCGTACGGCTGGCACGTACAGCGGGTGGACGGCGGCGAGAACGTCGCCGGACTGCTCGCCGCGATCGACGTCGCGAAGGCCGAGACCGAGCGGCCGTCGTTCATCGCCCTGCGCACGGTGATCGGGCATCCCGCGCCGACGATGGCGAACACCGGCGCGATCCACGGCGCGGCGTTGGGCGAACCGGAGGTCGCGGCGGTCAAGAAGCTGCTCGGCTTCGACCCGAAACGGGACTTCGTCGTCGAGGACGCCGTGCTGACCCACACGCGACAGGCGCGCGAGCGCGGCGCTCGCACGCGGGCGCGATGGCAGGAGTCGTTCGACCGCTGGGCTGCCGAGAACCCGCAGGGCGCGGAGCTGCTGGACCGGCTCCAGCGCCGGGGGCTGCCCAACGGCTGGGAGCACAAGCTGCCGCACTGGGAACCGGACGAGCAGGTCGCGACGCGGAAGGCGTCGGGCGCGTGCCTGAACGCCGTCGCCGAGCTGCTGCCCGAGCTGTGGGGCGGGTCGGCCGACCTAGCGGGCAGCAACAACACGCTGATCGCGAGCGAGGACTCGTTCGGGCCGACCGGCGCGAGCACGAAGCAGTTCACCGCGCACCCGTACGGCCGCAACCTGCACTTCGGCGTGCGCGAACACGCCATGGCGGCGATCAGCAACGGCATCGCGCTGCACGGGCTGACGCGGCCGTACTGCGCGACGT
Organism: Actinophytocola sp.; assembly: GCA_009377475.1. Lineage (GTDB taxonomy): Bacteria > Actinomycetota > Actinomycetes > Mycobacteriales > Pseudonocardiaceae > Haloechinothrix_A. The sequence goes on from WHTY01000026.1 coordinate 5,249, forward strand.
TCCTGATCTTCTCTGACTACCTGCGCCCCGCCGTGCGGCTCGCCGCGCTGATGCGGCAGCCGGTGGTGCACGTCTGGACGCACGACTCCATCGGGCTCGGCGAGGACGGCCCGACGCACCAGCCCGTGGAGCAGCTCGCGGCGCTACGGGCGATCCCGGGCTTGAACGTCGTCCGTCCTGCCGACGCGAACGAGACGTCGGGCGCGTGGCGCGCGGCGCTGACCACCACCGACGCCCCGACCGGGTTTGCGCTGACCAGGCAAAACGTGCCGGTACTCGCGGGTAGCGACCCGGACGCGGTGGCGCGCGGCGGGTACGTGCTCGCCGAGACCGATGGCACGCCGCAAGTGGTGCTGATCGGCACAGGCTCCGAGGTGCAGCTGGCCGTGGCCGCGCGAGAGACGTTGCAGGCCGAGGGTGTGCCAACGCGGGTGGTGTCGATGCCCTGCGTGGAGTGGTTCGACGCGCAGGACGCCACCTACCGGGACGCGGTGTTGCCGCCCGAGGTCACCGCGCGGGTCGTCGTTGAGGCGGGCATCGCGCAGCCGTGGCACCGGTTCGCTGGGGACGCGGGCGAGATCGTGTCCCTGGAGCGCTTCGGGGCGTCGGCGGACTATCAGACGTTGTACCGCGAGTTCGGCATCACCGCCGAGGCCGTTGTGGCGGCGGCGCGACGTTCGCTCGCCCGGCAGAGCGGGTAACCCCTCACCGACGTGGAAAGGATGACGATGACTGACCGACTGGCACAGTTGAGCGACGCGGGCGTGTCGATCTGGCTTGACGACCTGTCGCGGCAGCGGCTGACGTCCGGGCAGCTCGCCGGGCTGATCCGCGACCACAGCGTTGTCGGCGTGACGACTAATCCGACAATCTTCGCGAACGCCGTGGCCAGCGGCGACAACTACCAGGCGCAGTTGCGAGAGCTGTCAGCGCGCGGTGTCGAGGTGCACGACGCCGTCCGGGAGATCACCACGACGGACGTCCGGGACGCCTGCGACGTGTTCCGCTCGGTGTATGACGCGACCGGCAGGGTGGACGGCCGCGTGTCGCTGGAGGTGGACCCGGAGCTGGCGCGCGACACCGAGCGCACGGTGACCGAGGCGCTGGAGCTGGCGAAGGCGGTGGACCGGCCCAACCTGTTCGTCAAGATCCCCGCGACCGAGCAAGGGTTGCCCGCGATCACGCGCACGCTCGGCGAGGGCGTGAGTGTGAACGTCACGTTGATCTTCTCGGTCGAGCGGTACCGCGAGGTCATCGACGCGTACATGAGCGGGTTGCAGCAGGCGCGGGCAAACGGGCACCAGCTGTCGGGTATTCACTCGGTCGCGTCGTTCTTCGTCTCCCGCGTCGACGCCGAGATGGACAAACGGCTGGAAGCGATCGGTACCGACGAGGCGCTGTCGTTGCGCGGCCAGGCAGCGATCGCGAACGCGCGCGTCGCGCACGCCGTGTATCGGGAGCTTTTCGGCACTGACCGCTGGCAGGCGTTGCGGGTCGACGGCGCGCACGTGCAGCGGCCGCTGTGGGCGTCGACCGGCGTGAAGAACCCGGAGTACTCCGACACGCGCTACGTGGACCGGCTCGTCACGGCCGGTGTCGTGAACACCATGCCGGAACCGACGCTGCACGCCGTCGCCGACCACGCGGAGATCGACGGTGACACGGTGGTGGACGGCGCCGATGCCGCGCGGAAGACGTTCGAGAAGCTGGCGACGGCGGGTGTGGACCTGGACGACGCCTTCCGCACGCTGGAGAACGAGGGCGTGGACAAGTTCGTGACGTCCTGGCACGAGTTACTGGAGACGGTGTCGGGCCAGCTGGGGTGAGGCGGTGCTTGTCGCGGACCAATTCCTACTGGCGCGCTCACGTAGCACGACGGATGGTCGGCTATGTCGGCGGTCGAGGCGTGAATTTCGGCGGCGAAGATGCGGTCACCGACCGCTATCACGCGCGCCTCGTGCGCCTTCGGCACCCACCGCTGGAACTGGTGGACGGTTACTTCCACCCCAGAGAGATTGTCGAGTTCGCGGTATTTGCCTCGGGCGGTGAAGACGGTCTTGCGACAGCCGCCCTCGCGAATCAACGCCGCACCTAACGCCTTGGTCACCGTGAGTCCGGCTGTGGCGAACCGGCACACCGCTGCGGGTTGTTGGTGACCAAAGTGTCCGGCACCGCGAGCCCACATGCGGCCGGGCCGTGCCACAGACGCCATCGCCCAGCGATGGTCAGGCACGGCCGGTCGCGCCCAAGTGGGGAATGCTCGTGCGAGCCGAGCATCCACCACATGCCCCTCTGTGTCGCCGCGTCAGTAGTAGAAAGCTTGCGGTCAGCCGTGTCATCGAATGATGTGCCATTGGTCAGCGCAGCGACCTCGCCGACCTCCTCCAGCAACGGCGCCACGTACTGCGGCGGGACCTCAGAACCGTCACCACGCGGGCACTCCACGACCTCGCCATCCATCGCAGGTTCCTTCCCGCGCGCATTCACCCGCACGCAACGCTGCCCGTGCTCAGGTTGACCGCGCAAGATCATTCCCTCGGATGGCCGCACCATCCAGTGCGTACCTCGTCCGACTCGGCGGTTAGGTCAGGACGCTTGCGGTGTGTCGAGGTAGCTGTTGAGCAGAGCGTCCGTCTCCGACATCAATACCTCGGGGATGACCTCGACGTATTGGTTGAGACGACGGTCGCGAACCACATCCCACAGCGAGCACACAGCACCGTTGTACTTGTCCCACGAGCCGATGACCAAGCGCGGAATGCGGGCGAGCACGAGCGCGCCTGCCGACATGGTTCCCGGCTCGAGTGTAGTCACGAGGAAGCAGCCTGCCAGACGCCACGTCCCCAGCGCCTTGCCTGCCTGGCGCAACGCGAGGATTTCGGCGTAGGCGGTGGGATCTCCTGTCCGGTCGCGGTCGTGATGAGCGGCGGCGATTTCCTTGCCGTCGCGGTCATAAACCACTGCGCCGACCGGCGGGTCCTCGGCTCCGGGGCCCGGCAACGTGCGGGCGACCTCAAGCGCTCGGCGCATCCACGGCTCGTATTGGGCGGTTGGCGTCCTCTGCATGGTCGGCATTGTCCCTGACGACGAGCACGATCTGTCATGCCGGTCGTGGCGAGCGGGCTACGGGCACACCCATTTGGCGGGACCACTGCCACAGCTCGGTGACTAGGCTTGATCGTTTGTGTTCGCTTTTCCCACGGTGACAAGGAGTTTCGAGTGAGCGTCCGGCCGGTGGATCACGAATCGACCGCCATAGCGCCAGCCGATGCTGATGCGACGTCCGCGTTGCTTCAGCGAGTGGTCGACGTCGGGGTGCGCTTCAAGCTCCAGCCGGACATTTTCGCAGGCGGCTACCACCCGAGCGGATTCGAGATCTGCTCGTGTACGAGCTTCCACGAGAGTCCCGTCCCCTCGATGCCGTTCTGGAGTCCTTCGAGCGGACCGTTCTCCCGCTGTGCAAGAACGAGGCCAGTCCTCGCTTTCTGGGGTTCGGCGACACTGGGGACGATCCGGCCTCTCTTGCGGGCGGCCTGCTGGCCCTGTTCACGCAGCAGAACTTGATCAATCAGAGCTTTGATTCACCGAGCGCAACGTTCGTCGAGGTCGCGGTGTTGCGCTGGCTGCGTGACCTGCTGGGCTACGCCAATCCGCCGGTCGCCGACATCCGGACGGTGTGGGATGTGGGCGGCATGATCACGCATGGCGGGACGACCAGCAACGCGGCGGCGATGATGCTCGCTCGCGAGCACAAGGCGCCCGAGACCATGCACGGCGGTGTCCGGAACCCTGGTCAGTTTGGCGTGATCGTGCCGCGCGGGATCGGGCATTACAGCATCAAGAGCGCGCTGACTTGGATCGGGGTCGGTGACCAGGCCATCGAGGTCGACACCCATGCCTTTCGCTACGACCTCGCCAGGTTGGAACGGGCGGTGCGCCGGCATCGCGGGCAGATCATGGCAGTGATCGCCTACGCCGGAGACAGCCGCACTCAGACCGTGGAGCACCCGCGCCGCGTTCACGATGTCGTACGCGCCATCGATCCCCGGATTTGGCTGCACGTCGACGCTTGCTGGGGCCTCGTGGCGGCGTTCAGCGACCAGCTTCGCCACCTCATCGACGGAATCACCGAGTTCGACAGTGTGACCGTCGATCCGCACAAGGTCATGGCAGTGCCCTACAGCTTGAGCGCTCTGCTGGTGCGCCAGCCGTCCAGTCTGCGGACTGTGTCGAGCTATTCGGACCTGATCATGCAGGAGGATTACGCCTTCGGGCAGGTCACCCCGTTTATCGGCACCAAGGGATGGCTGTCGCTGAAGCTGTGGATGATGCTCTCCCATGGCCGCGCCGGATTGGCCGCCCTTGCCGAGGATCGCGTGAGCAAGGCCCATCGGTTCGCCGCCCTACTTGATGAGCACCCGCGCCTGCTGCGCCTGCACGAGCCCGACCTTGCGGCTGTCGCCTTTATCTACCTGCCCAACGATATTCGGCCAGAGCCCTCACTGCCCGAGCAGCACATCGCCCGGATCAATGCGGTAAACCAGCGCGTCCACAAACGGATGCTCGCCGAAGGAACGTGGTACCTCCACCAATTCAGCCTGCCGGACGATCACGCCCGCCTTTGCGCCGGAGCAACGCTGTATCCGTTGCGGTTCATGGCCAACAATCCGCGCACCACCGAAGCGCACATGGCCGAAGTGATCGACTACGTAACCAAGCTCGGCGGCGACCTAGAAGGAGACATCCGGTGAGCGATGTCGAGCACCTCCGCTCGGTCTACGAAACCAGCGGCGTGTACGAACGCCGACTCTTGCCCCACTACTACGACGGCCGCGAAGACCGCGATTTGATCAGTGAATTGCTTTTCGTCCACTATGGACAGCCTGCCGGTGACCTGGCCGTCGTCGAATTCGGGTGCGGGACCGGGCGCGTCACCGCTCGCCTCGCGCCCTACGCGCGCCACCTGACTGCCGCTGACTACAGCTCGACCATGATCGACGCTGTACGCCAGCGATACCCGCAGGTCCGTGCCCTCTGTGCCGATACCCGCGATGCCGTCGCCGAACTGCTCGGCGAAGGACGCGCGGGCTCGTTCGATCTCGTCGGCGCGTTCTGGTCACTGAGCTATCCACTCGGTGAGTTTTTCGAGTCCATGACTGCGGAGGGCATCCAATCGGTCGCCGACGTGGACGCCGCCCGCACTGAAGCCCGCACGTTTGTCCGCGACATGACTCGCCTGCTCGCTCCCGGTGGGCACCTGCTGGCGCTGTTCTTCGACTCCGACACCCCCGAACAACGGCTAGTGACCCGGCTGTGGGAGCAGATCGCGTCTTTTCCCGAGGAAGGCCGCAGCTATACCCGCAACCTCCTGCTGCGTGCCCTTCTGGACGCCGAGGACGCCGGAGAAGGGACGCTGACCCACACGCGGCGTGGCGGCACCGCGTGGGCACCGAACGTCGAGGCCGCGATCGCCTGGTTCAACGTGGTGCACCTCAAGAGCTTCCGCGCCCTCGTGGACGAGGCGGGCGTGCAGCGCGAGATCCGCGAATTCGTCGGCCGCTACGAGCAGCCCTCGGGGGAAATCACGCTGTCCAGCGGTGTCCATGTGATCGACTTCCACGTCGCCCCGCATCCCCGCCACCACCTGCCGAGGTAGCACGTGGCGGCCATCCAACGCGCCGCGTACGCGGCGGCGAGCGTGTTGCGCAGCACGTTTGTCGGCAGGGCCGGGTATGGCCTGGCATACGGCTCGCACCCCACTGGTACCGCAACACGCCGGTCTGATCTTGATCTCGTACTGATCGGCCCACAACCTCTGACTGCCGAGGACCTGGACCGCCTCATCGAGGCCGTGTGCGACCTGCACCGCACCCACGGCTTCGATCTGGACACCGAGGTCGACTACACGGTGAAGTTGCACGCGAGCTTCGCCGATGTGGACGCCGCCGTGAGCCTGCACTGCTTCGACGCCGACAGCGGCGGCAACCTCGCGGTGTCTGCCGTGGTGGTGGAGCCGTGGTTTCTCAACTCCCGCACCTTTGCGCACCGGCTCGTCCTCAATGCTTTGACCAGCCCACATATCTTTCTTGGTGGCGATGCTGCCACCTACACCGAACACCGCGAGCGCGCTGAATACGCCCTTGGGCTGTTGGCTGTGGCACTCAGTGGGGACGCGACGAGCCTCACGCTGGACGAGGCGATCACGGCCGTCACCATCGGCCCCCAGCAGACCACCGGCGAAGACTTCCTCGGCTACACCCCCAACGGACACCTGCGCAGCACGCTCGGTCGCGGGCTGGCCCGGCTCGCGCAAGACAACATCCTCCGTCAGGTAGACGGTCACCGGTTCGAGCCCGATCACGGCACGTGCCGGGCCGTGATCAGGCAACTTCGGGCTGCGCGTGGGCTGGATGCTGCGGCCTGGGACAATGCCCGCTGAGAAGGAGGGTTACTCAGTGACGAACCACGAGGTGCTGCCGCTGCTCGGCCAGGTCGCCGACAGCGTGTCCCAGGCGATCGCCCATGCCCGTCCGGAGTTGGCCGGAGCCGATCCACTCGTCCGCCGATCCGAGCACGCCGACTTTCAGTCGAACGCAGCCCTCGCCCTAGCCAAGCGTGCCCGTACCAAGCCCGCCGAACTCGCTGACGCGCTCACCGCGGCCGTGGCCGGCGACCGCGGGCCGATCACGCACGTTGAGGTGTCCGGACCGGGGTTCCTCAACATCACCGTGCCCGATCAGCTCATCTGGAACCAGCTCGCCGCCCGCTTGGCCAGTCCCCGCCTCGGCGTCGGGGCACCCAACGAGGGCCAGCGGACCGTCATCGACTACTCCGCGCCCAACATCGCCAAGGAAATGCACGTCGGCCACCTGCGCACCACGATCATCGGCGACAGCCTCGCACGTGTGCTCGGCTTCCTCGGCGCGGACGTCATCCGCCAAAACCACCTCGGCGACTGGGGCACCCAGTTCGGGATGCTCATCCAATACCTCAACGAGCACCCAGAAGCCACCTGGCACCACGACGAACTGGAACAAGGCACCTCGGCCGTCTCCGCGCTCGACGAGCTATACCGCGCCGCCCGCGCCCAGTTCGACGCCGACCCCGACTTCGCCGACCGCTCACGTCAGCGCGTCGTCGCCCTGCAATCCGGCGACCCCGACACCATCGCGCGCTGGAAAGAGATCGTCGCCGAGTCCGAAAAAGCGTTCCGCGACATCTACGACCGGCTCGGCGTCCTGCTCACCCCCGAAGACTCGGTCGGCGAGTCGTTCTACAACCACCTGCTCTCCGATGTGGTCACCGAACTGACCGAGGCAGGAATCGCCGTCGAAAGCGAAGACGCCCTCGTGATCTTCTCCGAGGAGGTCAACGGCCCGGACGGCAATCCCGCCCCCTTGATGGTGCGCAAGCGCGACGGCGGCTACGGCTACGACACCACCGACCTCGCCACCATCCGCTACCGCATCCACGACCTCAAAGCCAACCGCCTGCTGTACGTCACCGACTCCCGCCAAGCCTTGCACTTCCAAATGATATTCGAGGCCGCCAGCCGCGCAGGCTGGCTCACCGACAGCATCGAGGCAGCCCACGTGCCCTACGGCACCGTTCTCGGCCCCGACGGACGCCCGTTCAAGACCCGCTCCGGCGGCACGGTGCGCCTCATGGATCTCCTGGACGACGCCGTAGCCCGTGCCCGCGCCGTCGTCCGCGAAAAGGACCCCGACCTCCCCGCCGAGGAACTGAACGAGATCGCCGAGCAAGCGGGCATCGGCGCGGTCAAGTACGCCGACCTGTCCAGCTCACGGATCAAGGACTACGTCTTCGACGTGGACCGCATGGTGTCCTTCAACGGCAACACCGGCGTCTACCTCCAGTACGCCCACACCCGCATCCGCTCGATCTTGCGCAAGGCCGGAGATCTCGAAGTCGCCATCGACCAGACCATCGCACTTCAGCCCGCCGAACGTGCCCTGGCCCTGGAACTCGACGCCTACAGCTCAGCTCTCACCGACGTGAGCGAAACCTTGGAACCGCACAAGCTGTGCGGCTACCTCTACGACCTCGCCCGCGACTTCACCAACTTCTACGAAGCCTGCCACGTGCTGGGCGCCGAAGAGCCCATACGCAGCAACCGCCTCGCCCTCTGCCAGCTCACAGCGCGCACACTGCAACATGGGCTCGGCGTGCTCGGTATCAGTGCTCCAGAACGGATGTAACCGCACGCGGACCAAGGCGATCGCCACTCGGTCGGCAACTTGTACAGGCAACCGTGAGTTGCCCCACCGAGTCGTGCCAGCAGCAGGACAACATCGACGCTGGGCTCGTTGATCGTGCGCCGGGTCAAGCGGCTGAACCCGACAGCGTCCGCGCAGGGGCAGGGCGAACTGTTCGTCACCTACCGCTACCAGTTGGTGTTCACTGACAGCCCGTTTGAACTGGTGCAGGCCGTGTCCCAGCACCGTGGCCACGCGATCATCGATCAGGTCTCCGACTTGATCGACGGCCCGATGGCGCACCTGCCGCGTCAGTTGATGAGCGCGAGTGTGGTGCTCAGGTCGGCGGGCAGTGATTCGTCGGCGGGTACGAGGTGTTTCCCATCCCGGAGCTGCGGTGCGGTAGCGGTGGCACTATGCCTAGATGGATCAGCGAGTCGAGATATCAGTGCATCCAGAAGAATGCCACCAAGGTCGACAACGAATGCACGAGTCTCAGCGCCAACATCAGCCGACTGCTGGACCAAGCGCTCGATGCACTGGCAGGGGCCGGGGCGGAGGATTCGGAGGCTATTCACCATGGCGTCGCGTGAGCGAGTGTTTCCCTTGCGTACCGCGACACCGTCGACCGCCTCACCATGCGCGGCTACCCGCTGCTGACGCTGGACACCACAGAAACCGCACCCGCCGCGACCGCAGTGGCCATCGCTGATGAAATCGCCCTGCGTACGGGCCTCCCTCGTCCCGGATCAGCGACCGCGTAGCCTTCCCGCATGCCCGACCGTCACGTGATCGATGTCCACGTCATCCTCAGCGACGGCGCCCGCATCCTGCTCACCCAACGGCGCGACGACAACCCGGACTTCGACGGGCGCTGGCACCTGCCTTCCGGCAAGCTCGACGCCGGCGAGTCGGTTCTTGACGCCGCGGTGCGGGAGGCCGAAGAGGAAGTCGGCGTGCTCATCCAGCCAGCCGACCTCCGGCACGTCCACACCGTCCACGTCAACGGCAGCGGCCCCGAACCACGGCTGGGGCTGTTCTTCGAGACACGACACTGGCTCGGGGAGCCCAGCAACCGCGAACCAGAGAAGTGCTCAGCCGTCCGCTGGTGCCCGCTGCACGCGCTGCCCGACGACCTCATCGACTACCCGGCGGTTGGCATCCTCGGTTACGTCAATGGCGAAGCATTCAGCATCCACGGGTGGACACCCCAGGATGTCCCCGCATTGACCTAACGACACGAGTTGACCCCGAAAACCTGTTGACCGGCGGGCCTGTCCCGCACCTAATGGTGACGTGACCACGCTACGGGCCGTCGTGCTTGTCGAGGGCAACAGCGACCGAGTGGCGCTGCACACCCTGGCGGCGCGTGGTGGCCGAGACCTCGCCGCCGAGGGCGTCGACGTCGTCGCGATGGGCGGGATCACCAACACGCGGGCGTTCGCATCGCGATATGGACCGCAAGGGCTCGGCGTCACGCTCGCTGGACTCTACGACGCGCCGGAGGAATCCAAGCTTCGGCAGGGGCTCGCGGCATGCGGGCTGGATGCCGCTCGTGAGCCTGATGGATTGGCAGGCATGGGCTTCTACAAGTGCTCGGCGGACCTGGAGGACGAGCTCATCCGGGCGCTCGGCGTCGAGGCCGTCGAAGCGGTCATCGAGGCCGAGGGCGAGTCGAACTCGTTGCGACTCCTTGCGGGCATGCCCGCCCAGCGCGACTGGACGCGCGAGGTGGTGCTCCGCCGTTTCCTCGGGTCCAGATCCGGGCGTAAGGCGCGGTACGCGGCGCTGCTGGTCGAGGCATTGGCCCCCGGCCGCGAGCCCGAGCCGTTGGCGAGCGTGCTTGCCCGGGTGTGACGAGATCCAGGCTGGCCGCTCGCTACGCGGCGCAGAACTCGTTGCCTTCCGGGTCACGCATCACCCACCAGTGCCCAGCAAGCCCCTGGTCGATCTCCCGGACGCGGGTCGCGCCGAGCGACTCCAGCCGCTCGACCAGCGCGTCGAGCCCGCCCGGCTCAGCGTGCACGTCGATGTGCAGCCGGTTCTTGACGGTCTTGGCTTCCGGCACGTCCTGGAACAGCAGTCGACGGCCCTGGCCGATCCCGGTGTGCTGGTCGAACGGATCGTCCGGGTGCCGGATAGCCGCGTACCCACGGAAGATCTTGCGACCTCGGTGTTCTGCGACGACGCTCTCGTCGATGTGCCCCGCCGCCAGCAGGTGGCCGATCAACGTGCTCTGGTCCTCCACCTCGTAGCCGAGCGCGGCGGCCCAGAAGTCAGCGAGCGCGGGCGCATCCACGGTGTCGATCACAAGCTTCCAGTGCAATGCCATGCACAGGTTGTACTCCACGGCACCGACAATCTCGGCCACTTGCCGACGCCGTCGCGGCTTCGCCGGGGATATTGTGCGATCAGCGCCCAGATGACGGTCGTTTGTCCGTTTCTCGCGGCAATCTGCCTGGCGAAGCCGCGCCGCGCCCTACCATCCCGTCAGCGAGCGTCCAGCAGTTCCTTCAGCTTCTCGGCGAACGCGGCCGGCTGACCTGGCATCCCGTACTCATCGCCGAGGAATCCGCCGTGGTGGCTGGGGAACATGACCATCTCGGAGCCGAGGCGTTCGGCGACCGCGTGTGTCGCCCGCGCGGTCATCTGGCCCTCGGACTCGATGCCCGCTGCCAGGTAGATCGTCGTGGACGCCGCCGCCAGCGCGTCGAAGTCCAGCTCGTAGCTGGGCACGGTGAGCATGGCGGTGCCGAGCAGCGGGTCGTCCCGGCTGCCGTCGTCCTCGGCGGGCAGTCCGAACTGCGCGGGGTCCGGGGCCGGTCGCTCGGTCCAGCCTTTGGGCAGTTCGCCGGTGTGGCTGGTCAGCGCGATGAACTTGGCCATCGCCGCGCCCATGCCGTCGCGCAGGTACGTCTCGTGGATGTCGCGGCAGACCGCCTCAAGCTGCTCGCGATCAGGCAGCACGGACACTGACGGCGGCTCGTGCGCGACCAAGATGCGGACTTGCTCGGGGTGGGCGGCGACCAGCGCCAACGCGGTGATCGCACCGCCGCTGCTGCCGAAGATGTTGATCGACGGCAGGCCCAGATCCTTGATCACGCGATGCACGTCATCGGCATGCACGTCCGGAGTGACTTCGGTGTCGTCGGTGCGCTCGCTGCGCTCGGTGTGACGCGGATCGTAGGTCACAACGGGACGATCGGCGAGGTAGCTGGCCAACGTGCCGAACCCGGCTGCGGCCATCGGCGAGCCGATGAGGAACACGGCGCGCTCAGCGGCGCCAGGATCGGACAGATCACCACGGACGTCGTAGCGCAGCCGCGCGCCCGGCACTTCGAGGACTCTGGTGTCGATGTCGGTCATGGGTTCCCCTCCAGAATGAGGCAGCGTCAAGGCCGAGCGACCACGCAGGGACATCCAACCACGTTTCGACACAAAAGCGACCGGCTTTTCTGGGCCAGAACGTCAGCTGTTGATGTTGGTGAAGTCCTCGAAGGTGTCTGACAACTGGGCCCGCGTCATTCCCTGCGGCATCGCCATCGGCGGCCCATAGGCCAGGTTGAGCAGAGCGCCGCGAATAGCCCGATGCTCGTCCCGCGTGACGTCGATCTGCTTGAGGCTGCTCGAATGCGGGTAATCCTGGCGTACGTGACGAAGACGCTCCGTCACACGATGCGCTTCTTGCGCCGAGGACCCGACCAGAGTCCCGAAATCAACGTCACCAAGCTCGTCGACCGCGTGATCGACCAGCATGGCCAACTCTTCGAGCTTCTGCCGATCTCCGAAGAGTCGGATCACATCGGCACGCTGATCGATCACGCTCCGGGGGACGTCGACTACCTCGCGCCCGACAGATCGCTCGCCCATCATGAGTCGCATGTTCTGACGGCTCCACGCGAGCGCGAGGGCGTGCGCGGAAGATCCGTCGGATGCCTTCTCATCTTTGTCCACGCCAGCACACAGCAGGGACGTGACGATGTCGCCCGACCCTCGCTCCACCGCGTGCATCAGCGCGGTGCGCCCCTCACTGTCCACCGCGTCCACCTCGGCACCGCCAGCGAGAAGTCCGTCAACAAGGCAAGCATTCCGACGCTTCGCCGCGACGACGATCGCCGGAGTGCCGTCCGACCTCGTCGCGTTAGGATCGGCGCCACGCTCCAGGAGCAGCCGCAAGACTGACGCGGGAGCACGAGAGCCAGCCACGAGCACTACCGCTGGCTCTTCCTCCGGCAGCACGCTCGCTCCCGCCGCTAGAAGGAGGCGGACGGTCACCACGGATTCCGGCTTGGGCGAGTGCCGGCGCGACGCCAGGGCGGCTGCGATGATCGATCCTCGACCGCGTGACTGGTTGGGGTCGACGCCGGCGTCAAGGAGCAACCGGACGACGTGCGCGTGCCCGTATGTCGCCGCTGCCCGAAGTGGCGTCCACTCATAGCCACTTTCCGGGTTGGGCGTGGCACCTGCCTCCAGCAGCAGTCGGACTATGTCGGCAGCTCCTCGTTCCGCGGCAACAGTCAGTACCGCGGGCTTGGTGTATCGCTCCACTGTGGTGTCCGGCGAGGCACCGGAAAGGAGCGCCTCGCGCACGCCGTCCAGATCCGATTCATCAACGGCCTTCAGCAATCGTTGGGATGCGTTCACGGCGCTCAACGCGGACGGAACGGCGAGCTGGCGGGGCCGCAGTCGACAGCGACGACCTCACGCCACGCAAGGCCATCCACCTCGACGTCCAACGCGGCGAACCGGATCGGGACTTCCCGAGGCTTCTGGGTGCTCGTCCCCACGGGCTCTGGCTCGAGGCAGGCGGGCCATCCGTTGCCATGCCTGGTGCCGTCCGCGTCGATCCAGCGAGGCACGCTGCCCTCGATGGCGTACGTCCACCCGTCGACTTCCACCGACACGATCGGACGTTCGGGCCCGCCATAAACCTGCACCGTCGCGGTGTGCCAATCGGCCCGCTCGGCGTCCTTCTCGCCAACCACGAAACCGCCCATCGCGGCGGCGATGGCGACCACGCCACCGAGCAGCAGAGTCCTCTGGCGACGTCGCATCACGGCGAGCGAGTATACGGGACAATTCGCTGAAATCTGCGCGTTCCGGTGTAATGACTGGCTCGCTCGCGACATGTCGGACAGGACCACGACGTCCATCCCGCCATAGTGCCGCAGCGGCGCACGACGTCGCGCGCGCTTCGCCAGGGATATTGCGTGATGCGCGCCGGGTTCACTGCCGATTGTCCGGTTCCCGCGACCATTTGCCTGGCGAAGTCACGCTGTCTCTGTCGTCACCGCATCGCACGCCGCACTTCGGACGCCGCTGCTGTTCGACCCCGGCGAGCGGTGGGAGTACCGCTCCAACATCGACTGGGCGGGCCAGGTCACCTGGACTTCGAGACCGCCGTCTACCGGAGCCTGAGCGCTCTCAGGGTTGCCGCCCGATGAAGGCCAGCAGCCGGGTCTGGACGTCGGCGTCGTCGGGCACGTCCACCCGAGGACCGTAGTGGCCACTCTTCCGCAGGACGTCGTCCATCGGCAGCATGCCTGCCAGCAGCTCCTCACACTTGCCGGGGTCGAGACGCTCGTCCTGCCCGGTCGCCCGCGCCAGGTCCCAGGTGTGCATGAAGACGTCCGATGTGTAGAAGCGGTCGATCGCCACATCGAGCGGCAGCTCGCCGATGTGCTCGTTGACCAGCGTCTTCCTCGCTGTCGCCTCGTCGTCCAGCAGCGCCTGCACACCGTCACTGTGCACCGTCCATGCCGCGACCGGATCGACGTCGACCGACGGTCCAGCTGGCAGCTCGACGCCCGCGCCCGCCCGCAGGAACGAGGGGAACCACTCGACGAGGTGACGCACGACGTCGCGCGCCAGCCAGCCCTCGCACGGCGCGGGGTTGTCCCACGCCGACGGACGCACGCCCCACACGCGGTCGGTGAACACCCCGGCGATCCTGCGGTGCGCCGCCGCCGGGCCGACCGTGGTCAGCCCGGCGGTGTCAGGGTCACGCGTGCTCACGCCATCCTCGCCAGCAGCTCGTCGAGCCGCTCGTAGCCCTCCCGGATACCGGTCTCCATGCCGCTGGCGATCATCGCGTCCCTGTCCTCGACCTTGTCCACAACGGACGTCGTCGTCACGCGCGTGCGACCGCCGAGGTCCTCGAACAGCGCCGTCTCCAGCGAGACGCCGTCCGGCATGCCCTCGTACGTGAACGTCTGCACGATGCGGTCATGCGGGCGCACCTCGTGGAACACCCCACGGAAGGCGTACACGGTGCCGTCCGTGTCGACGTGCCGGTACCGGTAGGAGCCACCGGTCCGCGCGTCGAGCTCGTCGACGTGCATCGTGAGCCTGCGCGGGCCGAGCCACTGGCTGATGAGCTCCGGCTCGGTGTACGCCCGGAACACCAGCTCGGGCGGCGCGTCGAACTCCCTGGTCAGCACGATCGTCGGCAGACTCGGGTCCGCGACGATCTCGGTCTCGTTGTGGGTCGTGTTGGTTGTCATGATGCCTGTCCCTCTTCCTTGACCTGCGGTGTCTCGCCTTTCAACTGCTCAAGCACGGTGTCTAAGCGGCGGAACCGGTCCTCCGCCTCGCGCCGATACCGTTCGATCCACTTCGTCATCAGGTCGAAGACGTCCGCTTCGAGGTGACAGGGTCGCCGTTGCGCGTCCCGCGTCCGGCTCACCAGCCCGGCATCTTCCAGCACGCGGATGTGCTTGGACACCGCCTGCAGGCTGACGTCGTACGGCTCGGCGAGCTCGTTCACCGTCGCGTCCCGCGAGGCAAGCCGGGCCACGATGTCGCGCCGCGTCGGGTCAGCCAACGCCGCGAACACCTGGGACAGCCGATCTTCCGTCACGTCGTCCTCACTTCTTCAACCAGATCGTTGAATACGACGGTACGACGATGTCCCGCCGTTGTCAACTGCTTGGTTGAATAAGTTCGGCGGCCAGCGCGGCTTCGCCAGGGAAATGGCGCGATTCGAGCCGGATTTGCTACGCCGTATCCGAGCCGAAGGGCACCTTGGGTACATATGCGGTACCCAAGGTGCCCTTCGGCTCGGTTCTCGCGGCAAGTTGCCTGGCGAAGTCAGGCGCGGCGTCACGCCTTCTCGCACAGCACCCGCTCGTCGGAGGCCTCCCCCGGAACGTCGTCACGCACGACCCGGCGCGACCGACGCCGCGAGATCGCCACGCCAAGCAGGCACAGCGCGCCACCCGCGAAGCCGTACGCCGTCGGCAGCTCGGCCAGCAGCACCCACGACAGCAGCACCGACACCGCAGGCACCGCGTACGTCGTGGCGCTGAGCCTGCCCGCGTCCATCCGCTTCAGCGCGTACGCCCACGTGCTGAACCCGATCGCGGTCGGAAACAGTCCCAAGTAGACGGTGCCGAGGATCGCGTCGGACGGCGCCGCCGCCAGCTCGCCGACGAGCTGCGGCAGCCACGGCAGCAGTGCCACCGTGGCGACGACGCTGCCCAGCCACGTCACGGTCATCCCGTCCACGCGGCGCAGCGTCACCTTCTGGATCAGCACACCGGTCGCGTACAGCACCGCGGCGGTCAGGCACAGCACGATGCCGAGGCCGTCGATCTGGCCGGTCGAATCGAGCGCGATGACGGCCACGCCGGTGAACGCGATCAGCGACCCGACGATCAGCGGACGCGGAAAGCCCTCGCCGAGGAACCGGCCAGCGCCGAAGGCCACCAGCAACGGCGCCAGCGCGACCAGCAGCGCGGCCGTTCCGGCATCGACAAGTTGTTCGGCGGCGTTGAGCGCCACCGTGTAGCCCCCGAGCCACAGCACGCCGTACGCGAGGATCAGCCGCAACGACGTCCACGAGCGCGGGATGCGCGGCGCGCGCCGGGTGGCGACCACCACCATCACGGTCAGCGCCGCCGCCGCGACTGCGAGCCGCAGCAGCGCCATCGAGCCTGGTGACAGCGTTTGCCCGATGTCACGAATGGCGACGAACGACGACGCCCACAGCACCACCGTCACGCACACCGCGAGCAGCGCCTTGCGGTCGACGGCCTCGGGCGCGGGAAGAGGATTCTGAAGTCTAGTGGTCACGTCAGCTATCTTCAGCGCACTAAAGCATCAGCACAAGCGAATATTTCTACACTTCCGTTAAGCTCCGGTGTACAGTCGGGTCATGCTGGACCTCACCCGCCTGCGGCTGCTTCGCGCCGTCGTCGCCACCGGCTCGATCCGCACCACCGCCACCCAGCTCGGCTACACACCCTCCGCCGTGAGCCAGCAACTCGCCGCGCTGCAACGCGAAACCGGCCTGCGCCTGATCGAACGCGTCGGCAGAGGCATCTGCCCCACCGCGGCCGGGCACACCCTCGCCAACGAGGCCGAGTCGCTGTTCGAGACGTTGACCAGGATCGACGGCGTCGTCAGCGACCTGCGCGCTGGCCGCATGGGCAGCCTGTCGATCGGCTACTTCGCATCGGCGGGCACGACGTGGCTGCCGCCGGTCGTCGCGGCGCTCCGCACCGAGTTCCCCGACTTGCGCCTCGACCTGCGGATCACCGAGTTCGATCTCGGCGGCTCCGAGCCGGACATCAACATCTTTGTCGAGCACGCCGACCCCGGCCACGCCGCTGGCAGCGACGTGCGGCGGCTGATCGCCGACCCGTACTTCGCCGTCGTGCCGAAATACGACCCGCTGGCCGCCAAGGACACCGTGCCGCTCGCGGAGCTGGCTGGCAGCCGATGGGTGGACAACGACGTCAAGAAGGGACCGTGCCGCGAGGTGCTGCTCAACGCCTGCGCCGAGGCGGGGTTCAGCCCGGAGTTCGCGGTCGAGACGCACGACTACCGCACCGCGATCTCGTTCGTGGCCACCGGAATCGGCATCACCGTGCTCCCCCAGCTCGGCATCGGCACGCTGCCGGACGGCCTGGTCACCGTGCCCGTCGTCGCGCCGACGCCGGTGCGACACATCAGCGTCGCGGTCCGGCCGTCCGTCGCGCAGCATCCCGCCGCACGTCGAGCCGTGGAGCTGCTGGAACGCAGCGCCGCGGCTCAGGAGACGGCGGCGGGCTGAGCCACGGCGTCTACAGCGTCCACACTGGACAGCTCGTGGCCGTGGTCGGTCTCCCACACCGCCCAGGTGCCGCTGTCGGCCGGGAACGCGGCGCGCGGGCGCAGGCCCAGCGCCGTCGCGGCGATGAACGCGCCGCCGATCCGGTTGATGTCACACACCGTGGCGATGCGGAACAGCGACCGGCTCTCGCTGACGACGTCGTCCTCCCCGCCCGCGCGCAGCACGATGCGCTGGTCAGGGGCCACGGCCCGCGCCGCGACGGCGACCGCGACGTTGTCCAGCGGATCGGACGCCACGGCCGCGATCGCCCGCGCCCGCCGCGCGGACAGCCGTCCGAGCAGGAACCGGTCGCCACCGCGCCCGATGACCACCGGGATCCCGGTGGCGCGGGCCAGCGCGACACACGGCGCGGCCTTGTCCCGCTCCACCGCGACCACGCCGACGCCGAGCCGTCGCAGCTCCTGGCACAGCCGCAGGCCGACCTGCCCGAGCCCGACGACGATGACGTGCCCGCTGCGGGGCACCGCCCTGCCGCCGATGATGCCGGTGAGCCGGTGCGAGGTCATGCGGTCCACGAGGCCAGCGGTGAACAACGCGGCGAACGCGAGCGCGGCGAGCATGGTCACCGCCGACACCGCGTGGTACCAGGGCGCGGCGTGGTTCGCGGCGTCGGACGTGCCGACCGTGGTCAGCACCCTGGCGGCGTGCCAGAACGCCACCGAGGGCGGTTCGTGCAGCACGAGGACGCCGAGGACGACGTCCAGCAGCAGGACCGAGGCCAGTCCCGCCAGTCCGGCGAGCAGCGCCCGCGACGTCGCGTCGTGCGGTCGGCACTGGGCGAGCAGCCGCGCCGCAAGCCCCTTCCGCCGCACGACTCCCCGCGCGGGCAACCGCGCGAGCTCCGGCTCGCCGTGCTCGTCCGCGACGACGAAGTACTCGCCGGACTCCCGGTGCAGGCTGAGCAGGTGCTCCGCGACACACGGGCCGAGCAGCGCTGGCACCAGCGCGTCGGTCATCGCCAGCACCGTGCAGTTCGGCACCGAGCGCACCACCTCGCCGCCGACCGTGCGGTCGAAGATCGTGACCAGCAGCCGGATGCCGTGCCGGATGTGGTGCACCAGCAAGGCGTAGCGCAGCGCGAGGATGTCGTCGTGGGTCACGATCGCGACGACGTCCCACTCCCGCGTCAACGTATCGCGCAGCTCCTCGTCGGACGGCGAGGGCAGATGCCGGACGGTCGAGTCCCACCGGCGGGCCTGCTCGGCCACCGCCGCGCTCAGTGATCCCGCGCCGATGAGCAGCACCCGCTGTGGGCCCACCCCCGCCGCTCCGGCATCTGCCCGTGTCATGTCAGCCGATCCGCTCCAGCTCGGCGTCCACGTCGCCCTCGCGGATCCGGGCCCGGAACTTCGCCAGCTCCTGCTTGACCACCGGCGCCAGTAGGTAGAGGCCCGCGATGTTGACCACCGACAGCAGGAACAGCACCGCGTCGGTGAAGTCGAGCACGCTGCTGAAGGTCAGCACCGAGCCGACGACGATGAACAGGCAGTACACCGCCTGGTACACGCGGACGCTTGTCCTGCTCTCACCGAACAGGTGGCCCCACGCCTTCTGGCCGTAGTAGCCCCACGTGATCATCGTGGAGACGGCGAACAGGATCACCGCGATCGTGAGGATGTACGGGAAGCCGGGCAGCACCGTCTCGAACGCGCTCGAGGTGACGGTGACGCCGTCGGCCTCCTTGCCGCTCTCCGCGTAGGTCGCCTGCGCCTCGTTCCAGAAGTGGCTGTTGGCGATGACGATGGCCAACGCCGTCATGGTGCAGACGACGACGGTGTCGATGAACGGCTCGAGCAGCGCGACAAGGCCCTCGGTCGCCGGGTAGCGGGTCTTGACCGCCGAGTGTGCGATCGGCGCGGAGCCGAGGCCAGCCTCGTTGGAGAACGCGGCACGGGTGAAGCCCACGATCAGCGCGCCGATGGCGCCACCGACGACGCCCTCGCCGGTGAACGCGCCGCTGAAGATCTCGCCGAAGGCGGCAGGCACCAGGTCGATGTTGACCAGGATGACGATCGCGCACGCGGCGACGTAGATGGCGGCCATGGACGGCACGAGCTTGCTGGTCACGCGGCCGATCGACTTGATGCCGCCGAAGATCACCGCACCGACGACGACCGCGAGGATGACGCCCATGACGAACGCGGCGCCGTCGCTGGCGAGGATGCTGTCCTCGCCGCCGGTGACGTCACGCAGCTGCGCGACGGTCTGGTTGGCCTGGAACATGTTCCCGCCGCCGATGCCGAACAGCAGGATCATCACGGCGGCGAGCCCGGCGAGCGTCCCGCCGATCACGCGGCCCGCTGAGCCGGGAATCCGCTCGGCGATGCCTTTGCGCAGGTAGTGCATCGGGCCACCGGACACGGTGCCGTCCGGGTGCTCCTCGCGGTACTTCACGCCGAGGGTGCACTCGACGAACTTGGTGCACATGCCGAACAGGCCGCACAGCACCATCCAGAACGTCGCCCCCGCGCCACCGATGGTGACCGCGACGCCGACACCGGCGATGTTGCCCAGCCCGACCGTGCCGGACACCGCCGAGCTCAGCGCCTGGAAGTGGGTGATCTCGCCAGGCTCGTCGTCCCGCGTGTACTTGCCGCGCACGACCTCGGTGGCGAGCTTGAAGCTGCGGAACTGGATGAAGCCGAAGTACAGGGTGAAGATGATGCCGGCGAGGACCAGCCACGACACGATCCACGGGAACGTCGCCCCGAAGACCGTGACCTCCTTGAAGACGAAACCACCGAGCCCTTCGGCGATCGGGTCGAACCAGCTGTTGATCGTCTTCTCGATCCGCGCGAGGATCCCGCCACCCCCTTCGCTCTCCTGCGCGAGCACTGCTGCGGATCGGAGCACCGATCCGTCGTGGTGAACGGGCACCATTGCGATCTCCTTTGGACACGCTGGCTAAGTGGACAGGCTGGCAACGCGCACCCAGGCTCAGTAGCCGAGACGGCGGGCGCGCTGGGCAGTTCGCAAAACCGTATGTGAGCCCGAACACCTGGGGCTTGTGCGGTTGGCTAGGAAATCGCGCGTGACCTTGTGGAGCTGGACAATAACTAGCCCGCACGGACCGTCACGTCGTCCGGTGTGCGGCGGGTTGGCGGCTGCGGCCCGGTTTGGGGCGTGGCGACCTGTCGGCGTTGTGGCGACACGGATCGCCACAACGCCGCATGATCGCCCGGTGTCAGCCCACCTGACGCTCGCGTCCCTCCCAGTACGGCGCGCGGAGCTTGAACTTCTGCAGCTTGCCGGTCGCGGTGCGGGCCAGTTCGGTGCGGAACTCCACCGTCGTCGGCGCCTTGTACCCGGCGAGTCGTTCCTTGCAGTGCTTGATCAGCTCCGCCTGGGTCACCTCGGCGCCGGGCGCGGTCACCACGAGCGCCTTGATCGTCTCGCCCCACTTCTCGTCTGGCACGCCGATCACCGCGACCTCGGCGACGGCCGGGTGGCTGTGCAGGCAGTCTTCCACCTCGATCGAGGAGACGTTCTCGCCGCCGGTGATGATCACGTCCTTCTTGCGGTCCATGATCGTGAGGTAGCTCTCCTCGTCGAACACGCCGCCGTCGCCGGTGTGGAACCAACCGCCCTCCAGCTGGCGGGCGCTTTCCTCCGGCTGCTCCCAGTAGCCCTCGAGGACGACGTTCGACCGGGCGAGCACTTCGCCGTTCTCCGACGTCCGCAGCGTCACGCCGAGCGCGGGCGCGCCCGCGCGCACCAGCTTCGCGGCGCGCTCGCCCGCGCTGAGGTCGTCCCACTCCGAGCGGGTGCGGTTGATCGTCAGCAGTGGGGACGTCTCGGTGAGGCCGTAGATCTGGATGAACTCCCAGCCCAGCTCGGTCTCGACGCGCTCGACGGTCCTGGTCGGCGGCGGCGCGCCCGCGACGATCACGCGCACCCGGTCGCGGCCGGGGATCTCGCCGTCCCAGTCCTGTGCGGCGTCGAGCACGGCGTTGACGACGGCTGGTGCGGCGCACATCACCGTGACGCCGTACTTCTCGACGCGCCGCAGGATCTCCGCGCCGTCAATCTTGCGGATGACGATCTGCGGCACGCCGAGCCCGGCCATCGCGAACGGCATCCCCCAGCCGTTGCAGTGGAACATCGGCAGCGTGTGCAGGTAGACGTCGCGGTCGCTCACGCCGGCGTGCAGCGCGAACGTCGTGGCGTTGACCCAGATGTTGCGGTGTGTGAGCTGCACGCCCTTGGGTCGCGCGGTGGTGCCGCTGGTGTAGTTGATCGTGGCGGTCGCGCCCTCGTCGGCGGCCCACGGTGTCGGGTCGGCGTCGAAGCGGTACAGCTCGGCGTCGCTGGCCGCGCCGAGCGTGAAGCGGCGCTTGACCGGGATGTCGGCGACGGTGTCCTCGAGTTCGGGATCGGTCAGCAGCACGCTCGCGCCGGAGTGCTCCACGATGTAGCGGATCTCCTCGGGACTCAACCGGAAGTTGATCGGCACGAGCACCCTGCCGTAGCCGCTCACACCGAAGAACGACGTCAGCAGCCGCGCGCTGTTGTGCGACACGACCGCGACCCGCTCGCCTTGCGCGATGTCGAGGGCATCGAGCCCGGCAGCCTGCGCCCTGGCCAGCTCGGCGACCCGCTGGTAGGTCAGGCCGGTGAGCGGTTCTGCCGATTGGTCGGGTTCATCCACGATTCCGGTTCGTTCGCCGTAGACGTTTTCCGCCCGGTCGAGAAAATCCCGCGCGCTGAACGGCACGAACATGCTGGCCTCCTCCGAAGTGTGTCCGTCTCAGATACACATCACAGTCACGGTCGCACCGCCGCCGGAGAAACGCCAGCGCTCTCCGACACACAACCGCGCCCGTGGCAGACACCCTTGTCCACACTCTCCGCGCACGCCAGGTATCACCCACTGGAGTGGGTACGTCGTTCCCTGCGACGGTCGGTGAGCACCGCCTTGCTTGTGGTGACGTCGTGGCGTGGCGCGTGGCTCGCCCCGGCACTGCACCGTGGCGCCGGTCAGCGGACTAGGCCAGCCCGGTGGCCAGTGACACCGGAAGATGTGACAACCTCGCGCCGATCGGCGGTTTTCTTACCATCTGTAATCCCAGCACTAGGCCAAATGCGCGGACTGGTGGGTCGCGCCTTACTCCGAATTGCTACGTATCGTTCGCGACGCATTTTCCGACCACGTCGCGGACGACCCGGCGTATGGCGTGTTCTGCGCCGATGACCGCCCCAACGAATTGTCGGTCGCTCTTTCAGGGAATGTACCGCCGCGTTCTTTCGCTGGTAACTTCACATTCGCGACGGCCCAGTTCAGAGGGCGAAACCACGAGGACGCGGTCACCATTCCGTCCGTCCTGATTGACCGGCCAACCTGCGATCACCCTTTTCCTGATTGGCGGTGGACTGTGACCAGCCAGGGCGACACCCTGCTGTCCCAGGTCAACGAACCTTCCGACCTGCGCGGGCTCTCCGACGCCGAGGTGACGCGCCTGGCAAGCGAGGCCAGGAGCCACCTCATCGACACCCGCGCCGAGCCAGGTGGCGGCACCGTCGAGCTGACGCTCGCCGTGCACCGGATCTTCACCGCACCCAAAGACGTCCTGCTGTTCGACATGCGGCACGCCGCAGCGGCGCGCGGCATCCTGACCGGCACCGCCGAGCAACCCGAACGGCCCGCGGGCGCACCGCAGCAGGTCAGCGAGCACGGGCACGCGGCGGCGCCGCTGTGCTACGCCGACGGGCTGGCGAAAGCGTTCGCCGTGCGCGGCACGACCCGCCGACGACGGGTGGTCGCCGTCATCGGCGGCGACGCGCTGACCAGCGGCCTGAGCTGGGAAGCGCTCAACGCCATCGGCTCGGCGCCCACGCGGCCGGTCGTGATCGTGCTCAACGACGACGGCAACGCCTACACCTCGGTGCCAGGCGGGATCGCCCGGCACCTCGCGGAGCTGAAGCGCGCGGCCGCCGGGCTCGCGGCGAGCCAGATCCCGGCGCAGCGGCAGGGAAAGCCGTTGCGGACGAACGTGTTCACCGACCTCGGCATCGTCTACATCGGACCGATCGACGGCCACAGCATGAGCGCGCTGGAACGCGCGTTGCGGCGCGCTGCCACGGTGGGTCGTCCTGTCCTGGTCCACTGCGTCACCCACCAGCCGCAATCGGCAGCCGCCGCCGTGCCGCCGCACACCACGAGGCGGCGACGCACCCGCGCCCGCAGGACGTGGACGTCGGTGTTCGACGCCGAGTTGGCGGCGATCGGCGCTGGCCGCGACGACGTGGTGTGCGTGACGGCGGGCCACGGTGTCGGCGAGTTCGCGAGCCGATATCCCGAGCGCGTGTTCGACGTCGGCAGCGCGGAGCCGCACGCCATCACGTCGGCGGCCGGGCTCGCGCTGGGCGGTACGCGTCCGATCGTCCGGATGCGCGCTGACGCGCTGCCCCGAGCGTTCGATCGGCTGCTCGCCGACGTGGCGCGCCACCGGCTGCCGGTCACGGTGGTGCTTGACCACGCCGGGGTGACCGGAAACGGCGACGACGGCGTGTGGGATCCGGCCGTCCTCGCCGCGATTCCCGGGCTGCGCCTCGGCGCGCCGCGCGACACCGTGCGGCTGCGGGAGATGCTGCGCCAGTCGATCGATCGCGGCGCCGGGCCGACGGTGCTGCGGCATCCGCCCGGCCCCGCACCGCTCGACGTCCCAGCCGCACGCCGCGCCGGTCCGTGTGACGTGCTGCGCGAGGCTGGCGAGCCGGACGTCGTGCTGCTCACGGTCGGCGCGCTCGCGCAGGCGTGCCTGGCGGCAGCGGAGTCGCTGGCCCTGCGGGACGTCGCCGCCACCGTGCTGGATCCACTGTGGACGGTTCCGGCCGATCCTGCGCTGATCAAGCTGCTCACTGGGCATCGCATGGTCGTCGTGGTCGAGGAGGCCACGGCGATCGGCGGGCTCGGCGCGCGGCTCGCGCAGGCGTTGGCGGCGGCCGGGTCCGGTACCAGGGTCGTCACGCACGCGCTGCCGCCGCGCTTCCTGCCGCATGCCTCCCGTGACCACCTGCTGCGGGCGTGTTCGCTGGACGCGGCGGGCATCGCGCAGGTGGTGGCCACGCTGTTGGGCAAGCCGTCGCTGCGACGGGAGTAACGCCGCCTCGCTCCGCGGACGCCCGGGCGGCGCCCCGGCGCGATCAGTACGGGTTCGGCTCCGCTCCCCGGTCATCGACCAGGCCGTCCGCCATCCGGCGCGGGAACGACACGACGTCCGGCTGCCCGTCGGAGGTGTAGCGCCGCTTCGGGTGCTTGGCCAGCCAGTCGAGCCAGTAGGCGGAGTCGAACTTCACCCTGCCCTCGCCGGAACGGATGCGGGGGACGCCTGCGCCGTCGAGCCCGGCGAACGGTGACGGCGCAGGCTCGGCGCCGACGAGCATGACGCCGTCGAAGCGATAGGACTGGCCGTTCCAGCTGCCACGACGCGTGAGCCCGCGATCGTTCGGGAAGATGCCGAGCGGCAGCGCCATGGTCCGTACGTTCGCGCCCGGTGCGACGGCCTTGATGCCGCTGATGTTGCTGACCAACTCGCGTCGCACGTCCGCGCTGCCCAACGAGCCGAGGTTGGCGTGCGTGCTGGTGTGCGCGCCGATCTCGTAGTCGTTGTCGTGCAGCCACGCGAGCGCGCGCCTGTCCCCGGCGAACGGATCGGCGTTGACGTAGAACGTCGCGGTGGAATTGAAGTCCGGGTGTTGCTGGCCGAACGCCGTGAGGATGCCGAGCGCGGTGTCCGGCTTCGGGTCGCCGTCCTTGGCGATGCGGACCTGGCTCGCGGTGGAGTCGTCGAAGGTCAGCACGACCGGGTGCGTGCCAGCGGGCAGGTCGATGTCGCCGGACACGAGCTGCGCCGCCGTCACCGGTCGGTAGTCCTCGCGGTACAGCCGCTTCAGTTCGGCGCGGAACTCTGCGGGCGTCTGGTCGTACTCGCTGACCGGATTCGGCGTGAGCTGGTGATACATCAGCACCGGGACGAGCCCGAGTTCGTTCGCGTCGACCTCCGCCGGGTCTGGGGTTGGGGGCGCGGTGGTGGTCGTTGTGGTGCGGGGCGCGGGCCGTGACGACGTGCTGGACGCGACCGGTTCCGTCGTGCTGTGTTCCGTCCCCGACACCGGCGCGCCACACCCGCCGAGCACCACACCCAACAGTCCAATCGCGACTGTTATCGCCGCGTGACGCGCTCCGATCGTCATTCAGATCAGGTTACGGAATGCATCGGTTCAGTCACTGATCGATTTGAGTGAATCTTGGCGACAGCGCCACCGACAGCCGTGATAGTAGAGACACGTCACACACGATCGGGGGTGCACGAACCGGTGACCAAACTTCGCATTTCTCGGCGCTGGCTACTCGCCGTCTTAGCGATCGTGGTTGTGATACTCACGTCAGTGACCGTCAGCGGAGTGACATCGGAACAACCGACACTCGTCGTGTCCGGGCTTCCGGCAGGCGTCATCGGGGCGGCCGGACTGTCCAATCTGGAGATTCGCGTCGAGACCGGCGGGCAGGATCCGAGCCCGATGACCGTGACTGTGGACGGTGAGCCCGTTCGAGGCAGTGTCGTCGGCTCCGCCATGGTGTATCGGCCGCAACAGCTCGACGACGGCGAGCACCAGTTCGCCGCCGAACTCCCCGCGTCGGGGATGTTCGGGTTCCTCAAGTCGTCCCGCACCGGCAGCCGGACCTTCACCGTGGACACCACGCCGCCCACGCTGGACGTCGACAAGCTACCCGCCGCGACGTCCTACCGCGACGGCGTCACCGTGACGGGCCAAACCGAGGGGGCCGATCGGCTGACCATCGACGGCGAAGACGTCACGCTCGGCCAGGACGGCGCGTTCGAAGCCGACCTGCCGTCCGTCCCGACCGACGCGACAGTCGTCGCCACCGACGCCGCGGGCAACGAAACGTCCGAAACGATCAGCGGCTCGGTCACCACGCCGAAGATCAGGGCGGTGCACGTGACCGCGCACGCGTGGGCGCACGACGGGCTGCGCGGTGACGTCCTCGACATGGCGCGACGCGGCCTCATCAACGCCGTTCAGCTCGACATCAAGGACGAGGACGGCGTCGTCGGCTACGACTCGCAAGTGCCGCTCGCCAAACGGTCCGGCGCGAACGCCGGGATCTACGACGCCCGTGCCGCGCTGAAGAAGTTGCACCGCATGGACATTCGCGTGGTCGGCAGGATCGTCGCTTTCCGCGACCCAACGCTGGCGGAGTGGGCGTGGCGGCAGGGTCATCGCGACTGGGTCATCCAGCAGCCGGGCGGGCAGCCGTACGCCAGCAAGTACGGGCCGGTCGCGTTCACCAACTTCGCGCACGAGAACGTGCGCCAATACAACATCGACCTCGCGACCGAGGCGGCGGAGCTCGGCTTCGACGGGATCATGTACGACTACATCCGCAGGCCAGACGGCGATCTGGCCTGGATGGCGTTCCCCGGGTTGGAGACGAAGCCGCACGTGTCGGTGGCGGGATTCCTGCGCGAGAGCCGCGAGCCGGTGCGCTCGGCGGGCGCGCACCAGAGCGCGGCGGTGTTCGGGATAGCGGCCACGCGGCCGCACGAGATCGCGCAGGACATCCCGATGATGGCCGAGCACGTCGACTACCTCGCGCCGATGGTGTACCCATCGCACTGGAACACCGGTGAGTACGACGTCGCGAACCCGAACTCGCAGCCGTATCCGATCGTTCGGCGCTCGCTGCGCGACTTCAAGCGGCAGGTGCGCGGGACCGGGACGGAGATCGTCCCGTGGCTGCAGGACTTCAGCCTCGGCGTGACGTACGGCGACGCCCAGGTCGCCGCACAGATCTCCGGCGCGGCGGACGCGGGCGTCGACAGCTTCTTCCTGTGGAGCCCCAGCGTCCGCTACCACTCCGACGCCCTCCGCTAACCCGCGAGTCTCACCTTATCCGCCGCGAGTCTCACCTTGTTTGGCGTGAGTTGCACCTTGTTTGGCGTGAGTTGCACCTTATCCGCCGCGAATCTCACCTTGTTCGCCGCGAATCCCGCGTTGTGGGGTCGCGAGTCCCGCGTTGCGGTCGCGCATGTTCCGACTTCCGGTAGCGCGTGTTCCGGGTTCGCCGCACCGTTACCCTCGACGTATGCCTGCTGACCACGTGATCGTGTCCACGACGACCGACAGCGAATCTGCGGCCACGGCGCTGGCCTCAAGCGCGATCGAGCGCCGCCTCGGCGCGTGCGCGCAGGTAGTGGGGCCGCTGACCAGCGTGTTCCGGTGGGACGGCGCGGTGCAGACCGAGCAGGAGTGGCGCGTCGACATCAAGACGGTCGCGAACCGGGTGCGCGCGCTGACCGACCACCTCAAGGCGGAGCACAGCTACGACGTCCCGGAGATCATCGCGACGCCGATCGAAGGCGGCAGCGCCGAGTACCTCGACTGGCTGGTCGAGGAGACCAACAACCCAGCCTGACGCCACGTCGGAACTCGGCAGACCGGAAGTCGGAACTCACGCCCCCGTACGTCGGGACTCGCGGCACCGTAAGTGGGGACTCGCGCCCGCCAAGGTGAAACTCGCGGCGGATAAGGTGAAACTCGCGCAGAATAAGGTGAGACTCGCGCGGGCGCCGCACGCCTACGCCCGCCTGGGGCGGACGTAGGCGGCTGGGGTTACGCCTTTCCAGCGTTTGAAGGCGTGGATGAAGCTGGTGGCTTCGGCATAGCCGAGGCGGACGGCGACGTCGGACACCGACAGCGCGCCCGTCGCCAGCATCTCCTCCGCCAGCGCCTCCCGCACCTCGTCCAGCAGCAGCCGATAGCTGGTGCCCGCCTCGCCGAGCTTGCGCCGCAACGTCCGGGTGCTCATGTTCAGCTCGGCCGCTACCGCGTCCATCCCGGTGTCCGTGCCGCCGAGGTTGATCAGCCGCTCCCGCACGTCGTGGGAGATGCCGGTGCGCGCCCGACGCCGCGCCACCAGCTCACGGCACTGCGCCTCGCACATCGCCACGGTCTGCGCGTTGGCCTGCGGCAACGGCTTGTCCAGGTAGGCGACGTCGAACGTCGACACGTTCGCCGGGCAGCCGAACCCCGGCGTCACCCCGAACACCGCCCGGTACTCGTCCTGCTCAGCCACCGACGCGGGCGGCTCGAACGCGAACTCCAGCCGACGGATCGGCACGCCCATCGGCAGCAGGTCGTTCATGATCGTGTACATCGCGGCAAGGTCGCGCTCCACCAGAAACCGCCGGAGCTGGCCGGGCACCGCGTCGTCGTGCAGCTCGATCCTGATCTCGAAGTCCCCGATCTCCACCTCGGGTATGCCGAACGCGAAGCTCAGATCCCAGTACCGCAGCGCGAACGAGATGACGTCGCGCAACGTCGGACTGCTGACGCACGCGAACCCGAAGATCCCAAACGTCGTCACCTGATAGCGCGAACCGACCCGCAGCCCGAGCCCCGGCTCACCACCGAGGTGGGTGACGAGGTTGCGGACGACGGCGAGTTCCTGGTGCGCGTCGATCTGCGTGTCCGGGTCCTGCGCGTCGGCCAGTGTGAGGGCCGCGCCGCGCAGCATGTCCTCGTGCCCGACGCCGTGCTCAGCGGCGAAGCGAGTCATGAGCAGCACGCTCGCGGCGCTGCGCGGGAAGTCCCACTCGCGCACTGAGGCCGCAGCGTGTTCCACCATGGCCGAAATTATGGATCCGCGTATGGCGCCAGCGGCACCCCGACCCGCGTGAAGTTGGCCGAAAGTATGGATTTTGTGTCCGCGCATCACTGCTCATCGCCAGGACCAGCGGCTACGGTTAACGCATGAGTAGCACGACAGGCCCGTCGGTCGCGATCGTCGGCACCGGCTTCGGCGGCATCGGCATGGCGCTGGAACTCAAACGCGCCGGATTCGACGACTTCGTCATCCTGGAGAAGGGCGACGACATCGGCGGCGTGTGGCGCGAGAACACCTACCCCGGCGCCGCCTGCGACATCCCATCGCCGTACTACTCGTTCTCGACCGAGCCGAACCCGACCTGGTCGTCGCGGTTCTCGCCGCAGGCCGAGATCAAGGAGTACATCCGGCGCGTCGTCAAGGACAACGACCTGAGCCGCCACATCCGCTACGGCGTCGAGGTCACCTCGGCCACCTTCGACAACGCGCAGTGGCGGCTGGCGACGGACACCGGCGAGGAACACACCGCGGACGTCTTCGTGCCCGCCACCGGACAGCTCTCCCGGCCCGCGCTGCCGAACATCGACGGCATCGACACCTTCCACGGGCCGTCGTTTCACTCCGCCGAGTGGGATCACTCGGTCGACCTACGCGGCAAGCGCGTCGCGGTGATCGGCACCGGGGCGAGCGCAGTGCAGTTCGTGCCCGCGATCCAGCCGGACGTCGAGCACATGACGGTGTTCCAGCGTTCCGCCCCCTGGGTGTTGCCGCGCCCCGAAGTCGTCTACAAGCAGTGGCACCACACGATGTTCCGGAAGCTGCCGTTCACCCGGGTCGTCGAACGGTTCGCGTTCTGGTTGCTCTGCGAAGTGCTCGCGCTGTCACTGGTGGACATCCCGAAGATGCGTCCGCTGTTCGCGGCGATCGCGCGGTTCCATCTGCGCAGACAGGTGCCGGACAAGCGGCTGCGCGCCAAGCTCACCCCGGACTACGAACCCGGCTGCAAGCGGGGCCTGTTCTCCGGCGACTACTACCCCGCGCTGGGCCAGCCCAACGTCCACCTGGAAACGACCGGCATCGCGCACGTCGAGCCGGACGGCATCCGCACCACGGACGGCACGCTGCACCAGGCGGACGTCATCATCTACGGCACCGGCTTCAAGACGTCGGAGTTCCTCGGGCCGATGGCGGTGCACGGACTCGACGGCCGCAAGCTCGCCGACGAGTGGAGCACGGGCGCGCACGCCTACCTCGGCATCACCGTGCCCGGCTTCCCGAACATGTTCCTCATGTACGGCCCCAACACGAACCTCGGCGTCGGGTCGATCATCTACATGCTGGAGTGCCAGGCCAGCTACATCGGCAAGGCGGTGCGGCTGCTCGCTCGCAGCGGCTCCCCCGCGATGGACGTCAAGGCCAACATCGCCAGGCGGTTCGACGAACAACTCCAGGCAAGGCTCAACCGTTCGGTGTGGACGATGTGCTCCAGCTGGTACCGCAACGAGCACGGCCGCATCACCAACAACTGGCCCGGCACGGTCAGCTCCTACCGGCTGGCCACCCGCACCCTCGATCCCGACGACTACCGGCTCTTGGAGGCAGCGTGACCACGCACGACTACGACGTCCTCGTCATCGGCTCGGGCTTCGGGGGCAGCGTGTCCGCGCTGCGGCTCACCGAAAAGGGTTACCGCGTCGGCGTGTTCGAGTCGGGACGTCGATGGCGGCCGGACGACTACCCGAAGTCCAACTGGAACCTGCGCAAGTCGATCTGGGCACCACGGCTGGGACTGACCGGCACGCAGCGGATCAGTTGGCTCGGCAAAGTCGCGCTGTTCAGCGCATCGGGTGTCGGCGGCGGCTCGCTCATCTACGGCAACACGCTGTATGAGCCGCTGGACAAGTTCTACGCCGACCCGGCGTGGTCGCACATAACCGACTGGCGTGCCGAGCTCGCACCGTACTACGACCAGGCGAAACGGATGCTCGGCGTGACGACGAATCCGCGTCTCACCCCGGCGGACGAGGTGCTGCGGGAGGTCGCCGAGGAGCTGGGAGTGGCGGAGACGTTCCACCCCACGCAGGTCGGCGTGTTCTTCGGCGAGACCGAGGGCAAGACCGTGCCGGATCCGTACTTCGGCGGCGCTGGCCCGGAGCGCACCGGCTGCGTGCACTGCGCGCGATGCTTCACCGGCTGCCCGCACAACGCGAAGAACACCACCACGACGAACTACCTGTACCTGGCCGAGCAGGCGGGCGCGCGGGTGCACGAGATGGCCACGGTGACCGACGTCCGGCCGCTGGACGGCGGAGGCTACGAGGTCGTCACCGAGCGATCCGGCAGCGTCGTCCGCAAGCAACGACGTCGCTACACGGCGGAGCAGGTGGTCTTCTCGGCGGCGGCGCTGGGCACGCAGAAGCTGTTGCACCAGCTCAAGGACACCAGGCGGCTGCCTCGCCTCTCGGAGAGGCTGGGCGAGCTGACCCGCACGAACTCCGAGGCGATCCTGGTGTCGTCCAGCCGCACCCGGCGGGACTTCGCGCAGGGCATCGCGATCACGTCGTCGATCCACCCGGAGGTGGACACCCACATCGAGGTGTGCCACTACGGCACCGGGCAGAACTCGCTGTTCCCGCTGTCCGCGCCGATGGTCGACGGCGGAAAGCTGCGTGCGCTGCGGTTCGTGCTGTCGGTGATCGCGCATCCGCTGCGGTTCCTGCGTTCGCTGAATGTGCGCGGTGCGTCCGATCGGTCGATCATCCTGCTGGTGATGCAGTCGCTGGACAACTCGTTGACGTCGTTCCGCAAACGCGGATTGTTCGGACATCGGCTGTCCACCCGGCAGGGCACCGGCGAGCCGAACCCGACGTGGATTCCGATCGGGCACGAAGCGAACCGTCGTTACTCCGACAAGATCAACGGCGACGCGCTCGGGCTGTACATGGACATCGTGAACGTGCCGTCCACGGCGCACTACATCGGCGGCTGCCCGATCGGCGACTCGCCGGAGACTGGCGTGGTCGACCCGTACCAACGGCTCTACGGCTACCAGGGCCTGCACGTGGTGGACGGCTCCGCGATCTCGGCGAACCTCGGCGTGAACCCGTCGTTGACGATCACCGCGCAGTCGGAGCGGGCGCTGGCGTTCTGGCCGAACAAGGGCGAACCGGACCCGCGCCCGCCGCTGGGCGAGGCGTACCGGCGGATCGCGCCGATCGCGCCGATCCGCCCGACGGTTCCCGACTCCGCGCCGGGCGCGCTACGGTTGCCGATCACCCCGGTCACAGGACGTAAACGCGCGAAGAAGGCGGAGCAGGCATGACGCACCAGCAGTACCCGCCAGAACCGTGGACCCTGTGCGGGGACGCCTTCGTGTCCGTGTGGCGGCTGCCCGAGCAGGAGCTGCCCACGCTACCCGACGACGTCGAGCCGATCAGCGTGGCTGGCAGCGGCTTCGTCGTCACCGCATGGGTGGACTACCAGGAGCCGGGGATGCTGTCCTACCGCGAGCTGATGGCGACGGTCGCGGTGTACGACGGCGCGAAACCGGCGGCGTCGATCACCCACATCTGGGTGGACAGCGAGACGTCGTTGGCGGGCGGCAGGGAGCTGTGGCGCATCCCGAAGGACATGGCGAAGTTCGAGTGGCGCAGCGGTCGCGCGATCACCGCGACCGCGCACGGCGACGACGGCCCGATCGCGGGCGCGGCGTTCGTGCCGATGACGACGGTGCCGATCGAGGTGCCCTCGGCGTTCGCGGTGA
This sequence comes from Actinophytocola sp., assembly GCA_009377475.1. Classification (GTDB taxonomy): domain Bacteria; phylum Actinomycetota; class Actinomycetes; order Mycobacteriales; family Pseudonocardiaceae; genus Haloechinothrix_A. The sequence goes on from WHTY01000026.1 coordinate 37,972, forward strand.
TCCAGCGCGGCCCGCTGCGCAGTCCGATGCGGGCGGCGGGCAAGCCGACGTTGGTGCGCTCGTCGTGGTGGGTGAACGTCGATGGCCCGCTCGGGTACCTGCACGGCCGGAAACCGCTGGCCAGCATTGGTCTCACCGACTTCGAGATGCGGTTCGGGACGGACCGACCGGGTTAACCGACCAGCGCGTGGCTGCTCTCGATGCCCGCGTCGCCCGGCACACCCACCTTGCCAAGCTGGGTGCGCAGCGCCGCGACATCGGAGTTCTCGATGGCGGCGCGCACGGCAGGGCCGAAGTCCACAACGGACCCGGCGTAGTCGATCAGCTGAACGTCGCCACCCCAGTTGAGCTGCCAGGACAGGCGGCCGGACGTCACCGCGGCGGCGGCGAGGTAGGCGTCCACCGCCATGGTCAGCAGCGCGGCGGCCGTGTCCGCTTCGACGGTCTCGCCGAGGGATTCGGTCAGGGCGCTGGCGAACCGGGTGGAGTCGTCGAGCAGCGCGATGACGCCGTCGATGGTGGCCTCCCGCCCCAGCAGTGACGTGGCGACCTGGTGCGCCTGCGTCGCGCCGGGCCGCACCATGGCCTGCCCGGCGAGTGGCGTGATCTCTTCCCACGGCAGCGCGGGCATCGACGTCAGGTTCCCGGACAGCATCGCCTCGGTGGCGCGCTCCATGACGTCGTCCGCGTTGGCGAGCAACGCCGTCGCGGGCCGGTGGTCGGCGGGGTGCTGCGACGGGCGGAAGTCCGCGAGGGCGGCTTTGCGCTGGGCGAACGTCGGGTGCGAGTCGAAGCGGGACGGCTTCTCCTGCGGGTCTTCCTCGCGCAGTTGGGACAGCGTCTCGGCGCGGGCGTCGTCGGCGAGCATCCGCTGGAAGCCACCGACGACGGCGCGCGGCCGGACTCCGGCGTTGGCGGCCCAGCCGACGTAGCCCGCCAGATAGTGGTCCCACGCCGCGTCAAGCACTGGCAGCTCTCGCAGCGCGGACACGAGCGCGTCGGCGCTGGTCAGCCGAGCAGCGGCGGCGTCGGCCTCGTACTCCTGGTCGCGGGACACCTTCTGTGAGACGAGCAGGAACAGCAGCGCGTAGCCGTGGAACACGCGGCGCAGGATCGGGTGGTTGTGCAGGCCAGCGACCGTCCGTTCAACCTGGACACGACCCCGATAGGTCAGCGGGGCGGACGTGATCCAGCAGTACCTCGCGGCGGGGCTGGTCGACGAGGTCTCGATCCACCTGGTGCCGGTCCTGCTTGGCGGCGGCAAGAAACTGTTCGACAACCTCGGTGCCGGTCGCATCGAACTGCGGCCGGTCGAAGTGGTCGAGTCCAGCGCGATCACCCATCTCCGATACCGCATCCACGGCGAGGCGTGACAGGCGGCGATCCGCACGTATCGATCAATCGACGAGGTGGTTCGTCATGGTTCGCGATCAACTCAGCACCGTCTTCGCCGCCTTGGCGGACCCGACACGTCGCGCGATCCTCGCGCGACTCGCCAAGGGCGAGGCGAGCGTGAACGAGCTGGCCGAACCGTTCGACATGAGCCTGCCCGCGGTGTCCAAGCACCTGAAGGTGCTGGAACGCGCCGGACTCATCACTCGGGGGCGCGACGCGCAGTGGCGACCTTGTCGTCTTGAGGCGGCGCCACTGCGCACCGCGTTCGAGTGGACCGGCGGGTACCGGCCGTTCTGGGAGGAGAGCTTCGAGCGACTGGACGACTACCTGGCCGAACTCCAAGGGGAACGGAACGACGATGCAGTCGGCTGAGCGCGCGTTCGCCACGCTGTGACCAGCGCGAAAATCCATTGCGTCCGCGACCGTGGCGGCACAGGCTGGACGTATGCGGTTTCGGGACGCGACGGCCGACGACTGGCCCCAGATCTGGCGGTTCCTCCGGCGGCTCATCGCCGACGGCACGACGTTCACCTGGGAACCCGACGTCAGCGAGGCGACCGCGCGTGCGCGCTGGCTGCACGAGCCGCCGGGGCGCACGATCGTCGCCGTGGACGACGACGGCCGGGTGGTGGGGACGTCGGAGACGCACCCGAACCAGCCCGGCCCCGGCTCCCATGTCGCCAACGCCGGGTTCATGGTCGACCCGGACCACGCTGGCGCGGGCGTCGGCAGGCGGCTCGCGGAGTACACCATCGAGCGGGCCCGCGCGGACGGCTACCGGGCGATGCAGTTCAACGCCGTCGTGGAGACCAACACCCGCGCGGTGGAGCTGTGGCTCTCGCTCGGGTTCAGCATCCTCACGACGGTGCCGGAAGCCTTCCATCACCCCGAGAAGGGCTACGTCGGGCTGCACGTGATGTATCAGCGGCTGTAGCGCCATAGTGCACGGCGAGCCCGGTCTGTCCCGCCGAGAGGCCGGGACGCAGCACCAGGTCGTCGTCGTAGCTGCCGCTGTCCTCGTGCCGGAACGGCAGCGGCGGCGCGGTGAACAGCGTGGCCAATCGATGCCGCAGTTCGGGTCGCAGCGCGCGGTAGCCGTCGTCGTCCATGCGGTCGGCGCCGTAGACGACGAGTGGCGGCAACGCGGCCATGCCGGTGTAGAACAGCGTGCCGTGCAGCAACGGGAACAGCACGTGGTCGACGTCGCCGTGAATGCCGCGCGGGCCGAAGCTGGACGGGCGCGCGCCGACGGACGTGATCACCAGCGCGCGTTTGCCCGTGAGGCCGCCGTCGCCGTAGCGCCGGGTGCGACCGTCCGGGCCGGTGACGCCGAACGCGAAGCCCTGCACCAGCACGCGGTCGAACCAGCCCTTGAGGATGGCGGGCGGACCGAGCCACCACAGCGGAAACTGCAGGACGACGGCGTCCGCCCAGGCCAGCTTGGCGTGTTCGGCGCGGATGTCCTCGCTGAGCGTGCCGTGCCGGTAGCCCCGCTCCTGCTCCGCGCCGACGATGAACCGGTCCCCGACGTCATGGGCGACGTCGTGGGCGTCCGCGACCGGGTTCCAGCCCATCGCGTAGAGGTCGGAGACTCCGACGTCGTGGCCCTGCTGTCGGAGTTGGTCAAGGCCGTGCGTGAGAAGTGCTCCATTCAGTGAGCACTGCTCCGGGTGAGCGAAGATCCACAGTACGTTCATGTGTTCCAGCCTGACCGGGTCGCCCGCCCGATACGAGTGGCCTGACAGACATCATGTGAAAGAATCGGGCCATGCATCGAGTCGTCGTTCTCGTCCGCCATGGCGTGATGCCGCTGGAGCTGGGCATCGTGCACCAGATCTTCGGTCGCGCCTTCTGTCAGGACGGGTCGCCGCTGTACGACGTCGTGACCTGCGCAATGCGGCCAGGCGAGATACGCACCGACGCGGACTTCCCCATCGCCGTCACGCACGGGCCGGAGGCGCTGGCCAAGGCGGACACGGTGATCGTGCCCGCGACCCACGAGCTCGACGAGACCGAGACGGAAGGACGCCTTGGGCCAGCGCTCGCGGCGGCACTGGCGTTGATCCGGCCGGGCACGCGGGTGGCGTCGATTTGCACCGGCGCGTTCGTGCTCGCCGCCGCCGGATGGCTCGACGGCACGCGCGCCACGACGCACTGGAAGTCCGCTGAGCAGTTCCGGCGGCTGTTCCCGCACGTCGAACTGGACACCGACGTGCTCTACACCGACTCCGGCACGGTGCTGACGTCGGCGGGCGAGGCGTCCGGCATCGACCTGTGCCTGCACATGGTGCGCCGCGACCACGGCGCGGCCGTGGCCAACGACGTCGCACGCACGACGGTGGTGCCGCCGCACCGCGAGGGCGGGCAGGCACAGTTCATCCCGCGCCCGGTGCTGTCGCGGCGGGAGACGTCCACCGGCGCGGCCCGCGCGTGGGCGCTCTCGCATCTCGACCAGCCGATCACGCTGCGGGAGCTGGCCGCGTGCGAGGCGATGAGCGTCCGGACGTTCACCCGGCGGTTCCGCGAGGAGACGGGTCTGTCGCCGTTGCGGTGGCTGACGCAGCAGCGGATCATGCGGGCACGGGAGCTCCTTGAGGAGACCGACTTGCCGGTGGACCGGGTCGCCGTCGCGGCCGGGTTCGGCACCGCCGTCTCGCTGCGCCAGCACCTGCACGCCGCGATCGGCGTCTCACCTCGGGCGTACCGGGCGACGTTCCGGGGGTGCCGTGAAGGGCATCTTATGGGCGCCACATGCCCATAAGATGCCCTTCACGGCACCCCGCCGCCGAACACAACGTCCTGAGCGAGGGACACGGCGTCGTGAGCGCGGGACACGATGTCGGGGGCACCGGGTACGGTCTGACGTCATGGCCGCGAACCCAGCAACAACAGGCCGACCATGAGAAAGACCGTGGCGCGGCTTGCCGACGGCAGGCAGCTCATCTACTACGACGACGCCGACGGCGGTGACTCCCCGGCGAGACCGGCCGACAGCAGGAACCTGCCCCCGCTGAACGTCGGCAGTGAACTTCGCTTCGACCCGCTCGTCGACGAGTGGGTCACGATCGCCGCACACCGGCAGGGCCGCACCCACCTGCCGGACGACGCCGAGTGTCCGCTGTGTCCCTCGCGGGAGGGGGCGCTGTCCGAGATCCCCGCCAGCGACTACGACGTCGTGGTGTTCGACAATCGGTTCCCATCGCTGGCCGCCGACGTCGGCGAGCTGGCGGCGTCCGGCGAGGACGGGGAGGACGGCGAGGATCTCGTCCCCCGCCAGCCGGGCATCGGCCACTGCGAGGTCGTCTGCTTCACCAGCGACCACCACGGCTCGTTCGGCCAGCTCACGCCGACGCGGGCGCGAACAGTGCTCGAGGCGTGGGCGGACCGCACCATCGAACTCGGGCTTCAGCCGGGCGTCGAGCAGGTGGTGCCGTTCGAGAACCGGGGCGTCGAGATCGGCGTGACGTTGCAGCATCCGCACGGCCAGATCTACGCCCTCCCGTTCGCCTCGCCCCGCACGCGGCGGATGCTGGCGGCCGCGCGGTCGCATCGCAGGCGGACGTGGCGCAACCTGTTCGCCGACGTCCTTGCTACCGAACGCGAGGCGGGCACCAGGATCGTCGCGGAGAACGAGCACTGGACGGCGTTCGTGCCAGCGGCGGCGCGCTGGCCGGTCGAGATGCACCTCTACCCGCATCGGCAGGTGCCCGACCTGCCCGCGTTGTCCGACGCGGAGCGCGACGCCTTCTGCCACCTCTACCTCGACCTGCTGCGGCGGTTGGACCGGCTCTACGACACGCCGTTGCCCTACATCGCCGCGTGGCAGCAGGCCATGGTCAACATCGATCGCGACCTCAGCTACCTGCGGCTGGAGCTGTTCTCCATCCGCCGCGCCGAGGACAAGCTCAAGTACCTCGCCACGATGGAGTCCGCGATGGGCGTGTTCCTCAACGACGTCCGCCCGGAGGACGTCGCGCAGCGGCTGCGGGACCTCGGCGACTGAGTACCCGCGTTGGGTACGCTCGGGCACATGGTGGCGGTGGAATCAACCATGCTCACGCTCGGAACGACAGCGCCGGACTTCGCGCTGGCCGACCCCGATGGCGCCATCTGGAGCCTGGAGCAGTGTGCTGGCCAGCACGGCACGGTGGTCGCGTTCGTCTGCAACCACTGCCCGTTCGTGCGCCACATCGCCGTGGCGTTCGGCACGGCCGCGTCCCGCTGGCGGGAGTCGGGCATCGGCGTCGTCGGCATCAACAGCAACGACGTCACGTCGCACCCGGACGACCGGCCGGAGAAGATGGCAGAGCAGGCGAAGGCCTGGGGCTGGACGTTCCGGTACCTCAGCGACACCGACCAGTCCGTCGCCAAGGCGTACCAGGCGGCGTGCACGCCGGACTTCTTCTTGTTCGACGACTCGCGCGGCCTGGTCTACCGGGGCCGGTTCGACGCCGCCTCACCCGGCAACGACGTCGCCGTGACTGGTGAGGAACTGGACGCCGCGGTGCGTGCGCTGCTCACGGGTGACCCGATCAGCAGCGACCAGGTGCCCAGCATCGGCTGCAACATCAAGTGGACGCCGGGCAACGAACCCGAGTGGTTCGGCTAAGTCAGCTCTCGTCGCTCGGCGCGACGCAGGTGCCGCAGTCGCAGCAGTCGACCAGCCCGTAGCTGATCTCGTCGGCGACGCACACCTCGAAGGTCTCCACCGACATGCCGCGCGGGGAGATCACCAACCGCACCCCGGTGCCGCCTTCGACCGGGGTGTATTCCGTTTTGCCGACGTCGTCGTGCAGTAGTCCGACAATTCGGTACTGCGCGAACGGCCGGATCAGCGTTTCCATCTCGTGGTAGGCGGCCCGGACGTCGTCGCGACTCGCCAACGGCTCGTCGGAGTCCATCCAGTCGGCGTGACCCTCGGTGATGTGCCATCCGGTCGCCTCTATCACGTACGAGGATTGCGTTGTCATTCGTGTACCCTTCAGCTCGCCTCGTGGGCTATCTCGCCACAATGACGGCGTTCGTTACCGCGATGACGGGGTAAACCGGCCCCTGATACTGAATCGAGTTCCCGCCGTGACACGCAATGCCGCGTACCAGACAATCGGGCCGAACTACCGCCTGATCAGGGACGATGCGAGTCGGAGGCCGTCGGAGACGTCGTCTCCGTTGAGTGCGCCCGCGTCGTCGAGCGCGGGGGCCAGCGCGGTGGGATCGACGCCCGCGAGTGCGAGCGCGGCGGCGGTGACGACGTCCCGCGCGCGACTGGTGCCATCCGCGATCTTGATGGCGACGGCGGTGTCGTCCGGCAGCGCGGCGACCGCCACGCCCTCCGCGCCGTCTTTGGCGATGAGACCGGGCACGGCCTTGATCAACTCGGTGACCGGGCGGGTGCTGCCGCCGAGTTGCACCGGGTGCGTGCGAATAGCGTCGGCGACCGCCGCCTGCGGTAAGCCGTCCACCGCGCTGGCGACCGCGCCGATCGCCCTGGCGAGCCCGGTCAGCGAGATCGCGAACAGCGGCGCGCCGCAGCCGTCGACGGCGACCTTGGCGATCTTCTCGCCGGACAGTTCTGCCAACAGCGACGCGATCTCGCGCTGGACCGGGTGTTCGGGGTCGCGGTAGTCGTCCAACGACCAGCCGTTGCGACGCGCCGTCACCAGCATCGCGGCGTGCTTGCCGGAGCAGTTCTGCGCGAGCCTGCTCGGCGGCCGTCCCGCCGCGAGCCACTTGTCGCGAACGCCCGCGTCGAGCGGGTAGCCGAGCGGGTTCCGCAGGTCGTCCTCGGACAGCGACTCGGTGGCGAGGATGCGCAGCGTGCCGTCGACGTGGCATTGCTCGCCGGAGTGGCTGGACGCCGCGAGCGCGAGCAGGTCCGCGGGCAGGGTGAGGCCGCAGCCGACCATCGCGCTCGCCTGGATCGGCTTGACCGCCGAGCGCGGGTACATGATCGCGTCCGGGTCGCCGACGGTGTGACGGATGGCGCCATCGGCGTCCACCACGACGGCGGAACCGTAGTGGATGCTCTCGACCATGCCAGCGCGCATGACGTAGGCGAGCGGTTCGTGGCGCGGCGCGCGCGGCTCCATCGACGTCCCCTTCCCCTCGGCGGTGTCACCCGAACGGCGCCACTGTACCGGGGCGACTCGCGACGTCCGCACCATCGCCGCGTTTCGTGGCCGCTCGTACCCGCGCACCACTTCGTAGGGGACGACTCGGTCACTGCGCCAAGCGCCGGTCCAGTGGCTTCGTCAGTGAGCGGCCCGTTGCGGCGAAGCCGACCAGAAGCAGCAGCGGAAAGAGCCAGGCGATCGGAACCGCGTAGCCGACCATACGGAACAGTGGGGGTGCGGCCACAGGGGTCTCCGTCTGCCGGGGGCCACCGTGAGCGACAGCGGTGGAGTGCTCGGGCACCGTCGGCGCTACCTCGGCCGGCCTCTGTGGTGGGTTATCGCTCGTGGCAACGGGTTCTCGGGGACGATTCTCCAGCGCGATGGGTGCCGATCCACCCGATCGTTCCCGGCTCTTCGTGGTGTAGGTCAGGTTCGCGACGATGGGCTGTGCCATGGGATCGGGATTGTCTTTACCCCAGAACGAGACGATCCAGGATTCATTGGCCTCCGCCGTCGCTGGCGACGGAATGATCGCGATCGCGGGATCATCGTCGCCCCACACGTCCGCGAATCCGTCCAGGTCGAGTATGAAGGTCGGCTGAATCCCGTCATCGTGGTAAGTCGCCTCGGCGTGCGCGGCACCGCAGTCGATCTCGGGCGGCTCATCCAGCGATGCCTCTGATGGGACAAAGAAGTCCGCCACGACCGGACATGCCACCAGCTGCGCGTTCTCCACTCCCACATAGCCAACAGGCGCTCCGGCCGTCTCAGGTAGCGGTAGCTCCGGCACGGGCAGCTGTGGCACGGGCACCGGCAGGGCAGGAACGGGGACACCGACCAATCCCGCGGCCGTCGCGATCAGCCCGAGCACCGTGTACGGCAAGAACGAGGGATCGCGAGCCGCATCCATCACGATGTCGCTCTGCTGCACCGACAGTTCCGTCGGAGCGACCGGGAGTGTGAGTACCCCACCTGTGAGCGTCGCACCCTCCGGTAGCACCGATAGTCCCTTCGCCGCATCGAACATGTCGAGTTGGAGATACGTGGCGGCGATACTTACTCCGTTGAGCCGCGCCACCTGGAGCGTGTCCGCGGCGAAGATCGACGCTGGACCGGTGATTCCGCTGGAGGATGGCAGCAACGAACACGGATTCGTTCCGAGCGCTGGAATAGCGGGCGCGGCATCCTCGGTGACGTCGCACGCCTCCGCCATGAGCGGGGTCACCGTCTCGTAATGCCACCCCTCGGCATAAGTCGACACCGTGCCGGTTGCCTCCTCGGCGACCGACACACCGCTCCCCGCTGACGCCGTAACCAGCAATCCCACTGCGGCCGCCGCTAGGACACGCCACCCATTCATCGACCCTCCAGCCCTGTGCAGTTCTCGCCCGTGGGCAATCTCGAAGCGCACTCACTTCCGACCCACGTTATTCAGGCATTTCGGGTATATCAACAATGGGACTACGACATCTACGTATGTGATGCGGCGCAATCGGTCCTGACGCGTCATTAGGACGGCGGACAAGCCATAAGCAGCGCACGGTACCGAGATTCGCTCGCCGGCCATGCCGGACATGAGGGTCTTCTCACGATCGCCCGCAACCGGGAAAATGTGCCAATGGCGCATCACGAGGGGGACATCCTGCCCGCGCACTCGCCGCCGCTGCGGGGGCGTGCGCGGGAACTCGCCGCGCTGGAGGACGTGCTCCGCCGCGCCGCTACCGGCCGGGGCGGCGCGCGGGTCATCGTCGGCGCGCCCGGGATCGGCAAGACGGCACTACTCGAGGCGGCGGCTGGGTCGGCCGTCTCGCCCGACGGCGTCCGGGTGCTACGCGCCTGCGGCACCCCGGCGGAGTCGGCGTTGCCCTACGCCGGACTGCATCAACTCCTGCTGCCGCTCGGCGACCTCGCCGCACGGGTGCCGCTGCGGCATCGGACGGCACTCCTCCCCCTGCTCGACCCGGCGTCCGACTCCGACCCGCCCGCTACGCTGGCGCGGCACGCCGCCCTCCACGCGCTGCTGGTCGCCGCAGCCCGCGAAGGGCCGACGCTGTGTTGCGTCGACGCTGCCCACGACCTGGACCGGGCGTCGCTCGACGCGCTGGCCTTCGTCGCCCGCCGCAGCGACGTCGCGCCGCTGGTCGTGCTGTTCGCCGCCGACCTCGTCGGCGCGGATGTCGCCGAGACGCTGGCAGACGTCCCGTGGCTGTTCCTCGATCCGGTTGCCGACGACGCCGCGCACCGCATCCTGACCGACCGCATCGGGGCGTGTCCGCACGACCTCAGCAGCGGCATCCTCGACCTGGCCGAAGGCAATCCGCTCGCGCTGACCGAACTCGCCGCGCACGTCACCCCGGCACAGCTCAGCGGCATCGACCCGCCGCCGTCCGCGTTGCCCGCCGACGGCAGGCTCTGCCGCGCCATCCGGCGCGCACTCGACGCGCTGCCAGCGGCGACCCGGCGGTTGGTGTGCCTCGCCGCGCTGGACGAGCGGCTCGACGTGTCCACTCTGGACAGCCTCGACGCCCTAGGTGGCTGGTGTCGAACGCGCCTGTTGTGGCTGGGTGCGGGCGGAGGTGGGCGGATACCAGCGAGAACCGCCCGTGGCGCCAAGGCTTCGCGCTGGCGGGATAGCCTCCGTGATCGCTGATTAGCGGTCGTGA